>CAYVQU010000021.1:0-43622 GCA_964453155.1 uncultured Anaerolineales bacterium | reverse complement strand
ATATCAGATCGGTAATGCAATGACATTGGAAGCTGACAGAAATAATGGCCTTTATTCCTGCATAGCTCGCAGGGCGTCTAACAAGGCTTCGTACTCGTCCTTACACCCCACACAGCGTTCAAGATGCTCTTGTACCAGGGGCAAGGCCTCGGCCGCGTTTTTGCCGACCAATTCCATCTCAGCAAAGCGGTCTACTTCATTAAAACACTCACCACAAGTGAGTTCATGCTGATACGTCTTATGAATAGAACGCATCATTTTGCGGATTACGTCGGTGGTTAATTGCATTTCATTCTCCTGGTTCCTTGACGCCACTGGGCTGAAAATCCTTACAAAATGGGGAGCCAATATTCATTGCAAGAAAATTTCATTAACGTACTAGAAATCAATTCTCAAAAGCTGCTAAGATTTCCTGCGGCGTCATCCCCCGAGCGAGTAAACGTTGTTGCATCCGCTTACGCGCGTCATGGATCAATTTGTAGAGCGCATTGCGGTTGGTTCCCATGCGTTCGGCGACCTCTTCAAGTGGCATCCCCCCTGCCATGATGGCCAGCATCGCAGTCCGCTGCCGATCAGTTAGTTCTTCGGCAATCATCTTGTGGACCATTTCGGCTAACATCGTTTGATTGGCGCGTTTTTCAGGATCAGGGCTGGGATCGGCCAAAACTGAAGGGGTGAAATCCATGCTTTCTTCGGGGAGCAAATCTTCGATGGAGATGTCTTTCCAGCGCTGACGGCGCATTTCAGTAAATGCTACCCGAACTGCAATTTTTTGCGCCCAGGTGGTAAATTTGCTTTCGCCGCGAAAAGTGTCGATTTTGTCTAAGATGCGGAGCAAAGCATCTTGGGCAAAATCCTGAACCATATCATCCAAATCGGTCTTAATCCGGCTTGAGAGGGCGTAAGTTAGCCCCTTAACCAGTACAGCCCGTAAATCGGCAATTGCCTGGGCATTGTCCGGTCCCCGTAAATCAGCCAACCATTCGATATTGGTGCGTGTGGACATATCCTACTCCTTTAGGTTGACCGAATTATAGCATGTGGGTTGGGCGGTTTGGGGGAGACTTATTTACTTTTTAGGTTTACCGCCCAACCTGAGCAAATTTCAGTTGAAGTAGGTTTGAATATGATCTTGGTTTCCGATATTAGCGGGCTGGTTTTTTGGAGATCATAATTTACCGTAGGGTGCCAATTCTCCCCCCAAATTTGGGATGAGTCTATCCTGAACTCGTCGAGGGATTAGAATGGAGAATGACAAATCAGCGTTCATCCGCGTTGATCTGCGTCCAATTGCTTTAGGTCCCTGGAATTCATCCGTTCAATCCCCAATCATATGGTTGATATTTCAGCCGAACGGAATGGCGATATTTTTCCAGCCATATTTTACGGTCACCCGAGGAAAGATACTGGATCACGAAATCAATAATTCCTGATTTGCCGCCAAAATCAACCCCATACCATTTGAATATTGCAGATAGAGAAAGTTGATTTTTGGACTCGTCAACTTGGATATTGTTACCTATAAAATTTCGAGTGGCTAATTCGAGTTGAGTGTCAATTCGATCGGCTGAATAAACCCCAATCGGGGGACAGGATTGGCTGGCGCAATTGAGGGCGAAGTGAATTCGGGGATCAATGTTTTCAACCACAACTGATTTGCGAGGATCATTCGCCGCGAAATGCGTTCCAGGGAAATAGGGAAAGCCACGATTGCCGCGTAAAATCCCATGTTCGATATTGGTCAGGCTGAAACGATAACTTCCAACTTGGTAAGCAGCGCGTTCAAAAAATGCCAGAATACCAAGCCAACCTTCGGTCACGCGCTGTTCAACATTGAATTGAATGACAGCATCGACCACCATAGCATTGTATAGATTGATCCAGAATGCCGTTTCTTCGTTTGGTGTTTTTAGTGATTCAATATCGAAGTGGTGTAAGTGACCTACTAGAACGCAAAATTCCTGATATTCAGGACTCTGGGCCAAGCGGGCATAATCTACCTGCTGCCCAGCCTCGTCCATTGCAAGCGCCTTGAAGCGATTCATGGCATTTTTGATCACCGCAGCCAATTGATCCTGATACAGAATCGAAGAATCGGTCGGGATATCTGAGTTCAGAATGAAGTTGGGATCAACTTTTAATACTCGGTGGTATAGTTTTTCTCGCAACATGGAAATAATTTCCTGCCAGTTGAGCAAAGAGCAGAAAAACGGATGCTCCCCAAGCATCCGTTTTTCGTTAGCTATTCGCTACAGATTACTCCGACAACACCGCCTCAGGCACAAATGCAGCCCAGGCAAACCAAAAAGTGTCGTGGTGTTGCAACCGCATCATTTTTTTTCCACTCAAATCCCCGGCAATTGCCTCTCCGAAAATGTTCCATACCGATCCGGTAACGTCATCGCTAAAAGTACCGTCGTTGTTGGCTGAAAAAGTCAAAACCTGACCATCAACGGTGCTTAAAAACACACCAGTGGTGCCGACATCCCGGCCGCCAGCGAGGGTGGCGGCTTCTACAGCCGAAGAAGTACCGGCTTTCCAAAATGCTACGACCGGGATCTCGTTGAGAACCACGTTTACTGTTTGAGATTCAATCAATTTATCGAGTGAAATTGCCAGGCTCGCCCCCTCCAATTGGAACCCCAAAACTCGGGCCATCGGGGGTAAGCGATCATCAAGATCACCAGAATACAAGAAAGGGAACTCATTGACATTGTCATAGCCAATATAGGGATTTGAACCATACCGCCGAACGAAGCCCGTATCTTGGGATAAGACTTCACCTTCTGGATACCGATCTTTGAAATCGGCCCAAGAGATTAATCCCGTGGGGACAAATTCTAACTGGGTCCCGGTCATATCGCCGACAATGGCCTCGCCACTAAACTGCTGCCACCAGGATTCGGTCTGGCGGTCCCACATAACCAGATCACTGTTGCGCAAATTACCCGTGGTCCCGAAAGTAAGGGGAATATTGCCAATCGAGGGCCGATGAAATACCAATGCGGTATTACACAGTGGGCAGAAAGTCACCACAACCGGTTGCCCGCCGACCTCATCGTTGACAATTTCATGCCAAATTAAAATTTGGAGGGGATACGCGCGCGCATCATCATTGATTTCAACCGCAATCACCGGCTCAACCTCATCCAACCACTCTTCAGCTGCGGCGATGTCTACAAACTTGGGGTCATCGATTGGTGGAATGCCATCGCGCGGGGGGCCACCAGAGAGAAACTCATCATACGGTACGCTGTGTTTACAGAAGTTCGTAGCCCAGGCTACTGTGCTAAAACGCACATTTGTCCCTTCAAAGGGATCAACACATTCACCTACCTCCGAATGTGAGGTGGTTTCATCGGCACCAACTGCCGCTGCATCTGTGGGAGTCGGTTCAGCTGCGGGTTCCAGGGGAGAAGTAGCAGTAGCCGCCAGTTCGACGGGTTCGGCAGCTTCCATTTCAACGTCCATGGAGGGGGTCGCCTCCGGAGATGCGTTACAGGCAGCCAAACTGAAGGCCAACACAAACAAAATAAATCCTAAATACCGATAATTCATGATACACCTCTAAAAAGTATGTGGCGGTTTGTACCTTATTAAAAAAACTTGATTGACCGTCACACCTGAGCAGATTTCGATTTGAACTTCATTTGATTTCATAGATTCCCAGAAATCTACTATGCCTTACGAATAATATTTTTAGAACTTGAAAACAAAACACGGCTCCATATCTCCCCGCGAGGAGGTAGGGAACCGTGCGCCTACCAAAAGATTTATGCGAGTTTCGAAAATGCTAGCACTCTGTTAAGTTATTTTATGACAAGCAACATCCTGAGTAGACCAGTGTTTTCCTGGTCGTACCGAAGGGTGTAGTTTCTCAAAATTTAACCTAACAATGCCCTAGAAGTTAATATTCAGGTCCATATCAGCATAAAGATGGGCAACTTCTTCTTCATAGCCATTAAACATCAACGTCTCGCGACGGCCAAATTCTCCAATCCGCCGCTCAGAGGCCTGAGACCAGCGGGGATGATCCACGTTTGGGTTGACATTGGCATAGAAGCCATATTCATAAGGGGTCGTTGCCATCCATAAGGAGGTCGGCATTTCTTCAACCAGATCAATTTTTACAATGGATTTAATACTCTTAAACCCATATTTCCAAGGGACCACCAATCGAATTGGGGCGCCATTTTGGGGTAGCAGATCTTTACCATAGAGACCGGTTGACATCAGGGTTAGATCATGCATCGCTTCATCAATTCTTAAACCTTCAATATAGGGCCATTCGTATAATGAAACTTTTTGGCCTGGGAACTGGTCTGGGTCATACAAAGTTTCAAATCGAACATATTTCGCTTCTGATTTAGGCTCGACTTCATTTAATAATTCGGACAGCGGAAATCCCATCCAGGGGATAACCATTGACCAGGCTTCGACACATCGCAGTCGATAAATGCGATCTTGAATACTAAATTTCTTTAAATCATCAATGGAATAGGTTTTAGGATTATTTACCAACCCGCCAACTTCAACGCTCCAAGGATCGGTCTTAAACTTAGTTGCCATGCCAGCAACATCTTCTTTGCGAACCGTAAATTCATAGAAATTGTTGTAATGGGTAACATCAAAAAACGGTGTCAGCTCATCCCCAAGTTCGTCCGTCCCAGCTCCAATCGTGGCAGTTGGCACAGCTTCAGGTGTTTTAAAAGATGAACTCGTTTCTTCGTCAGTTGCACCGCCTCCACAGGAGGCTAATACTGCGCTGGCCCCTACAATCCCCATCCCTTTGAGAAAATCTCGCCGGGAGAGATAAACTTGTTCTGGGGTTATCTCAGATGATTGAATTTTTTTCATGACAGGCTCCTTCTCTTTTCTTACGCTTCTGATGCCAAGAATGTGGGGGTTCTTACAAAGAGACTCATAAAATGAGTATTTTGCAAGTTCATTCTTAAGTAATTCTCATTTCAGAAAAGATTGGTTTGGGTCTCAATACAATATCCGAAATTGACTGATACAAATTTCTTGACTTCGATTTTTGTTGATGATATACTTCTTATTGAGAATATTTATCAATAAATAATTATTTTCGACAAATATTATCCAAATTATTCATATTTTACTGTGGGAAATGGAAACTACCCTGAGCCCGGTTGATGAAATTATCGAACGTTTGAGAGCCACTGGGATGCGCGTCACCCCGCAACGGGTCGCGGTTTTGAATATCATCATTGGCAACCAAGATCATCTCAGTGTCGAAGAAATCCATGACCGCGTCCAGGCAGACTACCCAATGATTGGCCTGGCTACAATCTATAAAACCATTAGTATGCTTAAAGAAATGGGGGAAATCACTGAGTTGAATATTGATAACTCGTCGGCCCGATTTGATGGCAGCCAAAAACCCCCTCACCCTCATTTTGTTTGTTCCCAATGTAACACCATTACCGACCTGGACGAAGACTTACTCGCAGATATCCCCGCCACCGTATCACAGCAAACCGGTTACCAAATCACAAACTATCGGCTAGATTTTTTTGGGCTGTGTCCCAATTGCCAGCCGTAGCAAACTTTAGAAAACCCAACCACTAATTTGAAACATAAGGAGAACTAGATGAACCAGAAACTCGAAGCAGCCATGAACGACCAGATCCAGCGGGAATTAGCTTCAGCCTACATTTATCTCTCGATGGCGGCCTATTTTGAAGCCAACACCTTGCCTGGTTTTGCCAACTGGATGCGAATGCAATTCCACGAAGAACAGGCCCATGCTTTCAAATTCTTCGACTTCATTTATGATCGGGGTGGTGAAGTTAAATTGCAACCCATTGAAGGACCTCCGATTGAATTTTCCTCCCCTATCGAGGTCTTTGAAAAAACCTTGGCCCATGAACAATTGGTCACCGGTTTCATCAATGAACTGTATGCTTTGGCACTGGAAGAACGCGATTTTGCCAGCCAATCCATGCTCCAGTGGTTCATCGACGAGCAAGTTGAAGAAGAAAAGAACGCCGGCGATATTCTCGATCAACTCAAGATGATTGAGGGGAATACTCATGCCCTTCTGATGCTCGATCGCGAACTCGGTTCCCGCGCCCTGCCCGCCGAAGTTTTCGCTGGCGGCGAAGAAGAATAGTTAATAATAAGTTGATTGATCTTACAGATCAATCAACTTATTAAATTTATATTTAGGAGAATGCAATGCGAAGTATGACTGAAGAGAACCTGAAAGCCGCTTTTGCTGGCGAGAGCCAGGCCCATATGAAATATCTGGCCTTTGCTGACAAAGCCGAGCGGGAGGGTTTACCCGAAGTGGCCCGATTGTTCAACGCGATCGCCTATGCCGAACGTGTCCACGCCATCAATCACCTGAAGCAACTCAAAGGAATCGGAGACACCGCCGACAATTTGGGGGCCGCAATGGGTGGCGAGAACTACGAAGTCGAAGAGATGTACCCGGCTTTCGAAGCCGTTGCCAAATTGCAAGAAGAAAAAGGCGCGCTGCGCAGCATCTTCTACGCCATGGAAGCTGAGAAAATCCACGAGGTGATGTACGGTGACGCCCAAGAGACCGTCAAAGCTGGCTCCGATATCGCTGCCCAGAAAATCTTCGTCTGCGACATTTGCGGTCACACAGTCTATGGGGATGCGCCTGATCGTTGCCCCATTTGTAAAGCTGTAAAAGCAAAATACAAAGAATTCTAAACGAAACCCATATCAATGCCAAAACCTCCTGACAATCCCCTGTCAGGAGGTTTTTTGCATTGTGCTATGATTGAAATTCTAGGTAAGTTTCGGCACCAAAGTACCGTCCGGAAAAAACAGCCAATAAAAGAGGAGTAGTTATGACTTCCCATGCCAACATTATTCTATACGGTGCTCATTGGTGTCCCGATTGTCGCCGGAGCAAAACTTTCTTAGGTGAACATCAAATACCTTATAACTGGGTCGATATTGAACAGGATAAAGAGGGCGAAGCCTATGTCATCCGGAAAAATGGGGGGAAACGGATCATTCCCACAATTGAATTTGAAGATGGTTCGATTTTGGTAGAACCCTCTAATGCGGAATTAGCCACGAAGTTAGGTTTAAAGACCAAAGCAGAAAAAAGCCATTACGATTTGATCGTAATTGGCGGTGGACCAGCAGGTTTAACTGCCGCCCTTTACACTGCCCGGGAGGGAATCGACACCCTGGTGATTGAGCGCGCAGCTTTGGGAGGGCAAGCGGCCGGGACCGAACGTCTCGATAATGTCCCCGGATTTGCGGACGGCGTCGCAGGGTCTGAATTTGCCGAACAACTCCGACGTCAGGCAGCCCGGTTCGGCGTTGAAATGCTCCAAGCGCAAGATGTGGTAAAAATCCACAAAGATGAACAGTACGCCTTTGTCACCACCGCAGATGGGAGTGAATACTCAGCCTTGTCGATTCTGATCGCATCTGGCAGCCGCTATCGGCGGTTGGAAGTTGAAGGGGAAGAAAACTACATCGGGGCCGGAATTCACTTTTGTGCCACTTGTGATGGCCCGTTCTATAAAGGCCAAGAAGTTGTCGTCATCGGTGGCGGGAACAGTGCCACTGAAGAGAGTCTATTCCTGGTCAAATTTGTCGAAAAAGTAACCATCTTAGTGCGGAGTGATGAACTGACGGCCAGTCAGGTGTTGGTCGAAAAGGTGCGGTCTCATCCAAAGATCGAAGTGCAATTTAACACCGAGGTAGTGGCCTTTTGCGGATCAGGCGGCAAACTCAACACCATCTCCACCAAAAACACTGCCACTGGAAAAACTGCCGATCTGCATCCAGCCGGTGCATTCGTGTTTATTGGGCAAACCCCCAATATAGCATTTTTGGACAATTCAAATATCCAGCTCGATGAGTGGGGCTTTGTGATTACCGGACACATTCTCATCCACGGTGATTATCCCCCTACGAGTGGCTATGGGAAAATGGGCATCTGTGAACCAGGGGTCCTGGAAACATCGGTGGCCGGTATCTTTGCGGCCGGTGACGTGCGCTCAGGGAGCACCAAACAAGTCGCCTCCGCAGCCGGGGAGGGGGCAACGGCCGCGCTGCTAATCCGTGAATATCTTAAAACAGTGTGAAATGGAAGGTGGTTAGGGGGAAGTAAAAGCGGATGCCAGCGTAGGTTGGCATCCGCTTTTTACGCATATGTAGCCAGGCTTAAAACGTCACCCAATTTCCCAACAATTTGATCGCGACAAAACTAATTAATCCGACTGAGGTTGACGCGCCCAACCCCACTAAAAAGGGTTTGAGGCCCAATTTCTTCAGAGTACTAAACTTTGTATTCAATCCTACCCCGGCCAGGGCTGCTACTAAGAAGATTTCGGCCCAGTGCTTAACGCCTGAGATCACGGATTTCCAGGCCACCCCATCCCACAGACTGTAAGCCCGTCCGGTGGCGTTAATCCCGGCATCGCCTAGTGACCGTAAGATCGCCATCCCAATGAAACCCAAAATGAATAGGGGCAGCAATTTTAGGATGCTGGTTTTCTTCTCAAAGCCTTCACTTTGCGATCTTTGAGCGTAATAATACGCCATGATCGGAATAACACCGGCCATGAACACATTCCGTACCAATTTGGCTACTGTGGCCACATCTAAGGCCAGGGATTTGGTAAAAATATCAGCATAAATTTTTCCAGCCCCAACCACCTGGGCCGTTTCGTGCACCGAGGTCCCTAAAAACAACCCGGCTGCGATCGCCTCGCCATTGAATATTTCATTTGCTAAATAGGGGTAGAAAATTGTGGCAAACAACCCAAATACCGTTATAGTTGCGACCGCATACGCTGACTCTTCTTCATCAGCATCGATAGCTGGGCTGGTCGCTACGATGGCTGTCACTCCGCAAATCGAAGTTCCCACCGCAATTAAAGTTCCTAATCGCTCAGGTAAATTGAGTTTCTTATTAATCCAGGTTGTAAATAATAACGCGCCAATAATGCATAACGCAACGATCGGAACCCCAAACGCGCCTAATTTAAAGACATCAAAAATTGTCAGGCGGATCCCCAGAAGAATAATGCCCAGTCGCAAGACTTTTTTGACCGTGAAATTGAGTCCCGGATTTAGAGAGGCTGGCAGTGGGATAAAAGAGGTGACAGCCAATCCTAAAATGATCGCCAATATCACCGGCGAAATCGGGGATTTATCAAATCCCATCAGGTCTTGGCCGATAAATCCACTCAACCAAATACTTACCCAGGTCAAAATCGCCACCGCAATGACGCCAGGGATCAATTTTGGAATCTCTTGAACCGAAACCCCCAACAAATTATTTTCGATAACTGAAAGTTTAGATGAAACTGCCTTGTTCGTCATAATATTTTATTTTTCACTTCAATGAATAAATTATCGCAAAAAAAAGCCATCCACTAATAATAGAACCCTAAGAATAAGAAAGTTTGATCAATTCCTTACCCACCCCCAACTGCGGAGAAAAGTTTGACCTCATCAGCAGGCTTTATGATGGCCCTCTGTAGCTCTTCCAACTCACCATTCACAACCACCAGGTGAACTTCCCCAAGCGGAATTCCAGCTCGCTCCAATATTTCAATCAACCGAGTTGGTTGCTCCAAGTGAACTTGCAACCATTTGTCTTTTTTGGGCTGGTAGAAATTGAGGTGTCCGCCGAGGAAGATGCGCATAAATTCGGTAACAAGGTATTCGGTAATTGGGTCACACGGGAAAACCCAATCACCGAATTACCCAATAACTACTACTCGAGTAAATCCGCCGCCCAACCCAAAGATAGAGCTTCCAATCGCTCGCGAGTTGGCGTACCAGTCTCCAAATCCCAACCTTTAATTCCATAGAGGGTGGTTAGCGCCGCTTCAAATTCATCGCGAGGGAAAACTTCCCCTTCGAGAGCCCCATTTTCAAGTTTTCCAAAAATCCGCTCGGGGAGCGTGTCGTCTTTGCGGGCAAATCCTTCACGCGCGTTGAAGACCCGGGCCATATTTGTAGCGCGTTCACCGACTTCGAGCAGGTCTTCGAGAGTTATATTCCAATCAGTCGCCGCGTTGACTGAATCAACAACTTCCTGCAATTGAATATAAGACCGTGGTGCAGGTCCAAAGAAACAATAACCAATCACTTTCTCGAAGCTGGTCACTTTCTCTAAAACAAAGAAAGCCTGCATTTTGTCATCATTGAGACTCTTGACCGGCTGAGCACTAGTGATCCCCAAGGGGGCCGCGTTTTTAAAGGGGATCCCATCGGGGTTTGCCAGCATTGAATCGTGGGCAACCACCAGGTGGTCCGCGCCGGTTTCGGAGATCGCATATCCCATCCCGACATTATATTTACCGCGAGCTTCATGCATCGGGAGTTCCTGCCCCTTCACATGGATGGCGAAATACTCAGCATCCCCACCGATCTTTTCGGCCGCGCGCCGCACACCTTCGGCTAACAAATCACCGATACCTTTCCGCAGAGCGATCCATTCAACCAGCGTGACCATCGCTTCGGCGTTACCAAATTGCAAATCGAGGCCGTCGGTATCTTCCAGGGTCAATAAACCATGCTCGAAACATTCCATTGCGAATGAAATCGCCATCCCGGCAGAGATGGAATCAAGCATGTAGGCATTGCAGAGTTCGTTGGCCTTGGCAATCGCATGGATATCACCCACCCCACAGTTGGGCCCCAACGAGCCAACCGATTCGTATTCCGGGCCGCCATACGCCGATTCTTCACCATCCACCCGGACTTCACGTTTACAACGGATCGCACAGGCATAACAAGTTTTTCGAGCAGTGAGCAATTCACTCTCATAGACTTCCCATTTGATGTCATCGACGTTTTCAAAAGCACCCTGCAAGAAATTGCGAGTGGGCAGCATCCCAGCGGTATTGAGGGGTTCGACTAAACCGGGGGTGCCTTTATCCTGCAAGCCCCAGGAGAGCGGGTTCTCTTTAACTCGCCCCGCTAACGTTCGACCGAAATTAACCAAAGCTCGGGGGTCACGGGCTATTTCTTTGTAACGGGTCCGGCCGCGGACTGCGATGGCGCGTAAGTTTTTGGAACCCATAACCGCACCCATCCCAGTGCGACCGTTGAAATGGCGCAGATCGTTGGTGAGTCCGGCAAAACGGACGAGATTTTCACCACCCGGGCCAATCTGGAGGACGCGGATTTTCTTATCGCCCAATTCTTCTCTAATGATCGCTTCCGCTTCGGCTGTTTTTTGACCCCAGAGATGTTTAGCGGGTCGAATTTCAATTTCACCATCTTCGATCCACAGGTAAACGGGTTCCGAGGCTTTGCCCTTGACCACAATGGCCTCAAATCCGGCCATTTTGAGTTCTGGTCCCCAAAATCCCCCCGCTTCGGATTCGCCGTAAGCGTTGGTTAGCGGGGATTTCGCCGAAACCGTGAAGCGGGTGGCCGTAGAAACCGGGGCACCGGTCAATAAACCGTTGGCAACCACCAACACATTCTCCGACGAGAGAGGGTCTATATCTGCGGGCATTTCGTTCAACAAAATATACCCGGCTAGGGCTTTTCCTCCGGGGTAGAGTCGATAGAACTCTTCAGTCAGTTGCTCGACTTCCCAGGTTCCGGTGGTCAGATCAACTCGTAAAATTTTTCCTGTTGTCCCGTACATTTTCACCTCGCTAATTTCAAATTTAAACCGCTAATCACGCGAATTTCACTAATTTAGAATTTATTCGCGTAATTCGGGGTTATTTTTCATCAATATAGGGTATTGTTGCAGCCGCATGGGTTAGCACCCCAACCCGCTGCCCAGGCTGATAATCGGACAGGGCCATGTCCACCGCGGTTTGGAGATTGTCCAGTGGATTGAATAGTAATTCCTTGGCCTGGTGGTAATCCATAGCCGTGCAAAACATTAGGGTAAGACGAGCTGCATCTTTGGCAATTAAATAGCCTTTGTGGATGCCAATTCGAAACCCTTCTTCTTTAAATTTCTGCAATACATCTTCATGGGAGGTTTTACCCACAATCCATTCTTCGTAGTGGGGGCTGCCCCCCCCCTCAGAACATTCGGCCGCCAATATCAGGGTACCACCATCACGGACAACGCGGGCGGCATGGAATAGGCCCTTTTGCGATTGGTATATATTGATATCTTTTGGATAACCGCCCACCGAGGCAATTAATATATCATAAGGTTCGGCTACGGCCACCTGACAGATTGCCTTGGACAATGGGATCCCGGCTTTCATCACCGCGCCGGGATCCCCAGCGAGGGCATGGACAATGGCTTTGTCTTGATTAAGAACCGCGTTGAGGGCCAATTGAATCTCGATCATCTGCCCGATTTCTTCGATTTCGGCCCGGGCCGGATTACCGGCGAATTTTCCTAACCCTGAAGCAGGGTCTGTCATCAGGGCATGATTTTTGTTTATCGTTTCGATCCCTGACAAGCCTACTGCCGCGGATTTTACCCCGCCAGAAAACCCCATAAACTGGTGAGGCTCGATATTGCCAACAACAATTTTGAAATCCGAATGGAAAAACGCCGCGTTCGTCCACACGGGGGTCCCGCGCCCGGTCTTGCCAATATTCACCAGAAGCCGTTCATCCTCTGAGTCATGCGAGATTACCCGGTAGCGTTCCTGGATTTCAACCGGCAGCACCAGATCGAATTCATCGGCCCACATCGGGGGATGGGTTCCCACAGCAATGTAGAATGTGATCGCTTCAGTGGGAATACCCGCCCCGACGAGAAAATCCAGCAAAGGTGGTAAAAGATGTCGGTGTGGCACTGGTCGAGTTTTATCATTGATGGCAATCGCCACCGACCGCGCCTGTGAAAGTGCGGCTAAATCTACCTCACCAAGTAAATTTTCCAGGGCTGTGCTGACCAACCCCAAAGGATCCGCAGCCGCAGCGACCTCGGGCGGATCAATAAAATCCACCGAAATATGATCCGGGATGATAGCTGTCTGATAAGATTTTCCAAAGGGGAGGCGAACTTCCATGTAATCTCAGTTATTCCTTACCACAAAGAACACAAAGGATCACAAAGAAAAACTTTCTTCGTGTACCTTTGTGTCCTTCGTGGTTATAAATTACTACAACTAGGCCGAGCGATACAGCTTGGTGATCACAAACTCATCGTGGCGTAAGGCCTCGGCACTGGTCAGGCGGCCGTTGATGGTGTGGGCCATCATTTCCATGGTGCGATCGGCGGCGCCGTCCAAATTGTACTCGAAAGTTAGCAGACCGGTCAGGTCAACATCGATGTGTTCGGTCATGGTTTCAACGGTAAGTGGATTGGCCGACATCTTAATAACCGGCAAAATTGGGTTACCAATGATATTGCCCTGGCCAGTAGTGAAGAGGTGCAGTGCCGCGCCACCTGCCGCGCACAAAGTCACCTGTTCCGCGGCCGCGCTGGATGAGTCCATGAACCACAGGCCGGGACCTTTGGGTTCTTCGGCCTGATCCAGATAGCCGACCACGGTGCATTTCCCAGCTTTTTCGACGTTCCCAAAAGCTTTCTCTTCGATGGTCGAAAGTCCCCCGCGAATATTTCCTTCAGTGGGTTGCGATCCCAACAGGCTGACACCCTGGGACTTGACTAAATTCTGGTAATCGTCGAACGCGGCTTTAAATTGGGCCGCGACTTCAGGGGTTACGCAGGCTTCCATCACTTTGTCTTCAGCCCCGGTGACCTCGGTGGTTTCGCCAAAAATCATCGTGTTGCCCAATTTTTCTAGACGATCAAAAACCCGGCCGACGGTGGGGTTGGAAGCCAGCCCACTGGTGGTATCAGATTCGCCGCATTTAGTAGAAACCCAAATTTCATTCCATTCAATCGGAACGCGGGGCAGTTCAGAGGCCCAATGGACGAACTCTTTCGCTTTCCAGGCTGCTTGGCGGATGGTCTCGAGGTCGCCGGAGCGCTCGATGCTAAACCCGGCCACCGGTTTGCCCGTTTTGGCAATCCCTTCAACGATGTAATCGGTCCAATTTGGTTCGATCCCGATCACGATGACTGCGGCAACGTTGGGATTTTTTCCTGCGCCGATTAAGGTATTAAAGGTCAGATCGAGGTCATCACCAAATTGCAGACGCCCATAGGGATGCGGCAGCGCCATCGTGCCACGGATCAGGCTGGCAACGCCTTCAACCGCGGCATTAGAAATATCGTCCACGGAAACGATTAAGACATGATTGCGGATGCCAACCCGACCATTTTCGCGGCGGTATCCAGTCAGGGGAATTTCATTGTAAGACATAGTCTTCTCTCCTAGCGCTCCACGATCTGGTGTTCGCCAGCCCAGCGCAAACTCTTAATATTGTGGGTATGAACATGAGAACCTTTGGCAATCAAGGTGGAGGCATAGCCAATTTCACGACCATATTCCATAATGTGTTTCTTTTCTGCCATGTCGCGCATGGCAACTTTGTGACCCAGGGGCACATCATCCACTAAAATAATAGGGGTGACTGGGTCTCCATCGAGGGTCACAGCTTGAATTTCTTCACCCGCCTTGAGATCCAGGGCAGCGACACCCACATCATCATCGGCTTCGTGTAATAAAATCCCTTTTTTCATCGTTCTCTCCTACTTTCGAGAATGTGCTGTGCGGTTCGTGGTTGCTCTTTCACTAACCATACTTGCCGCACAGCATAAGCAAATTTCGGTTTGAGCATGATTTTTACGCTATCTATCTTTCGAAATTTGCCTAAAAATAATTTTTCCGTGGAGTGTGCGGACTTTTCAATTGCGTTACAGTCCGCGTATCTCCGCGTACTATTCTAGACTTGAATGGTTTGTCCGGTTTGGATGGATTCGAGGGCCGCCAGAGCGACTGTGAGAGCCGCTTTTCCATCTTTACCGGTCGCTGGGAAGGGTTGATCTTCTAAAATCCATTTGGTATAGCTGGCGGCTTGATTATGGTACATATTTTGGTGGGAGATGGAGATCGTTTCCCAAATTCCGCCAGCCCGCATAATCTGAAGTTCTTGCTGGTTGCCGTGAAAAAAAGTTTCTCCCAACCCGTGAGGCCCGTAGATTTGATCCCGGTGTTGGGATGGGTTGACCTTTTCTGGCAAGCCCCAGGTGACGACGAAAGTACCGACATCTCCGGATTCGAATTTCACTATGACGGTGGCCGTATCAATCGCCACATGTTCGATATGCTCAATTTCGGGTCGATCTTGACCGATTTTCAATCCGTGCGCCGAAACGGATACCGGCTGTGAGTCGAAAATCGTGGTCCACAGGTCAATCAAGTGAACGGCCATATCGATCACCGGGCCGCCGTTGACCTGTGCATCGTGCATGACGCGTTTAGGGCGGAGTTCGCGCACATCGGAGGCGTTATAGAGCACTGGGCGACCAAATTCGTTCGCAGCCAACTTTTCCTTTAAATCTTGCACCACGTCCGAATGGCGGCGCATGAATCCGACTCCAAGTTTGATATTGTTTTTTTCAGCTGCCGCGATCATCCGATCGGCGTCTTCTGTAGTCAAAGTGAGGGGTTTTTCACACAAAACGTGTTTGCCCAGTTCAGCCGCGGCAATGGTAACTTCGGCGTGCAAATTCGTCGGGATGCAAACGGAGACCACATCCACTTCTGGGAGGGCAATCGCGTCCAAATAATCGGTATAGAAACCGTCTAATTTGAATTGGGTTGCCAGCTTATCGGCGCGGGTCTCATCAATATCGACTACTGCTACGATCTCTACTTCGGGGACCGTAGCCCAGCTATTAGCATGGATCGTGCCCATATAGCCACAGCCGACAATGCAAATTCTTAATTTCTTGTTCATTTCAATTGTCACCATGATTTTTCACCACAAAGGACACAAAGGTGCACGAAGGAAATCCTTAGACAAACTCAGGAGAAGCCTTGGAGATACTTTGTTCTCTTTGTGGTTCATTGTTCATCACAACAATATAAATTCTACAAGCCTAATGTCCGCAGGTATTCGCGCGTCCGAAGAGCGCTTTCAAGCGCGGTGGGTAAGAATTCATCCCGTTCGTAGGTCAGGTAGAAGTCGCCTTTACCTTCAATTGCAGCCAGCCAGCCAGGGAAATCAACGATCCCATCCCCCAGACTGACGAATTTATCATCTTTGGTGTCTTTGAGATGGAAATAGGCGATCCGATCCAGGAATTCGGTAGTCACCTCAACAACCGAAGCCGCATTGGCACGCTCTACCCAGCCGATATCGAGACAAAGCGAAACCAGATTCGGATCAGTCAGATCACAGAGGGCATGCAGCTCTTCGGCATCGTTGACAATCTCATACCAATGGTTGTGGTAGAGATAAGTCAGCCCGCTCTCCTGGCAAATTTCGCCAACCTGATTGAGCACTTCGGCAGTCTTTTTGAACTCGTCCTGAGATTTACCGGTCCCTTCGCGTCCGCTAACCAGCATGAATTTCGCATTTATTGCCTGAGAAAAATCTGCGGCCCGCTTGGCGTAATCCAGATCACCATCGTCATAACGCTGAATGGGTGTGTGAATTCCTGAAACTTGCAATCCTTCTAGGGTGCACATCCCCAGGAAAATTTCCGGGCTGTACAAATCCACGACGCGCTGAAACCCAATTTCAATTCCAGCGTATCCAGCCTGCGCCATCTCCGCCAGAATGCGGGGCAACTCGGTGCGGTGCGTTTCTTCCGGCCACAAATTCGAATTAATCCCAATATCCATCACTAGCCTCCTAAGGGGCTAACTAAAAATCCGAAATCCCGTTTTGCTTGAGAAAATCATCAATCATTACCGGTTGGCCGGTTTTGACCGATTCTTCAGCCGCGGCGCCAACAACCACCGACCAGAAGCCTTCTGCTACAGTGGCGGCATTGGTTTGTTTCCCTTCGATATTATCAATCAACTTGATGTGCTCGAAGAATGTCGCCCCACTATGACCACTTTGCAAAATTACCTCCGGATAAACCGGGGTGGAGAACCGGGATGGTTTTTCAACCCCACGCGCCACTTCCAGATAACTTTTTGGTTGTTCACTGGGGTACAAAGGGGCATCTTCAAAGGCTTTCAACCGGCCTTCATCACCCACGATAATGACTTCTTCATAATATACCGGGGCGAACATGCACAGGTTAAAACTGGCCCGAACCCCGTTTTCATAGTCAACCGTCACAAAGGCGTTGTCCAAAATATCGGATTTTTCACCCTCATATTCGAAATCGGTAAAAGCCTCCGCCTGGCTGCCAGTTCCAAAAACTTTTACCGGCTTGGATTGAGCAAACAAATTCAGCAAATCAAAATAATGGCAGCATTTCTCTACTAAGGTGCCCCCCGAATATTTCGAGAATTTATTCCACTGATTGACCTTATCGAGGAAGGTGAATCGATGCTCTAAAATGCTGATCATTTTGACATCCCCCAATGATTGCCGCTGCTGGACCTCATGGATCGCTTCGACATACATCGCCTTGTAGCGATACTGGAGCCCAATTTGGAGAACAGCCGGATAAGTTTCCGCAATTTTCACCATTTCAAACGCATCCGCCACAGTGGTCGCCATCGGTTTTTCGAGGAAAATATGTTTACCCGATTGAATCGCCACTTTCAGCACATCCAGATGGGTGTAATTCGGCGTAGAGATAATCAGGCCATCGACATCCGGGGCATTGCAGGCCGCTTCGAGCGAGTCATAAACGACCAGTTCTTGACCAGGAGCAAATTGTTGATATGTAGTTTGAGCTCTGGTAATGCTGCCTGGATTGGGGTCATAAATACCATGAATGGTCGCTCGGCCTTCTAGCATCGTCACGCGAATATGTTCACTACCATTGGCACCCGTACCGATCACATTGAATTTATACTTAGGTGGTTCCGGTATAAAATAGCGGTCGCTATGGGGAAGATAACCAAAGCGGGGATCGCGTCCGATTCCTTGCATAACTTTATTGATACTTTTGGTCATTTTGAATTTTCCTATTCAAATAATTTTTATGTGCAGTTTTCGGGAAGAATTTTGAACTAGAAAATAAGCTCAACCCGAAAACTTCTCAGGCGTGACGGTAAATCAAACCAGTTATTTAAAAAGTACAATCCGACACGCACTTATTCGTATTGGGTTTGATCCCAGAAACTGATGAATTTACCGATCCCTTCGGTGGTGTAGGGGTGGTAAACGCCCTCTTTATAGACTTGTAGTCCGGCGGTGACGATGTCGGCCCCAGTGATGGCGGCATCCACAACCTGACGGGCGTTGCGGACCGCGGCGACGATGATCTCAGTGTCGAACATATAGTTATCACGAATGGCAACACAGTCATCGATGAAGCCGTGGGTTTCTTCACCGTTAGCTTCCTTCCAGCCAATGAAAGGCGAAATATAGAAGGCTCCCGACCTCATAGCCTGAAGCGCCTGCATGGCCGAGAAAATCAAAGTGCAGTTGACCCGAATCCCTTTCTTCGCCAGATCTTCGATGACTTTGAAGGCCGGTTCCACACATTGGATTTTTATGACAAAGTTTTCGGAAATATCGGCCAATTTTTCAGCCTCAGGCATCATTTCCTCGTAAGTCATGAAATGGGGGTTGACTTCCACAGAGACAGTTTTATCAGTCCCTTCGACCAATTTAGCGATTTCCTTGACCGCGGTCATGAAAGGTTTACCTGAAACCTGAACGTGGCGGGGGTTGGTCGTGATCCCATCGATGTTAAAAGTGTCGAGGGCGTATTCAATTTCGTCAATCAAGGCACTATCGAGAAAGAATTTCATCAGATTCTCCTGTAGGGTTGTGCTATGAACGCGGTTTCAAATGAAACCGCGTTCTGGTGAAAATATGAGGTTGGTTATTTTGAAACTGCACCGAAATGATAAAAAATCAGTCAAAATGACGTTTGTTTACTTGACGGCGAAGTTGAATGCATTATAATATACAATAATTATTTAATCAAATTGGTTTATTAATTCGGTGTTATGCAGTTTCTCCTTGAATTTATGATCAACTTGACCTTCCGCACAACTTAGTAGTTTTGGTTTGAGCGTGATTTTGATACTAAGTTGAGGACCAAAATCTGCATCAACACCCCATATTTTTGCCATTACCTGTGGCGACCATGCAGCGGTTATGCCGTTTTTGCCCGTTGGAATCTCCTCAGGCTTTTTGCATGAAAAATTTTCAAATTTGTTGTACAATGTTTTTAAGGAGGTGCTGTTACTGATATATCAATCTTAGTATGCATATGGAGCAATCAGTCTCCGCAAACCCATTTATTTAGACCAAATTTTTAGATGGAGAAGGAAATCTTATGGAGAACAAACGAAAATTTTCTCGGCGTGACTTTTTGAAACTGGGTGCCACCGGTGGCGCGGCCGTCGCGCTAGCCAGCTGTGCAGCCCCTGCAGATGAACCGGCCCCCGCCGGCGAAGAACCCGCAGTTGTAGATGAAGCCCCTGCCGATGAGCCAGTAGAAATTAACTTCCTGGCCTGGGGCGACATCGTTGACGTCCCCGTTTGGGGCATTTTGGGTGACATGTACACCGAACGCAATCCCAACGTCACCGTCAACATTACCCATGTCCCCGATCCCGGTGGCGGCAATTTCTATGCTAAACTCCGCACCATGGTCGCCGGCGGCGAGACCCCGCATGTGGCCTCCGCCCAAGGCTGGGAATGGCAGCCATTTGCCGATGACAGTGTTCTGGCCCCCCTCGATGACTTCATCAAACTCGAGAATTTCACCGCCGCCTACCCTGACATCAAAGCGATCACCGACAGCACAGTTCGTGACGGCAAAACCTACCTGATCCCCTTGCAGATCGGTATGATGTTGATGTTCTACGTCAAGAGCCACTTCGATGAGGCAGGCCTGCCCTACCCGACCGAAGACTGGACCGTAGAAGAATTCCTGGACACCGCCATGAAGTTGACCGATCTCAGCGGCGACACCAAGAAATTTGGCTACCAAGCCAACAACTCCTACGCCCGTGACATCCACTGGATTATGAGCTCCGGCACCCGCGAGTTCGACTCTTTGATCGATCCCACCAAAGCCCAGTTCAACCAGCCCGAAATTGCCGAAATCTTGCAATTGATGGTTTCCGACGTCTTCAATGGCGACACCAAAGTCTCCCCGACCCCGGCCGACTTGGAAGGCGGTTCGAACACCATTGACACCGGCAATGTGGCTATGAAGTACGAAGGCCCCTGGTTCTTCGGCCGACTGGACAACCCCGAACTCCGCGAGAGCGGCAAAGCCATCGACTTCGACTGCGTGATGATGCCGAAGTTCAAAGATGACTCCCGCAAGCACCGCGGTTGGGCCGAAGGTGTCGTAGTTCCCGCCAGCGACAACGTGGAAGCCGGCTGGAGCTTCGCCAAATTCATGGGTGACGAAGAAGGTAACAAAGTCTTCGCCCAAGAGACCGGCCGCATCCCCAACAACCCCGCGCTGATCGAGAGCTTCTGGCTCCCGACCATCAAGGAGAAATTCGGCGTCGATATGGGTGACCAATGGTTGAAGATCGCCAATAACCTCGAAGTCGACGTGATTGGCATCAGCCGGGCCAGCATCTGGAACGAATGTGCCAAACCGATCGCCTGGGACCCGATGGTCACTGGTGACAAGACAGCCGCTGAAGTTCTGCCTGAACTGGACGCCTGTGTTCAGGGCCTCCTCGACGAACTGAACAGCTAAGCTGCACATCGAAAGTTTAAGTATTGGGCCTGCTATCCAGAAATGTGTAGCAGGCCCAATTTCTCAAAGCACGATAAAAGGTAACATCTCTGTACAATTTATAAGGAAGCCAGGAAATCAGGAAAATTTTTCATGCCTTCCTGGTTTCCTTGTAGAAAAAATTTTTTCCAATAGATTTAAAATCAAACAGTAGAAAGGAAGGCAGTATGACAACCCTCCCAGCTACAAAACGACAATTACCATCGGTCCGAATCATGAAGGAATGGATGCAAGGTTATCTTTTAGCCTCGCCCTTCATAGTCGGATTTTTTGTGTTTACGGCCTACCCGATGGCATACTCAATCTGGCTATCATTCCACAAGTGGAACCTACTGGGCCAGCCAAAATTTGTGGGGCTTGAAAATTTCGTCAAAGTATTTACGAACCCAACCGCCAATCTCAGCCTCTATAACAGTGCTTTCTACTCCTTCCTGGCGGTGCCAATTCAGTTGGTGATTGCATTCACCATCGCCTATGCGCTGAGCCAAAAACTCAAATTCCGCGATTTCTATCGAGCTGGTTTTTATATGCCCTTCATCGTTCCTATTGTGGCCACTTCGGTCGTCTGGCAGCGCATCTTCCACCCCGAGTTTGGTATTCTAAACGACTTCATGGGACGTTTGGGTTTGCCCAGCGATATCGCCTGGCTGCAAGAGGTTGCCTTGGCCAAACCAGCCTTCATCTTCATGTCTTTTTGGATGATCGGCCGTCAGATGGTGATCTTCATTGCTGGATTGGGAAACATCCCCGATTCGCTCTATGAAGCCGCCAGTCTGGACGGGGCCGGATTTTGGCGTCGGATGCGCGCCATCACGATCCCGATGATGACCCCCTTGATTTTCTATAATATGGTTATGGCCATCATCAACTCCTTCCAGAGTTTTGTCCCCGCGATGATCATGACGGATGGCGGTCCTCAAAACGCGACCCTGTTTGCGGTACTCAACATCTACCGCCAAGGGTTTGAATATTTCAATGTCGGTTATGCCGCCGCCCTATCATGGGAATTCTTCGTTATTGTGGTCGGCTTCACAATTGCCCAATTTGTGATCTCTCGCAAATGGGTTTACTACGAGTCTGACTAAGCGTGGAGGAAAACATGACTGAAACTACACTTCAAACACCCTCAGCTCACACGGAAAAGAAACCCGTTAGCCGCAAACAATTCTGGGAAAAAACAGGTTTGATCGTTTTGCAGATTGTCATGACGGTTTGGGTAATCACATTTTTGATTCCGACGATTTGGATGATCTCATCATCTCTGAAAGCCTCCACCGAGGTATTTGCCCACCCCATTGTGTGGGTACCCGAACAACCCGAATGGCGCAACTTCGCCAAAGTCTTTGAACATCTACCCTTTGGAAAATTTGCCATTAACACCGCAATTGTGACTGGGTTCGCCGTTTTAGGAACTTTAGCCTCCTCAATGGTGGTCGCCTACAGCTTTGCGCGCTTAAATTGGCCTGGCAAAAACATCTTTTTTGGAGTTTTGATCTCAACCATGATGCTCCCCGATGTTGTGACACTGGTGCCGCGCTTCATCATGTTCCGTTCATTTGGCTGGATCGATACCTTCTTGCCGCTTATTGTGCCCTACTGGACAGGGGTATCGGCCCTCTATGTATTTTTGGCAGTCCAGTTTTTGAAAGGGCTGCCCATCGAGCTAGAGGAAGCCGCGCTGATCGACGGCGCCAGCCGGATACAAATCATCGCCCAGGTCATCTTGCCGCTCTCCAAACCGGTTCTGGCAACGATTGCCGTGTTTGCCTTGCTACAGCACTATAACGACTTCATGGGGCCGCTGATCTATCTGAACAGCCTGGACAATTGGACCTTGGCACTCGGTGTACGCGGCTTGAACTCATCCTACGCTTCGAACTGGGAGCTGGTTTTTGCCGCCAGCACCATGATGCTAACACCCGTCTTCCTGCTCTTCGTTTTCGCCCAACGATTCTTCGTTCAGGGTATCGCGATGACTGGATTTGGCGGTCGCTAAATTAAAAGTCTCCTTATAAAAAAGAGTGGTTCCCGGTTTGGGAACCACTCTTTTTTTATTTCATCAACAGCAATCATCTGATGGTTTGGGGGGTTACATCGATGATACACTCATCTGATTTGAATGTCTGATAAGCTTTCGTTCCACAAAAGTCCCAATTGACGTTTAGATGCCCCCCAAGCTCCTCAATATCCTGACGATAAACCGGATCATTCTGACATAAACCTGCCTGGGTGGTCAACATTTCAAGAATTAATGCCTCTTTTGAATTTTGCTGGTTCATATCACTACCTCGCTATCGGTTCATTCCGAATATCCATCCTGGGACTTGGCACTAAAAAACTCGCTCCACCAAAAACCGGCGGAGCGAGTTGTCGCTATGTTCGAGACAATTACATCTCGTTCAGATGCAATACTGGCAAATCCAACATTTCGGCAAAGGCCAGTAGGGCGGGGACGTGATCGCCATAGGTCACAGAGATGTGATGTTCCAAACCTTCCTGCAAGATCACATCCAATACGTCCGCAGCCGGGCTGTCAAACTTGATCAAACCCGAGGTACCTGAGAAACTCTTTGGGCCGCGGACCACTTCACCGCTGCCAACGACAAGGCGATATTCGCCCGATGATTCAGTCAATCTGGCAATCGTAACCCGGCCGGATTTGAGGGTGAATTCAAACAACAACGGCAATTTCCGATTGGAGTGAATCGTCACACCAAGCTGCTCATCAGGATCAGCCATCGAGAGTGGGGCCAGCCCGCAATGCCAGACAACAACCGCGTCGCGCTCGTTGTCGATGGAAACCAGGTCGGTGCCGAAAGCCTGCTCCCCGCTGATGGCTTGCAACAACATTTGGGTAATCGTTCCATTGACATCAGCTTCGCAACTACAGGGGGTCAACTCATCACTGAGCATCGACATCGCCCCGCAGGCCGCGCAGCCCAACTCGGTAAAGAATTCAGGCCAGCAACGAACAGAGAAGCCGCCGAGGTTTTCTTTCTCGGCTAAATCTTTGAGTGTGGTATAGACGCCGAGGGACTTACGGGTTGAGTCAGCATCTAATTCACCGAGACCAGCCACCCGTCCCTCCAAATCTGCATAAATTTCATCAATTTTTCCCGGATCCGCTTTTTTGGCCGGCGGGAAAATATCAGTTTCCAATTTAAATTGAACGACATCCACCCCGAATTTCTCTTTGATGACATCAGGATCGAGCAAGCAGGTTTCAAAACCATCGGGATTGTCTCCAACCCGTCCTAACTTCGATTTCCGCAACACATTCCGGGCATGCCCGGCTTGCGCTAGGGGCAGCAGATTTTCCATGACCTTAGAATCACCTGGGGAGGCAAAAACGTAACCATAGCGGTGTCCGGCGCGGGTCAGCGCATGACCACCAAGGTTGATGCCGCAAAACGAATTCAACCGTAGCCTTCCGCCGGTGTGGTCTTCAGGTACCGCCCACAGAAAAACAGGGGCATCCACCGCTTCGACCAGGGCCATCACCATCGTACTGTCAGCAAATGTGGACTGGAAGATCAGCAACAAATCGGGCGGATCTTCCACCAATTCGGCCGCAAACCATTGGGCCGCTTGCATATCGGTGATGAGTTCTTTTGGCTCGATCAAACTTAACCCTGCCGATTGGAGATATTCTCGGGCGGCTCCGGTAACCTCCTCAGCCAAGGGAATATCAAAAGTGGTGCGCGCCAGCGGTGCAAATGCGATCCGTAAATTTGCCATTTTCTATTCTTCTTCCTTCGTATTTTGATAAAAATAAGTTGTCAATGCCAGCGCCGCGGCGCCAGTCACCCCGGCCTGCCAGCCAAATGAGGTCGTTTGTATCCGGACGGTTGCGCCCAACCCCGCAAAGGCGGTAGCGCGCATCGTTTCTTCGGCGACAGGTAATATGATCTCACAACCCTGAGAAAACATACCACCCAAAATGATCAATTCGGGGTTGAGCATGTTGACGAGATTCGAGAGGGCGGTGCCCAAGTTTTTCGCCAAATCGACAATCAACTTCTTCGTCGGTTCGTCATCCGCACAAGCAACTTCAAAAACCTTGTCGATAACTTTCGCATCTGGATCAGCCTGGAGAGCTTGAGCCAGGGCCCCGGTGGGCTGCTCTGCAGCGAGTTTTTGAGCTTGTTTGATAAGTACAGCCTCGGATACAAGTGTTTCCAGACAACCTGTACTCCCGCAATTACATTTCTCACCGCTCTCACCCCGCATAACGATATGACCAATTTCCCCAGCCCCGGCCCCACTCCCCCGGAAAATCTCTCCATTCATAACAAATCCGGAGCCGACCCCAACTCGGCCATAAACGAAGGCCAGGCTGCTTACCCCCTGTCCGGCCCCAAAGAATGCCTCCGCCAGCGCCATCGTGCGGACATTATTGTCCACACAAACAGGTAAACCCAGCGCATTCTCAAGGATTTGACCAATGGCGATATCCCGCCATCCCAAGCGCGGGCCAAAAACATTGGTACCCGTCTCGAAATTGACCAATCCCGAAGCACCCACCCCCACCCCGATGATGCGCTCAACATCGACTTTGCTCTCAACAATCGTCGTCTGGACTAAATCTGCAATTTGAGCCAGGATGATTTCTGGAGGGGTGTCTAAATCAAAATAAGCCATATTGTTGTGGACAATTTTGGCATGCAGGTTGGCGACAGCCACCCGGTAAAGCCCAATCCCAATATGGATTCCGACGGCATAGCGCGCATCCGGCACCAGCCGTAACATGGTGCGCGGCCGACCGATGCTGCGCCGGGTACCTGCCACGGGGACACTCTCTTCTTCAACAATAATTCCCTGACCTAGCAGCTCACCGGTGAGATTGGTGATGGTCGTGGTTGACAGGGACGTTTGCCGAGCCAATTCGACGCGTGAAATCTTCTCCGTATGTAACAGGCTCAACAAAATCGCCTTCAAATTATGAGCCTTAACTCTGGTGATATTACTTCCCAAGAAGGAGGGGGTTTTCATAGGTCACTCCTGATAATTTCACGCCGGAAAATTCTGTCTGGGTTGTAAAATGAAATAATTTCGTCTCAAGTACAAATCATTCAGTACTTATTTTTTCATTTTGACAAATTAATTATAAGCCAGCCGGAAGGAATGTCAAGAAAATGGTTGTGCAAACCTGGAGATGTTGCTAGAATCAACACTATGGGTTTTCAATTTCGGGACGGATATTTGCATTGTGAAGGGGTAAAAATTGCGGAACTGCTGGAACGCGTCTCCAGCACCCCATTCTATTTGTACTCTGCGGCTCAACTCCAAGAAAATTATACCGCCTACCAGCGCGCCTTAACCCGAATTGAGGGGGTCATTTCTTATGCCATCAAATCTAATGGTAATTTAACAGTGCTTAAATTGCTGCAAGAGATGGGGAGTTGGGCCACTTTAGTCAGCGGCGGCGAACTTAAGTTGGCATTGGCGGCTGGATTTTCACCAGAGAAGCTAATTTTCAATGGAAATGGTAAGACCCTGCCCGAACTCGAACTCGCGGTAAAAACTGGCGTATTTATCAATATCGATAGTAAATTTGATTTGGCTCATATTCACCAGACCACGGAAAGAATAGGGAAAACTGTCCCCGTTTTATTACGGGTCAACCCGGATGTAGACCCCGGTGTTCACCCGTACATCGCGACCGGGTTACGGGAATCCAAATTTGGGTTGAATGTTGATCAAATCCCTGAAATTTTGACCCAAATAAAAAAGATGCCGCGGATTAAGTTGGTGGGGATTCACTGCCATTTAGGGTCCACAATCACTCAAATGGACGTTTTCAACCAAACGATGGTGATCATGGCCCGGATTTTCGAGGACATTCAAATCCAAGAGTTCCCGCTGCGCTATCTTAATCTCGGCGGCGGGTTGGGGATCAACTATCACCGCACGGACGGCCACTTCCCCACCCCACAGGATTTGACTGCTGCGATTCAAACAAACCTCCCCACGGAGGCCACGTTAATTTTGGAACCGGGGCGCAGCTTAGTCGGGAACGCGGGAATATTGGTCTGCCGGGTGATTGGGGTTAAATCCAATGGTGACAAAAACTTCATTGTTACCGATGGTAGCATGGCCGAGTTGATCCGGCCGAGTTTGTATCAGGCGCATCATGAGATCGGCTTCATTGAACCCCTCGCTGGTGAGATAAAAACCTTTGATGTCGTTGGTCCGATCTGCGAGTCTTCTGATTTCTTAGGTAAAGATCGCCGCCTCCCATTGCCGCCAGAAGGTACCGGGGTGGTTGTTTACGATTCCGGGGCATATGGGTTTGCAATGGCCTCGAATTACAACGCCCGACTGCGGCCCGCGGAATATTTAGTTGACGGCGAAGAAGTGCGATTGATCCGGCAGGGTGAAACTTTTGATGATTTGATGCAACAATACAGAAAAACCACAAAGGACACAAAGGAACACGAAAGATGAGCAAACGCAGCATCACGATTTTTGATTTGTTGAATTTTAAATATGTCGGTGATCCTCAGATCAGCCCGGATGGCAATCAGGTGGTCGCAGTTATCAAAAATATCGACCAGGAAAAGAATCGTTACCAGACATTTTTGAATTTGAGTGAATTCGAGTCCGGTGAAACCCGGCAATTCACGTTTGGGGAGGGTACAGACCGCGCCCCGCGGTGGTCACCGGATGGTAGTTGGATCGCGTTCGTCCGGGTTGTGGCGGGGTGCCCTCAAATCTGGGTGATTCCCACCGCTGGGGGCGAAGCCCAGCAACTGACTCAACTCGAAGAGGGCAGCCTGGGCGCACCAGTTTGGTCACCCACAGGTGATAAAATCGCCTTCACCTTCCGCCCCACCCATCCCGACTGGACCAAGAAAGCTAAAGATGAGCGCGCTAAAAAAGGATTATCTACCCCGGTTAGGGAGATCACTCGCCGCCGGTACCGGGCCGAGGGTCAGGGTTATCTGGATCTGCGGCAGCATATTTGGGTGTGCGAGGTTGCCAGTGGGAAGTGTTCGCAAATCACCAGTGGAGATTTTGACGACCGGGATATCACCTGGTCTCCGGAAAGTGATCAAATCGCATTTATCTCCAATCGCAGCGGGGATATTTACACGCCATATCTGGAAGATATCTGGCTGGTTTCTCCGGAGGGCGGCGAACTCTCAAAAATCACGACCCCATCGGGATATAAATACAACCTGTCTTGGTCGCCGATTGGAACGCATATCGCTTACATTGGCTTTGAAACCGAAGACGATCCGTGGGGCACGCACAACGACCGCTTATGGGTACTTCAATTGGACACAGAAAATGCGACCTGTCTGACCGAATCGTTGGATCGCGTCACCGAAGATGCCACCTTGAGTGATGTGCGGGAAGCTGGGAATCAAAGCCCAACGTGGAATGCAGCCGGAGAGACAATATTCGTATCGATTAGCGACCGCGGCAGCTGCCACCTATACGCAGTTTCTCTCAAAGGTGAGCTGACCCAACTTACTATGGGAAAGCTGGATGTCAGCGGATTTAGTATGAATACTGCCGGGACGCGGGGGGCTTTATTGGTCAGCTACCCATCACAAATGGCGGAGGTGTACGGCGCGCGATTGGAGACTGAGTCTGCGGCTACGAGTGTGTTAGAGCCCCTAACTCAACTTAATTCTTCGATATTTGCTGAAATCAAACCATCTGACCCGGAAGAATTCTGGTTTACAAGTTTTGATGATACCCAAGTTCAGGGTTGGTTCCTTAAACCACCAGATTTTGACCCTAAAAACATCTACCCGCTGATCCTGTACATCCACGGCGGACCAGCGGCGCAGTATGGCAACTCTTTCTTCCATGAATTTCAGGTGCTGGCGGCGGCGGGATATGTGGTTTTGTACACTAACCCGCGCGGCAGCCTGGGGCGGGAGGAGGCCTTCGCGACCGCCATCCAGGGCAATTGGGGAGAGTTAGATTATAAAGATTTGATGGCGGCAGTCGATTATACCGAGAAATTGCCTTATATTGACACGGAACGAATGGCGGTTGTGGGCGGCAGCTACGGTGGGTTCATGACCAATTGGACCGTGGGACAAACCGATCGATTTAAGTGCGCGATCACCGAACGGAGTGTGGCTAATCGGCACAGCGCAGTCGGAACCAGTGATGCCGCCCCGATGCCGGAAGGCTATTGGACCGGAAACGCCTGGGACAATCCCGAGAAAATTTGGCAGCAGTCACCCTTACGTTTGGCTGCCAATGTTACAACCCCATTGTTGATTATTCACAGCGAGGGCGATTGGCGCTGCCGGGTAGAGCAGGCCGAACAGCTTTTTTCGGCACTGACGGCGCTTAAACGAGAAGTTGTATTCCTACGTTACCCCTTGGAGACCGGGCATGGTTTCTCGCGTAATGGCCCGCCAGACTTACGGATTGATCGGCTGGAGCGGATTGTGGGGTGGTTGGATAAGTATTTAAAGATGGTTGATTAGTTTATTTGTTGGTTAGTACCCAACTAACTAACGCATTCATAAGATAGTTTGTGGAGAAGAACATGTTACAAATTCCAATTCTTGACATAGCTCAAATTCAAACCATTCACGAAGCCACTTTACGAATTCTCTCTGAAACTGGTATTTTGATCTCACATTTGGAAGGTAAAGCGCTATTACTCGACAATGGTGCGCAAGAAAAAGAAGACCGGATTTTAATGCCGGTTGCTTTGGTCGAAAAATGTTTAGCGCGGTTACCTAAGTCCGTGAAGTTACAGGGACGTGATCCAGCCAAGGCAATTCAATTTGGTAGAGGGAGTTGGTTTGCCCATAATGTTGGCGGGGTGCCAAATGTCTATGAACCGGAATCCAACACCCGTCGAGCAGCAACCCGGGCCGATGTGACGGAATCAACGCATTTACTGGATGCTTTACCCAATGTTGCCACAGTCACCCCACTGTACACGCCACAGGATGTGCCGGTGGAATCTTTTACCCTGTATATGACGACTGAAACGCTAAAGAACACGACCAAACCCTTCCGAGCACCGGGGATGCAAACCGCGGCCGAAGTGCGGGCCATGGCTGAAATGGTCCAGATTGCCATGCCGGAGGGAACGGTCACTGTGGGGATTTCGCCGATCAGCCCCTTGACTTTCCCCGTGGATATTACCGCGGCAATTTTTGAAGTTGCCCAGCAAGGATTAATTTTGGGACCGCTGCCCTGTCCCATCATGGGTGCGACCGCCCCAATGACGATTGCGGGCGCAGTGGCTCAACAAAATGCGGAAGTGTTAGCCACCGTCGTTCTAGCGCAACTCACTAACCCCGGCTTGCCGATGATTTACAAAGGACGCTTGAGCGTGATGGATCCCCGGTCGGGCTTGTCGATCTGGGGGAACCCGGAAATCGGTTTGGTCTCTGCGGCAACAGTGGCGATGGGACACCTCTACGGAATGCCAGTGGATGTTTATGGCTTCAGCACCAATTCCCATAACGTTGATGTTCAAAGTGGGTATGAACGGGCTTTGAATGGCCTCATTCCAGTGCTAGCGGGAGCCGATGAAATTTCAGGGGTCGGTGAGATGGAGGGCGGCGTCAGCAGTTCACTGGCCCAGATGGTGATTGATGATGAGATTTTGGGCAGTATCGCCCGGCTCCGGCAGGGCTTTGAAGTCAATGAGAATACTTTAGCGCTGGGTGTCATTGATTCCGTTATGGACAACAGCCGGAACTTCTTGATCGAAGATCATACGCTTCAGAATCTACGAAGTGGGGAGGTCATGCTATCCCAACTCGCGGTGCGTGATAATTGGGAAGAGTGGGAGCAGGGTGGTAAACAAGGGATACTCGAAGTTGCCGAGGCGAGGGCTCAGGAATTATTGCAAAAGCATGAAGTCCCATCGCTGTCTACAGATCAAGTCACTGAACTGGATCGGGTGATTCAGGCTTTTGAGGGTGAGATTGGCAATTGAAACGTCCAAAAGTATCTCGGAAACGGGTTTCCAGAAACCTAAATTTCCGGGATACTTTTGGGCTGTCTCCGATCATAAAAATTGAATAAAATCTGCTCAAAAATCTTGACACCCACCTCCAAATTTGATATCTTAAATTAGATATAATATCAAATATCACATTTTGCCCAAATATTTCCACGAATGACGTTACCCGACTCGAACTCACACCAACAGCTCCACCAGGTTGTGTCTGAGCGGTTGCGTGCGGCGATCCTGGCTGGTCAGTTTAAACCAGGACAATGGATCCGACAGAAAAAAATCGCTGAGGAACTTGGGGTCAGCCAGATGCCGGTTCGCGAGGCCCTCAAAGAACTCGCGGCAGAAGGTTTGATCGAACATATCCCCTATCGAGGGGTTCGGGTAGTTGAGTTTACAAGTGAAGATGTTACAGATATTTATGCTCATCGGGCCAGTCTAGAAAGTCGGGCCGCCGGGTTTACGGCTCAAATTATTACACCCGAACAACTCGATAACTTGCAACAAATTCAGGCGCAACTTAAAATCAATAATGAACCAGCCAAGATAGCTGAATATCGCCGCTTAAATCGCGAATTTCACCAAAAGATCTATCGTTTAAGCAGCCGTGACTACTTAATCCGGATTTTGGATCAGATGTGGGCCACATTCCCGACCATGCTGATTGGCAATTTCTCACAAACATCACAAATGCCCATCATTGCCCGTAAAGTGACCGACATTGATGAGCATGTACTCATTCTCGCTGCCCTCGAAAACCATGATGCCGTTGCTACCGAAGTCGCGGTAAAAAACCACATCACCTCAGTGTGTCAGGATTTGCTGCGAACGCTGCATAATCAAACCAATGATGACTAACCAAAACACCGCCACACTCACCGATTACGACACCAACGCCAGCCATTACGATCAGTTTCGACGCCCTAGCCCTGTCATTCGGGATATTCTGCAAGAAAAATTCTCTGGTGCTGCTGGACCGATATTGAGTTTAGGCTGCGGCACTGGCCGGATGGAAGCCGAATTATTAGCAACCTCGATCGAAATTTTCGGCTTAGACCGCTCAATCGGGATGCTCATGCAGGCCCGATCTCGAGTTACTCACCTATCCCAAGGTGATATGACCCAGATGCCCTTTGCGACAAATTCCTTTGGCGGCGCCTATTTCATGCAGTCCCTGCATCATGTGGGCGCCAACTTGAAGCTCAGCTCTGAAGAGCGCACTGCGGCCCGTAAACAAGCCTTGCAAGAGGCCATCCGGTTGGTCCGAGCTGGGCCTATTGGTATCATTCAACGGGATCCATCTCAAAATCAGGCCGTATGGTTCTGGCGATATTTTCCCAGCGCACTAGATACAAAAATGGTGATTCAACCCAAAGTTACTCAAGTCGCCCAATGGTTACGTGAATTAGGTTTATCGGAAGTGGAAGTCACCCCGATCAACGATCCGATGGCGAAGAATTTCTACGATCCCAAATCGCCCCTAGATCCGAGTTATCGCCGATCATTTTCAGATTTCAGCTACCTTTCAGAGGAAGCTGTCACGCAAGGCTTAGCCCGACTGCGCGCCGACATCGCTGATGGCTCCGTTATGGAAAAAATTGATACTTGCCGCCAGCGGTTTGCTGAAATCGGTGGCACTGTCCATTTTATTAGCGCGTTAATTCAATAACGCTCGCCAGTTTGCTACTATTTACATCAGTTTTTTGGAAAATTTTTACGCTAGCCCCAATTTACATTTTACTTAGTTACGAAATACCTAAAATCATGATAAAAATTTACGAAGCTAGAAATTTTATCGAGTATAATGAACAATTGGGCGCTCAAAAAAGTAAACTTATTACCCCTGCACACGCACTTTGGAAACCCTGAATTGTTTTCCAAAGTGATGGATATTCTATTGGTACTCTGTTTTAGCATAACACCTTCATCCTGTCCGCATTGATACCCACAATAAAACTGCTTCTGGGGCCTTTCTCGAAAGACCAGTTCTCAGATGCTTGCGTAGGAGTTCCAGATGAATCTGACTGAAGCGAAACAACAAGTCTGCGAAGCTGTCGACGCGCTTCAATCCAAATTATGGGGGGTTTGCACCCAACTATATGAAAATCCCGAAATCGCCTTCGAAGAGTTCGAATCGGCCGCGACGATAACGGCCGCGCTCCAGGATGGTGGTTTTGAAATTGCGAATGGAACCGGGGGATTGGAAACATCTTTCACCGGCACAATTAATGGCCATTCTGAAGGCCCCACAATTGCATTTTTAGCCGAATATGATGCCTTGCCCGAAATTGGTCATGCTTGTGGTCATAATCTAATCGGCACAGCCGCGCTGGGCGCGGGTCTGGCAATAAAAACTGTGATCGACCAATTTGCGGGGCAAATTCGGGTGATTGGTACCCCTGCCGAGGAACGCAGCGGGGGCAAGCGGATTTTGGTGGATGCCGGCGTTTTCGAAGATGTCGACGCGGCGATGATGTTCCACCCCTCCGCCAAAAACATGGTCACGCGCGGCTCACTGGCCTCGATGCGACTCCATATTGAATTTTATGGTCAGACCGCCCATGCCGCCGCCAGCCCCCAGGAGGGTATTAACGCCCTGGATGCTATGATCCTGACTTTTAATGGCATCAACGCCCAACGCCAGCATTTCGAGATCAAAGACCGTATCGCGGGGATTATCACTCATGGTGGTGAAGCGGCCAACATCATCCCTGGTTACACTCGGGCTGAATTTAGTATTCGAGGTGAAACCGAAAACCGGCGCGACGAAGTATGCGCTAAAGCCATTGCTTGTGCTGAAGCCGCTGCGAAAGCCACGGGGTGTACCCTGAAAGTCGAACCTCAACCCGGTTACAACGAGATTTATCCCAACCCAACCCTAGCCGATCTCTTCGCGAAAAATCTTACAACCTTAGGTCGAGAAGTGATTGCCCCGGAACCAAATGAACGCATGGGTTCCACCGATATGGGTAATGTCAGTAAAGTGGTTCCGGCCATTCATCCTTATCTTGAAACTGTTACGGATGAAATCGCCGGTCACACCGTTGAATATCGCGATATGTGCATGACGGAACGCGGCCAAAAAGCCATGATGGACGCCGCCAAAGCCCTGGCAATGACGGCCGTTGACTTGTTGGCTGAACCCAGTAGGCTCAAACAAGCCCGCGCCGAACTAGACGCGTATTTGGCCTCGTAACAATTAAATAATTTACGCTGCACCCACCAACACGCTGTTTGACAGTATTTAGTTAGTAATACAGTCTCCGGAGTAATGCGAAACAGAGTCAAGCAAATATCAAAGGGTGCGGCCGTTACTCAGTTGAAACTTCATAAATAATAAGTACTTTGCTCTAGAAATCGTCCAAATCCAATTGGAATAGAGAGGAACATGATGGCAAGCGAAACTCAGAAACCGTTATTAGAAGTCAAAGACCTGACCGTGCGGTTCCATACCAGCGATGGCGTGGTGCAGGCTGTCAACGGGGTCTCCTACACCCTCGATGAAGGAGAAACTTTAGGGGTCGTCGGCGAAAGTGGCTGCGGAAAAAGCGTCCACGCCCGGTCCATCATGCGCCTGATCCCCATCCCCCCGGGAAAGATTGAAAAAGGTGAGATTTGGTACGACGGCCGCGATCTCCTCAAGCTGCCTGTAAACGACATGTACCAGATTCGCGGTCCTGAAATCGCGATGGTCTTCCAGGACCCGATGACGTTCCTGAACCCCGTCTTGACCGTCGGCTTCCAAATTACCGAGGCCCTCAAACTCCACCAGAACATGGATGATAACGAAGCCGATGATAAAGCGGAAGAACTGCTCTCCCTGGTCGGCATCCCCGCTGCCCGGCAACGCCTGAGCGACTACCCCCATCAATTTTCGGGTGGGATGCGTCAACGGGCGATGATTGCCATGTCCCTCTCCTGCAACCCCAAACTCCTGATCGCCGACGAACCCACCACTGCCTTGGATGTCACGATCCAGGCCCAGATTGTAGATCTGGTCAAACGGCTCCAGGAGCAGTTGGGCATGGCTGTGATGTGGATCACCCACGACCTGGGGGTTGCAGCTAGTTTGGTCAAGACCATTAACGTAATGTACGCCGGATACCTGATCGAGCGCGGCCGCGTCAAAGATATCTTCAAACGGCCCCGGCACCCGTACACTCGCGGCTTACTATCATCATTGCCGCGGCTAGACCAAAAACCCGGGTCACGCCTGACGTCGATCCCCGGCAACCCGCCCAGCCTGATCGGCTTAACAGATGGCTGCCCATTTGTCCCCCGCTGCACCTACGCCCAAGAGCAATGCCAGCAAGCCATGCCCGCCCTCGAAGCCACCGGCGAAGATGGCCGCACCGTCGCCTGCTGGCGCTGGAACGAAATCGCGGATTAATTGAATATCACCATTGAAGGATAATCCCATGACCGAACAGAAAACCGCGCTGGTAAAAGTCAAAAATCTGAAAAAATATTTCCCCATCACGCGGGGCGTCGTCTTTCAGAGGCACATCGGAGACGTCAAAGCCGTTGATGACGTTGGTTTCGAGATCTTCAAGGGTGAAACCCTCGGCTTAGTCGGCGAGAGCGGCAGCGGTAAGACCACCATCGGCAGAACGCTGCTCCGGCTCCACGAACCAACCGCAGGAGAGATCATTTTCGACGATCACAACCTGGTTGAACTGGAAGTCAAAGAGCTGCGGGGCATCCGCCGTCGGATGCAGATGATCTTCCAGGATCCGTATGCCAGCCTGAACCCCCGCATGACGATTGGGACGATTGTGGGTGAACCCCTGGAGGTCCATGATGGTCTCAAAGGGGATGAAAAAAACCAGCGGATCGCCGAACTGCTGGAATTGGTGGGGATCAACCCCGGTTTAGTTAATCGCTACCCCCATGAATTCTCCGGCGGTCAACGCCAGCGGATCGGGATCGCCCGCGCCCTGGCGCTGAATCCCGACTTAGTAATCTGCGACGAACCCATCGCATCCCTAGACGTTTCGATCCAGGCCCAAGTAGTCAACCTGCTAAATGATTTACAAGAAGAACTGCAATTAACCTATCTGTTTATTGCCCACGATTTGAGTATGGTCCGCCATATTAGCGACCGAATGGCGGTTATGTATCTTGGCAAATTCATGGAATTGGCCAGCGGCATTGAAATTTCGGCAAACCCATTACATCCTTACACTAAAGCGCTTATGTCTGCCGTCCCGGTACCCGATCCGGAAGTAGAAGAAGCCCGGCAACGAGTTATCCTCGAAGGGGATATCCCCAGCCCGGCCAACCCGCCCACGGGGTGTAACTTTAACACCCGGTGTCCGGTCGCGAAAGATATCTGCTTCCAAGAAGACCCGGATTTCCGGGAAGTGCGACCTGGCCATTTCGCCGCCTGTCATATTATCGAAAAGGAGGTGTCCTGATAACCGATCAAATATTCAAACCCTTACTTGGCTGTAAACCAAATTTCTATTCAATATTCCTATGGAGGAAAATATGAAGAAAAAAACCCTGTTGATTGGGTTACTCTTGATCGCTGCTTTAGTCTTCACGGCCTGCGCCCCCGAGACCATCGTCGAAACTGTGGTCGTTGAGAAAGAAGTCGAAGTCGAAAAAGAAGTTGAAGTCGTCAAAGAAGTCGAAGTTGAGAAGGAAGTGGTCGTCACCGTCGAGGTGGAAGCCGAAATGGCCGAGGAAACTCAGGTTATTTTCGCTCTCTACCAGGAGCCCCAAATCCTGAACCCCTTCATCGCCACCCAGACAGCCTCCGGTGAGGCCACCGCACCCATCGTGGAAGGTCTGATCGGCGTCAACGCCCAGGGTGAATACTACCCGGTCTTGGCTCAGGAAGTTCCGACCGAATCGAACGGCCTGGCCGTGGTTGAAGGCGAAGGCGAGGCCTCCAAGCTCACCGTGACCTACAACTTGGTCGAAGATGTGCTGTGGTCCACCGGCAAACCCTTCACCTGTGATGATGTCCTCTTCACCTGGGAAGCGGTGATGCACCCCGAGAGCGGTGCGGTCTCCACCTCCAACTACGCCGACATTACCAGCGTAGAGTGCCCGGATGAATACACCGCCGTCGTCACTTTCGAACCCTTCTACGGTCCCTACCTGCAGGCCTTCGGTGCTGTCCTGCCGCGCCACGCGACCGGCGCCCCCGAAGATATGCAGAAATGGCCCTACAACTGGAACGTGGTTGGAACCGGCCCCTTCCGCATGACCGAATGGGTTCCTGGCGACCACATCACGATGGTCAAGAACGAGAACTACCGCCACTACCCCGAAAAACCCTACCTCGACAAGTTCATCATCCGGATCACCCCCAGCCGCGAAGCCGGTATGGCCATGATCCAAACTGGTGAGATCGACTTCCTCTGGGACTTGATCGAAGCTGTGGTTCCCGACCTCGAGGGTAAACCGGGCGTCGTCGTCAACAACACCCCCGGTATCGGCACCGAGCGTCTCTTGCTCCTATTGACCGAACGCCCTGGTGGCCCCAGCAATGTGGACTGGACAGTTGAGTCGGGTCACCCCGATCCCGCCGACATTCCGCATCCTCTCTTGGGTGATGTTTTGGTCCGCAAGGCTCTCCAAGCGGCCATTAACAAGAACGAACTGAACGACATCTTACTCTTCGGTGCGGCCACCATCGGCACCATGGAACTCAACATTGGTTGGGGTGGCGCTGGCTGTGAAATTCCCGAAAGCGCCCATGATCCCGTCCAGGCTGCCACCTGGCTGGATGAAGCCGGTTTCACCGATGAAGATGGCGACGGCGTGCGCGAGTGCAACGGCTGTAAATACGCTGAAGATGGCACCCCCTTGCGCCTGAAACTGCAAACCACCACCGGTAACAAACTGCGTGAGCAGGCTGAACAGCTCATTATTGAATACTGGGCCGAAGTTGGCGTAGAAGGCTACATTGAGAATGTGCCCTCCTCCGTTCTGTTTGGCTCCTGGGCCAGCGGTGCCTTCCGCAAAGTTGGTGACTTCGACATCTTGATGTACACCACCAGCCCGGCGGTCGACCCCCAGAACTTCATGATGAACTACCACGGCACCGGCAAATGGCCGACCGGCGCAAACGGTGGCTCTGGCTGGAACTACTCCCGCTGGAACAACCCGCTGCAAGCCGAACTCGAACGGGCCGGCACCATCACCGACCTGACCGAGCGCGCCGCAATCTACTGCGATGTCATGACAGCCATCGCCGATGAACTCCCGCACATTTATCTCTACAACCGCTCCGAGATCCACGCCACCCGCGAGGGCCTCATGGGTTACGAGATCACCACCTGGGGCAACCAGCCTTGGGCCGCGGAAGAATGGTACTGGGAAGGAATGAAATAGTCTAACCCGGTTAATTTGTATGACAGGGGAGCCTGCTCCCCTGTCATACTTCCAAATTCCTAGGAAAATGAGTGTGTGGGAACCGGTTTCCTACCCACCCATTTTTGTAGAAATCGTCTCAAAAGAGATCATCTCAGCAGATATTCGTCCTAAAGAGATATCTCTCAAAGGAGAACAAGATGGGCCGATATATTGCTCGCCGTTTATTACAATTGATCCCCGTATTGTGGGTCATCAGTGTGATTGTGTTTGTCCTCCTGCAGCTAACTCCAGGTGATCCCGTAGCTGCCTTGGAAGACAACCCCAACATCACCGCCGAAGACCGGGAACGTTATGCTGAATCGCTAGGTTTAAATGATCCCCTCCATATTAAGTACCTAAAATGGAGCAAGAACCTAGTCACCGGAAATTGGGGGATTTCCATTGCGACCAAGCGTCCGGTGCTCGAAGAAATTTGGACCCGCTTTCCGAATACCATTCAGTTAATGCTGGTTGCCCAGATCACCACCCTGACCCTGGCCTTACCGATTGGGATTATTTCAGCAGTAAAGCAGTATTCGATATTCGATCATTTGGCAACTTCATTTGCCTTCATCGGTCAATCGATTCCAGTATTCTGGTTTGGGTTACTGCTGATCATGATATTTTCGATCATGCTGAAAACACCGGAGGGGATGCCATTCCTGCCTAGTGGTGGGATGTATGATCTCCGGCTCTACGATCAAGCGACAGCTCCGCTATCAAACCGGCTTCGTCACATGATCCTACCCGTCACCATGTTGACCATGTTTGGGGCCGGACGTTACACCCGCTTTATGCGCTCCAGCATGTTGGACGTTCTCCACCAGGATTATCTCGACACCGCCCGAGCCAAAGGATTGAAAGAACGGGTTGTCATTATGCTGCACGCCTTGAAGAATGCGGCAATCCCTGTCATCACTGTGCTGGCATTGGAATTACCCCTCGTATTTGGCGGCGCGGTATTCACCGAAACAATTTTCTCCTGGCCGGGGATGGGCCGGTTATTCATCCGGTCGGTTGAACGCACCGATTACGATCTGGTAATGGGCGTCGTGATGATCAACGCCTTACTTATCCTCCTGTTCAATTTGTTAGCCGATATCATCTATGCTTACCTTGATCCCCGAGTTCGGTATGACTAAGGGGTGTACGGTTGAAAATGATCAATTACTACCAATTTCCACACACGCACGTTTGGAGATGAATTATGAGTGAAGTAACTACCACAGTAGAAGATGTCAATGTCGCCGAAACTTTGAGTACCCGCCCCGAAACCATGCTGGGGTTGGCTTGGAAATATTTTGTGCGGCACAAATTAGCGCTAACGGGTGCGATTATCGTCATTTTGCTAATTTTAGGGTGTATCTTTGGTCCCATGATTTCGCCCTACGATGTCGAAAAATCTAGTCTGCGCAACCGCTACCAACCGCCCTCATTGGAGCACGTTTTCGGCACCGATGACCTGGGCCGCGATATGCTCACTCGTTTATTGTTTGGCGGCCGGATTTCACTCTCCATCGGGCTGCTGGCGATGACGATTGGGGTGATTATTGGCGTGACCGTCGGTTCTTTAGCCGGTTTTTATGGCGGCAAGGTCGACAACGTCTTAATGCGGCTGACCGACTTAATGCTAACGATCCCCAGGTTGTTCCTCTTGATCCTGGTATCGGTTATCTTACGAGGCATCGACTGGCCCTACCTCCAGGAGGCCGGGGGGATCGCCGCGATCACTCTGGTGCTTGGGATTCTGAGTTGGATGCGGATCGCCCGGCTGGTGCGCGGTTCGTTCCTCTCGCTACGTGAAAAGGAATTTGTGGAAGCCGCCCGATCCCTGGGGCTTTCTAACTTTCGAATCATTGTCCGGCATATTTTGCCCAACGCCCTCAGCCCGGTAATTGTGGCCGCCACCCTCGGCGTCGCGGGGGCCATCATCTCCGAGTCAGGTTTGAGCTACCTTGGATTCGGGGTCCAGCCCCCTACCCCCACCTGGGGTAATATGCTCCGCAACGCCCAAGATGAAATGATGCGTGGCAATATGTGGATGGCCGTATTCCCCGGACTAATGATCTTCATTACCGTGCTGTCGATCAACTACATGGGTGACGGGTTACGAGATGCGCTTGATCCCACCCATGTTGAATAAGTGGGTGGCGATTTTAGTTCAAGAAAAAAAATAACTTGAGCAACCGCCACACGGCCAGAGTGCTTGGCAGATTCCGGTTTGATCTTGTGCTTCATTCAAAAATAATTCCCGGAAACTGCTAAACATCTCAGAATAAATTGAACCTAAGCAAAAGGCTGCCGAAAATGGCAGCCTTTTTATTTTTCTGGCTCTTTGAGCTTTTGTGGGGTGAAAACCCCGGAAACTCCTGATAGGCCATTTTTCCCTCTAAGCTGCATTCATTAGCGTTTCGCAAAGCGACATTTTCATCCAATTTGTAGCGACAAGAGGGAAATATAGCCCAAGAAGATTGTGAAAAAACGAACGTAAGAAGTAACCTGAGATTGATGACCTTTATCCTCACCATTTAACCTAAATCCGCATAGAATGGGGGCCATCCTTGCCAATTGTATTTAACGGTTCAATGTAAGGTCGTAAGGAAAAAAATGCAAACCAATATCAAAGAGAATGCCAAACCTTCTCGCAAGCCCCGTAAGGGGCCGCGCGGGGAGGTCTTTATTTTTGCCAAATGGTGTAAGGGCTGCCACATTTGCGTGGAATTTTGCCCCACCGACGTGCTCGAATTCGACGATGAAAAACACGTTCCCGTCGTGGTCGCGCCGGATCAATGTACTGGTTGTCATTTCTGTGACACCCACTGCCCCGACCTGGCCATCGTCGTCCGGCGGTTTCGGTAGGAGGTTAGGATGACAGTCAAACTCATGCAAGGCAACGAAGCCATTGCCCACGGCGCGATTGCCGCGGGCTGCCGCTTTTTTGCCGGTTACCCTATCACGCCCTCAACTGAAGTCGCCGAGGTTATGTCGCGCGAACTTCCCAAAGTCGGCGGCCGCTTCATCCAAATGGAAGATGAAATCGCCTCGATCGCAGCCATCATCGGTGGATCGATTGGCGGCCTCAAATCCATGACGGCCACCAGTGGGCCAGGGTTCAGCCTGATGCAAGAAAACATTGGCTATGCCGCGATGACCGAAGTCCCCTGTGTCATCATTAACGTTCAGCGGTTGGGGCCCTCCACCGGAAAGCCGACCACTGCTTCCCAAGGCGATGTCATGCAGGCGCGTTGGGGTACCCATGGTGATCATCCGATTATCGTGCTAAGTCCGACTTCGGTGCGGCAATCGTTTGATCTAACCATCGCGGCCTTTAACTTATCGGAAAAATTCCGCATCCCCGTGATCCTGCTCCCTGAAGAGACTATCGGGCACATGCGGGAACCGGTGGAATTGCCCGATTATGACACGATTGAAAAATTCGAGCGCGTGGTGACGGACCGCCCAGAAGATTACAAACCATTCAGTAACGATAACGGCGACGTACCCCCTATGGCCAGTTTTGGGACGGGCTACCGCTACCACATCACCGGGTTATTCCATGATGAACTGGGGTACCCGACCAACCGCTCCGATGAAATCGAAGCTTGGTTGGAACGAATCGACCGCAAGATGACCAATCACCTCGATGAGATTATTATGGTCGAGGAAGATTATCAGCCGGAAGCCAAAGTCGGGATCGTCACTTTTGGTGCTTCCACCCGCAGCGCCCGGCATGCCATCAAACAGGCTCGGACCAATGGACACCAAGTTGATCTGCTCACGTTGTTGACCATCTGGCCGTTCGCAGAGCAACAAGTTGAACAACTGGCTAAAAAAGTTGACCGTATCTTGGTCCCCGAAATGAACCAAGGCCAGATTGCCTTAGAAGTTGAACGCTTAGTCGGCCGGGATAAAGTAGTCCGACTGAATACGGCCAATGGCGAAATGGTCGAACCCGACCGGATTCTGGCCGAAATCGAGAAATAACATGCCCGAACATATTCTCAAAACGCATCAAATCCACCCCAAAGAGGGGTTGGTGCCCCAATCCGACTGGTTTGAATCCAGTGAAACCCTCCAGGGGTTACGTAAAAACAAAAAATTCCCAACCATTTGGTGCTCGGGTTGTGGGATCGGTATCGTCATGGGATCTTTGATCCGCGCCATCGAACACAATGGCCTGAGTAACGATGAAGTCGCCATCGTTTCGGGGATTGGCTGCACCGCCCGGATGCCCGTCTACATGGACTTCAACACCCTCCACACTACCCACGGCCGCGCCCTGGCGTTCGCTACCGGCCTAAAAATTGCTCGTCCAGATTTGGAAGTTATCACGGTGATGGGGGATGGGGATGCCCTGGCAATCGGCGGGAACCATTTCATCCACGCCGCCCGGCGCAATATCGGGATCACGGCCCTAATCGTCAACAACGCGATTTATGGGATGACCGGCGGCCAATACAGTCCCACCACTCCCCGCGGCGGGTTGGCGGCCACCGCTCCTTATGGCAATATCGAACCCCCCTTCCCTATCTGCGAAATGGCAATTGCGGCCGGGGCCTCGTACGTGGCCCGCAGTACCGTCTTCCACGCCCTAGAGTTGGACAAATATATCCAGCAGGCTATCGCTCGCGAGGGTTTCAACCTAGTCGAAGCCGTCAGCTATTGCCATACCACCTACGGACGCCTCAACAAAAAAGGGACCGCCGCCGATATGATGCGCGATCTCAAAGCCAGCAGCATCTCCAAACGGGCTTATGACAAATTTTCCCCCGAAAAACAGGCTGAAAATTGGAAATTGATTCGCGGAATATTGCACACCGATGACCAACGCCTGGAATTCACCCGGCTGTATGACGAAATCATGGCCCAAGCTGGAGGTAATGTAGAATGATGACCAATACGGATCGTACTGAAATTCGTCTCGCTGGGGAAGGTGGTCAGGGGATGATACTGGCCGGGATTATTTTGGCCGAGGCCGCGGCAATTTATGATAGCAAACAGGCCGTCCAAACCCAGAGCTATGGCCCCGAAGCCCGTGGGGGAGCCAGTAAATCCGAGGTCGTCATTGCGACTGGAGAGATCGACTTTCCCGAAGTACTCCAAGCGGATATTCTGATTGCCCTGAGCCAGGAAGCCTACGACAAATATGCTAAAGATGTCAAACCGGGTGGCAATATTATTGTAGATAGCGACAGTGTGGCATATGCCCCCAACGATCGATTGATAGAACTCCCGGTCACCAAACTTGCCAAAGAGACCACCGGCAGAAATATCACTGCCAACGTCGTCGCTCTTGGTGCCCTGGTTGCAGTAACCAAAATCGTCTCGAAGGAAGCCATCGCCCAAGCGGTAGCCGCCCGCGCGCCGAAAGGGACGTTAGAGATCAATCAAGCCGCGTTGGAGGCGGGATTCAAGGCAGCCAATTAAAGTTAGCACCGGATATTTAACAGATTAGCGGATGGGCAGTTCCCATCCGCTTATTGATTTAATGGCAGCCTCTAAAGACCCCAGGGGTTTTAGGAAATTTCGTAGAGATAATCCAGTATTTTTAGTGGGGGTAGCCCCCTGCCGCCCCCTTCGATTAGGGCAATCGCATGTTCATGAAAACAAGGCGACTGAAGTCGCAGCAACTGGCGC
>CAYVQU010000020.1:0-44762 GCA_964453155.1 uncultured Anaerolineales bacterium | reverse complement strand
GCTTCCAATCCCCTCTTTTTTCAAGCCCTTTTCACACTATTCCGTATACTTACCACCTGAGCAGATTTCGGTTTGATCTTGGATTTTTATTCAAAATGATTTCCGAAATTTGCATAAAGAAGTATTTGTGAAGTGGTCAACAATACCTTGAACATTAACGTCATACCAACGGGTATACCCTTGCGGTATTGCGAACGAAGCGGAGCGAAGTGCGGCAATCTGAATCTGCCAGGATGTAGACTGCTTCGGCGATAATGCTGCCTCGCAGTGACGTTAAATTCATATACTTTCCGACAAATACTTCATTTTTGTACTCATCAATAGAAGCTTGAACAACGCAAGAATTAACGTCACTGCGAGCAAAGCGAAGCAGTCTGTATGTCTGTCTAGTAGATTACTTCGTTGGCGGATTAAGTCCTGAGCTTGTCGAAGGGCCTCCTCGCAATGACGAAATCACAGCATTTTCCGGAGTCTACTGAAAGGATTTAAAAATGAAAAAACACATTATTATCTTAATCTCCATTCTGATGCTTGGTGCTTTGGTTGCTTGCAGTAGTACCAGTGCCGAAGATATTAAAATGACAACCCAAACAGAGGCTACCTCTGACCAATCCGCTCTCCCCCCTGAAGCAGCCTTGATGTTAGGCACGGTCAAGTTAGATGAGACCGAATACGCCATCGATGCGACCCAAGCGGCTGAATTACTCCCTTTGTGGAAGGCTTTGCGCAGCTTGAGCGAGAGTGAAACCGCGGCATCGGCCGAGGTTGAAGCGCTGATCAACCAAATCAACGCCACGATGACGTCCGAGCAGTTGGACGCGATCGCGGCAATGGAACTCTCCATGCAGGATTTTGGGGCGGTGGCAGAAATTTTAGGAATTGAAGCTGGTTTCAGTGGGGGTCAGATGGGTGAAATTACGCCAGAAATGCAGGCTACAGCCCAGGCGATGAGGGAAAGCGGTCAGCGACCTGAGGGTGGCGGCTTCCCTGGTGGGGGGCAGGGTCGCGGTGGGGCCGAAATGGATCCCGACGCTCGGGCAACTGCCATCGCCGAACGCGGCGGGACGCGCGGCGCCCGCTTGACACTCAATACCAATTTTTTGAATGGGCTGATTACTTTCTTAGAAGCGAAAATACAATAGAGTGTATTGGTCAACAGTAACTTGAAATTTTTTTCACCGCGGAGATACGAAGGCGTGCAAAGCCCAAACGTCTCCGCGGTGGTTTTATTCGATTTGTCAGTCAACCAACTCTTCCTAGTAACCTTCGAATTCATCAGATTTCACAAAATACGAGTCCGAAAGATTCCACTTACCCAGGTAGTCAAGACGCAAGAGCTATTTGGGTTTTTCTATTGGTAGCTTATCATTTTCGATCCGAAGGAGTATGAAATGTCGAAGAAAGTTTTTATTGGTATTGGAATTGTGGTTGTTTTGGTAGGTCTCGCGGTCGCAGCGTATATACTGCGCCCGACGGCCGAAGTCAGTGCACCGATTGAAGCGATCCCGGTGGAAGTTGAAGAAACGGAAACTGAAATGGCCGCTGAAGAATCCGAAAAAGCTAAAGGCGAACATGCCGAGGAGATGGATTCCGATAAGGAAAAAGATGACATGGCCATGGAATCCGATTCCGAGGGCGATATGGATAGTGAAGCTGCTGAGTCCGGTTCAGATTCGGATATGGACAGCACGGCAGCAGATGAAATGGCAGTTCCTGAGGGGATGATCATATTCTCGATTGTGCCGGAAGAATCGGAAGCCCGCTTCACTCTGGATGAACTTCTGCGAGGCGCGCCGACCACGGTTGTTGGAGTGACCGATCAGGTCGCCGGGGAGATCGCGATTGACCCCGAGAATCCGGCCAACTCGAAAGTTGGGACCATCCTGGTCAACGCCCGCGATCTGACCACCGATAACGACTTCCGTAACCGAGCGATCAACAATGAGATTTTGCAAACCGGCAAATTCGAATTCATCACTTTTGAACCCATTGAGCTGGTGGGTTTCCCCGCCGATCCCCAAATTGGGACCGAACTCACTTTCCAAATCATCGGCAATCTGACCATTCGCGACATCACCCACGAATTCACCTTTGACGCCACAGTGACCGTCGTCTCCGAAGAGCGGATCGAAGGCTACGCGTCCACGATGGTCCCGCGGGCGGATTATGACCTGCGGATTCCCAATGTCCCCTCCGTGGCTGAGGTGGATGAGGAAGTTTTGGTCGAAATCGATTTTGTAGCCGTGACGAAATAAAACCCAAAAATCGCTAAAAGGTCCGGTAGTTTGGTGAGGTACCGGGCCTTTTTCATTTAAAAACCACACTTTCTTCACAATTTCTCCAGAATTGGAGGCTAAAATTTAACGCAGAGACGCGGAGAAGCAAGGGCGCAAAGATTTTTCGATACAAATCCCTTTGGGCCTTGAACGCTCAAGTGAATCAAATAGAATACGTCATTGCGAGGAGGCGGAGCCGACGTGGCAATCTCCGAGATGGTCATACAGATTGCTTCGCTCCGCTCGCAATGACGTTAATTGCAGGAACATTTTTGGATTTGCTTGAGCACCTTTGCGTTATTTTTTCTTGAATTTAGAGAACAAGAATTTATGCCCCGCATTTTAATTGTCGATGACGACCGCGAAATTGTACGTCTGGTGAAGGCTTACCTGGAGCAGGCTGGATTCCAAACGCTGACAGCCTATAACGGTGAAACCGCGCTCCACATCCTACGCCGCGAGCAGCCCGACTTGGTTGTTCTCGACCTAATGCTCCCCGACCGCGATGGTTGGGATATCACTCGGATCATCCGTCGTGATCCAAGCCTGTCTGCAACCCCCATCTTGATGCTTACCGCGCGTGTCGAAGATAGCGAAAAAATCATCGGCCTGGAGATTGGGGCTGATGATTACGTCACTAAACCCTTCAATCCACGCGAAGTGGTAGCCCGCGTCCGGGCATTACTGCGCCGCAGTCAACGGGATCCTGTTGGCAGATCCCAAGTTCTCCAAATTGGGGAACTTACGCTCGACCAGGATCGACGCGAATTACGAGTCGATCACAACCCAGTCGAACTCACGCCCTCCGAGTTTGAAATCCTCGCCACCCTCATGGACAGCCCCGGCTACGCCTTCACCCGCGCCGAACTCATCGAAAAGGCGCTCGGTTACCCCTCTGAAAGCCTGGGCCGGACCCTCGACAGCCACATTAAAAACCTACGCCGCAAAATTGAACCCGACCCCAAAAACCCGACTTATATTCACACGATTTACGGCGTGGGCTATAAACTCACGACCATTGAAAAGTGATCCCCTAACCATGAACCGCCTCTGGGTCCGTATTAGCTTAATCATCACGCTCATTGTCATTTTTGGCATGTTATTGCCTATCGCGGTGGGGATCGCGATCCGTGAATTTTGGGACGAACCCATCGGTATTCCTGAACGCTTAGCTGAAGTCAATTGGGAAGAACTCTCCGACGAGGAACGCTCAACTTTACTGGACGAGCGTCGCAGCAGGGGCTTCCCTGGAAAATTCGTTTTGCAGAATCTAACCCCGTATCTGATCGGGGTCACCATTGTTAGTATCGGGGTAGGAGTCTTGCTCAGCCGCGGGATCAGCGCCCCCCTTTCGAAACTTGCAGACGCCGCCCGCTCCATTGGGGCTCGCGACTTGAGCCAACGGGTCGATCCGCGCGGCAGTCAGGAAGTCCTGGAACTCACTCAAGCCTTCAACCAAATGGCCGCCGATTTACAAAATGCCGAAACCCTGCGCCAAAACCTGCTGGCCGACGTGGCCCACGAGCTGCGCACGCCTTTGGCGGTGTTGCAAGGCAATCTCCAGGCCATTCTCGACGATGTCTACCAACTCGACAAGGCTGAAATCGCGCGCCTCTTCGATCAGACCCGTCAACTCTCGGGGCTGGTAGATGATCTCCGGGAACTGGCTCAAGTAGAAGCCAATCAATTGGACCTGAATCTGACTGAAATTAATCTGGGGAATTTGGCCGCAGACAGCGCAGCCGCCTACGTGCCCATTGCGGACTCGGCCGGAATCACACTCAAGACCTGGATTGTAGCGGGGTTGCCCGTCATTCAAGGAGATCGCCCCCGTTTGACACAGTGCCTCCAAAACCTGCTGACCAACGCCATCCGCCACACCCCCGCGGGCGGCGAGATCAACCTGACCGTTGGTATGAAGGCCGACTACCTTGAAATCCAAATCGCCGACACTGGTTCCGGCATCGCCCCCGAACACCAGCCCCACCTCTTCGACCGTTTCTACCGCGCCGATCCGGCCCGTGCCCGCGAAACCGGCGGTACCGGATTAGGGTTGGCTATCACTCGGGCGATTATTCTGGCGCATGGGGGCCAGATTTGGGTTGAAAGCGAAGGGGAAGGAAAAGGAAGCACGTTTATTGTTCAGTTGCCGATTTAGGTTATTAATCAATAACCTTCCCAATTGGAAAAGACAAAAGCGTTCTGAGCGGAGCACACAGCGTGTGCATAGTCGAAGAAGCGAGTCTTGTAAAAGTCGCACCCTTCGACTACATTCCCCTTTCAGGGAACATTCCGTTCAGGACGCTTGATTTGAACGAGCAATTAAGGGAAACATCACCACTCGGTAAACACGGAAAAACTTTAACACTCCTCCCGCACCCCGGTTTGCACACACCACAACCCGGCGTAAATCCCATCCAGTTCCACTAACTCATCATGGGTACCCTGTTCTTTAAGCTGACCACGTTCCAAGACAAAAATCCGGTCGGCATTACGGACGGTGGATAGGCGGTGGGCAATGATGATCGTCGTCCGGCCGACGGCAATCTTTTCTAGCGAGCGTTGGATCAGGGCTTCGGTCTCGTTATCGACCGAGGAGGTGGCTTCATCGAGGATCAGGACGGGCGGGTCTTTAAGGACGGCGCGAGCGATGGAAATCCGCTGGCGCTGGCCGCCGGAGAGTTTTTGGCCGCGTTCGCCCACTATGGTGTCATAGCCTTCCGGGAGTTGGGTGACAAAGTCATGGGCTTCGGCTATTTTGGCCGCGGCGATGATCTCTTCATCGGTAGCGGTGAAGGTCCCATAGGCGATATTTTCTTTAACTGTGCCGTGGAATAAAAACACATCCTGGCTGACAAATCCAATCGCCCGGCGCAGATCGGCCATTTCTAGGTGGCGTAGATCATGTCCATCGAGGGCAATTGCCCCGGAGTGGACATCGTAAAACCGCAACAATAGCTTGACCAGGGTGCTTTTTCCAGCCCCAGTGGAGCCGACAATCCCAATTGTTTCTCCGGCAGACATTTGCAGGGACAGGTTTTTGATCACCGATTGGTTTTTGGCGGAGCGGTATTCAAAGGTAACGTCAGCGAGTTGAATATCACCATGAATTTCTCCGACCGGTAAAGCCTGCTCCCCACTGGGGATGATCTGATCGGTGTCGAGCAGGTCGAGGACCCGGTCAATCGAAGCCATCGAGCGCTGGTACATATCCAGGGTGTTGCCCAGCCCGGTCAGGGGCCAGAGTAACCGTTGGGTGATGAACACCAAGACCGAGTAAATCCCCACATTGAGACGACCTTCCAAGACCAGGATGCCCCCAAAAATCATGATCGCGGCAAAGCCGCTGACGATCAACATGCGGATAAAGGGCACAAAGGCCGAACTCAGCCGAATGGCAGCTTCATTCGCGATCCGATACAAATCGCTTTGCTCCGTCACCTGTTCTAATTCATGGGCTTCGGCCGTGTAACTCTTAATCGTCGCGATCCCGCCGAGATTGTTCGAAAGCTGACCGTTGAGCAACCCGACCATCTCACGGACCTTAGCATACCGCGGGGCCAATCGGCGCTGAAAAACCAGCGAGCCCCAGATGATGAAAGGCATCGGGAGCAGGGCCATCCAGGCGACGGAGGGCGCGGTGTAGAAGAAAATGCCCAGAATGACGATGATGGAGGTCACCAACCGCAGAATTTCGCTGGCCCCGCCATCGAGGAAACGCTCCAACTGGTTGATATCGTTGTTCAGGATCGACATCAACCCGCCGGTGGATTGGTCTTCGAAATAGGAGAGTTCCAACTGCTGAACATGGCCGTAGGTATCAACCCGCAATTCATGCTGGACGACCTGGGCCAGATTACGCCACAAGACTTGATAGGCATACTGGAAGATCGATTCGAGGGCGAAAAGGAAGACTGTCAGCCCGGCCAGAACATAAAGCTGGGTGCGGACATCGGGGATACCAAAGCCAGCCAAGATCGAGTCTTCTTGGGAGATGACGACATCCACCGCGGCACCGATCAGGGCGGGAGGAGCCAGATCAACGATCCGGTTGATGATCGAGGCCGTGGAGGCCAATATAATCGTGCGCCGGTGACGGGTAGCGTACAACCACAACCGGCGGAGGGGGTGAAATTTTTGGGTAGTCATAGTCTCAATTTAACCATGAAGAAAGATTTTTTGTGGAATTGTTTTCGTAATTAGTGGTAATTACTTATTCGCAAAATTCCGATAATACTCTAGCAACCAGACAGTTTCCAGCCGCAGAATGTCGAGTTCCCCTGGTAAGGGCGTATCGAGTCCCGAACGGCGCAAAAACTGATTTCGATAAAACCTTTCAGGTCACTCAACTTGCGTTTTTGCTTTTAGTTCACAAAGTGTCGGGTAGCTATTATTACTGTGCAGGTTGAAATAAGTATCCAGGCTCACAGACCCCAGGGGTTTCTAAAAACAGCTTTAGATAGCCATGATGGGGTACTTTTGATGAACTGTGACTACAAAACACCTGCAGAAAACCCCTGGGGTCTCCACTTTACGCCTTATTTTTAGATAATGTTTAAAAACAAGAGATGATAGAATGGATTTGATGCCGAAATTAACCACCTACAACCTGTTCATCAGCCATGCCTGGTCGCATACGGATGACTATGAGCGGCTGGTCAACTTACTCCACGCCGCGCCGTATTTCAAGTGGCGGAATTATTCAATTCCACGGAATGAACCCATCCTAAATCCCGGCGCGATCATCGCCCGTCGCTGGCGGTTGCTCCGTGAGATCGATGAGCAAATTCGGCCGACCAATTGCGTTTTGATCATCTGTGGCATGTATGTGGCCCAGCGATTTTGGTGCAAAGAAGAGATTGTCATTGCCAACAATTACGATAAGCCGATCATCGGCATAATCCCCCGGGGGAATGAACGCATTCCTGTGGCGGTCCAAGAATCGGCGATTAAAATTGTGCGGTGGAACACCAAATCCATCGTGGGGGCCATCCGTAAGTATTCGCTCTAAATATATAAAAACAGGATAGACAAGATGTTTAGGATGAGATTACACATCCTAACTATCCTAGCCATCCTGTTAAAGATGATTCTAGAAAATCTATTCCTGCATGAGACTTGCCGCACGGCGGCCGATTTCAACCGCGAAGTTAGTGCCGCGATCCCAGGGATAGACCTGGCTCATGCTGGCGAAGTACAAACCGTCAAGTGGCGTTTTGATGGCCGGAATATTTTGGGAGTGGTTCAGCATTGGCACCGGTTGGCCATACTTTGTCCGGTGAACCCAAACTTTTTTAATCCAGGAACGATCAAAATCAGGGTTAAGTTTTTGTATGCCGGGGACAAAAAGATCGAGTAATTCATCATCACTCAGATCGTAATAACTGTGTCCGTCTTCCCGGTAATCGCCACAATAGAGAATGTGATCACCGCCAAAGTTCTCTGGAGAAACATAGTTGGTGTGCTCCACCACTGCCAGGAAGGGGAACCCAGCATCTTTGGGGATGTTGAACCAGTAATACCCTTGCTCCGATAACCGCTGGTTGAGTGCCATGGTCATTACCACCGCGCCCATTTGCTTGAGATTGAGGAGCCCGTCTAAATAGTCTTGGGGCAACTCAGTAGCCATCTTTGCCAGGAGACGCGGGGAGGTTGTAGTCAGTATCTGATCAAAAGTTTCGGTAGTTTGGTTGTTCGAATCTTTTGAACGGGTTCGGCACTTCAGCCCCCTTTCGGTCTTAATTATCTTCTCGACCGGGGTATTCAATCGAATTTCAACCCCTATCCCAGTCAGTTTTTCAGCAAACGCATCAGCAAAGGCCTGGAATCCGCCGACGTAGGTTCCGAGACGAGTCGTCCGGGCATGAATCCGGGCCCAAAACCAGGCCATATTGACTTCCTTGTAATAAGGGCCGAATTTACCGATCAACATCGGCTCCCACATCAGTTTGTAAACCTTTTCTCCGGCCCATTTCCGCATCCAGGTATCAACGGTCGTTTTCTCTAGGGATTGCCAGTTTTTGGTCAACTTCAGGTAAACGCCCACCAACCCAAAGCGAATTTTGTTAATTCCCCAGCCCAAGCCGGGAAACAACAGGGCCTGCAATATTGAGTCAAAGGGATACCATTTGTCTTTGTGCAATAATACAGTGTAAGGCCGGGGAAAACGGACATTGGTGCTCAGCCCCAATTCATCGATCAACCCCATCATGTGATCATCAGACTCAAACCAGTGATGATAAAACTTCTCCACCGACCAATCCCAATGTGGTTCTTTGAACCCTGAGGCCAGCCCACCGACCTGCTGAGCGGCTTCGAAGATCGTTACCTGATGTCCCGCGCGCGCCAAATCATAGGCGGCCGCCATGCCACCGTAACCGGCTCCAATAATCCCAATTTGCATCGTTTTTCCTTAGTAAGATTTTTGGCTCTTTGAGAAATGCTGCGGTAGAGCCAGTTCCCTGGAAACTTTGAACCATATGGCCCTAGCAAAATGGCCTATCAGGAGTTTCCGGGGAACTTTCACCCCACAAGTGCTCAAAGAGCCAGATTTGATTATTTGGTTTGTTTTTTGGCCGTTTCAACCTGCAATTCTAACCGGGCGGCCAACACTCGCAGTTTTCCCCATTTTTGACGGACGACATAAATCATTGCTAAAATGCGCAACCAGCGGAGTTCACATTTGGGATTCGCGGCCAAATGCTCATAAACCTGCATCGCCTGGTCATCTGTGCGGCGGGTGCGAGCATATTCTTCGGCGAGTTGTTTCAGGTAGGTTTCACGTTCAGCCCGAATTCTTTCAGCCTCGATTTCATCTTTTCGTTTGGCAAGAATATTGGCACTGACTTTCTCCACGGCGGCTTCCAAATCGTCGAGAGTGAAAGGCTTGGTGAGATATTCTTTTACCCCAACTGCAATTGCAGTCCGGAAGGTTTCTACATCTTTTTCCGCCGAGATAATGATGCAGGCGGTCTCAGGATGAACCTTCTGAATTTCGGCGTAAGCCTCTAACCCATTCATTTGTGGCATGTTAATATCTAAAACCACAATATCTGGTTTAGCTTTCACTGCCAGTTCAACCGCTTCTTTACCATCCCGAGCGATCGCGATCACCTTGACCGTGGGGATCATCGACAACATTAGGCGCGTATTTCGACGAGTCTCTTGGAGATCATCGGCAATGAGAACCCGTAAAATCGCAGCACTATTGGTTATTGGGTCGACTTTTTGATCCACAGTCAAACTCCTTAGAAATTGAGAACCGGATCAGTTAATCATTATACATGAAACGGAGTGGTGTTGTCGGCAAGCGACAAAACTGTTAAGTCAGGCTTCGGTTTCTTGCAGGGCTTCGAGATCGTCGTTCCAACGAATACCCTCGCGGGCCATATAATAGGCCCCTAAGACGGTGATCGGGAACCACAGAGCGACATGCAATACCAAAGTATATCCTGCCGCGATCGCTTGTGGGACGCCATAGGCTTTTAGTACCGCAATGCCAGGCGCATCGAAGGTCCCCACGTAGCCGGGGGCTGAAGGAATGGTGGTTGCCAGGTTGACAATCCCATTCATCAGCATCAATGCGAAGAAACTGACCTGAAAATTAAACGCATGCATGACAAACCAATATTTTCCGGTTTCAAGCAGCCAAATGACAACCGAAGTGAGAAAAACCATCAACGCTTCACGGGGACTTCGCAGGGATTCCAGGCCACCCAGGAATTTTAATCCGAACCCGAGAATCTTCTCCTGAAACCGCGCCGGGATGAGGCGAGTGATCAACGCAGTGAGAATGATCTCGGCTTTCTGGGGGAACATGGCCGCTAAAAGAAAAGCTGCCAAAACCCCAATAAACGCCGCCGCCCCCCACAAAGCCAGATTTTGGATATTGCCCACAAACCCAGAATCAGCCGTCAGACGGGCCAACTCGGGGAGGTTCAAAAACACAAAGGCCAGCATTACCACCCCATCGTAAACCCGTTCTACGATGATAGTCGCTAACGAGGCCGATATGGGAACTTCCTCACGCCGCTTTAAGACGACTGCCCGTAAGACTTCACCGGCCCGAGCCGGATAGATATTGTTGCCCATATACCCAATTGCCACAATGGGAAACATCGTCCGCGTTGAGATCGGTTTTAAGGGGCGCAGAAGATAATGCCAGCGCCAGGCTCGCACCCAGACGCCAATAAAATAAACGCCAACCCCAGGCAGCAACCAAAAATAGTTCGCTCCCTGAAGAGCCTCCCACATATCCCCAATTTGAAGACCCCTGAGAGCCAAATATAAGAAAACTACACTAATGAGTATACCGAGCCAAAATTGCCATCGTTTCATAGGCGGGATTTTACCATTCATATCTCCAAGGCGGGGAATCGCCGCCGCGATATAATTGTGCGGTGTGGTTTGGGCATGAATTTTTATGATCAGCCGTTTACCGAAATCTTCCTAAATCCCAGGAATCTGAATGTTCAAAATGTCGGCTAAAAATAAGCTTGCCAAATCGAAACAGAATCCCAAGAAATCGCGCTCATGGATTGAGCTTGGTAGTCCAGTCCGCGCCGAACCCGAAAAGGGGGTTTACAGCGCGACTTATTCGCTGGCTGAGCTTGCTAAACGAAAAATCGTCAAACCCGAAAAATTCAAAGCGTTTCAATCAAAAACCCAACTTAGTGATTTTTACTGGCGAAGCTTTTGGACCCGGGGCGATATCGTCTCTGCGGGGGGACGACGTGAACTCCCCCGAAAGAGCAGCGCGGTCGTGGTTTTTTTGCATGGCTGGGATGGCAGCCACGCGATTTGGGAGAATTTACCGGCCCGGTTATGCCAGCAAGAACGAAATCTGTTAATTCTCGCGGCCGATGTCAATGGCTTTGGCCGTTCAACCTTTAAAAATCCGGATAACCTGGAATTTGTAAATTGCGCCCCCAAAGCGGCCATGCGCGCGGTGGAACAATGGCTCCAACTCCTGGGAGTCTTGGGTGGCCGCCGGCATGTACCCATTGTATTCATTGGACATTCCATGAGCGGCGCGGCCCTCTTCTACTTCAGCTCGCAAAAATGGCGCCAGCATACTATTGGAAGGTGTGCCGTTGCTCCGGCTTTATTGATGAACGATCTACTGCGCAAGGGTTTCTACCAATCTTTAGGAGCCGGCATCTGGGCTGGCAGCAGCCTGATGCTAGAAAAACTGACCGAAGCCTTATCACCGGCCATCATTCAGCAGTTGATCCATGGGGCCAGCAAAGCTGTCCAGGCTGAACATCAAAGAATTTTCAAAGCCACCCACAAACATACTTTAGCACATACTTTTTTTGCGATGGGTCAGGCCCCGCCGCCCCCAACCAGCAGTTCCTGGCAAAATTTCAAAGTTTTATTGGGGCACAGCGATCGTTTGGTCGGGGTCAGCCCGATGCTCAACTTATTAGCTGATTTTGGATTTCCAAGCCGTAATATTCGTGTCATTTTGGGGGATCATTATTTCTTCTCGGTCGGGCAACACAGCAAGAAGCAGCACCAAGAAGGGCGCGAAATTGCGTTTGAAGAAATTCAAGCCCTGGTAGCCCAATGTCGACGCTAAATATTCGCCAGCTCACGAGCCAGGTTAAGGCCCGGGCTCATGAATTAGGATTTCAATTGGTGGGGGTTACAACCCCCGCCGCTCCGCCCCATTTAGACGTCTATGCCAATTGGATTGTGCAAGGTCATCAGGCCGAGATGGGCTGGATGGCCACCGATCGGGCCCGTCAACGTCGGACGGACCCCAAATTGATCTTACCTGAATGTGAGTCCATTTTGGTGCTGGGGATCGCGTACCCTCCGCCTTCTTCGAGTTCCGAGGGCGTTGCTGCCTATGCCCTAGGGGACGATTACCACAACGTTCTCCCCGAGCGCCTGCAGGCGATTGTAGCCTTTATTGAAGACCAAGTGGGGCACGCAGTTCCCAATCGCTGGTACACTGACACCGGCCCAATTTTGGAGCGGGAACTGGCCCAACGGGCCGGACTAGGCTGGATTGGCAAAAACACCTGTCTGATCAATCCCCAGATGGGATCCTACTTTTTGTTGGCAGAAATTCTGCTAGGGATCAAACTGGCGATTGACGCCCCCATCACCACCGATCACTGTGGCACCTGTACCCGCTGCCTCACAGCCTGCCCCACCAACTGTATTTTGCCAGAGCGGACAATTGATGCCAATCGCTGTATTTCGTATCTAACAATCGAGCACAAGGGATTTCTCCCCACAGAATTGCGCTCAGAATTTGACACCTGGATTTTTGGGTGTGATATATGTCAACAAGTTTGCCCCTGGAACCAGAAATTTGCCGGTCAGACCCCCGACCCAGCTTTTGAGCCCCGGCCGGGCCTCCCCCCTGAAAAGCCAGCAGATGAGTTGAAACTCACCCCCCAGGAATTCAATCGCAAATTTAAGGGCAGCCCGGTCAAACGGACCAAGCGCCGCGGTTATCTCCGGAATATTGCCGTCCGTCTCGGCAATCAGCCTGATCAGAATGACATTCCCGCCCTGATAACTGCCTTGCAAGATTTCGAACCCCTGATCCGAGCCCATGCGGCCTGGGCACTGGGTCAAGTCGGTGGAACTGTCGTTCAAGCGGCCTTACAAACCGCGGCAAAAACCGAGACCGATCCACAAGTTCTGGCTGAAATTCGGGCTGCTTTGGAATAAGTATTTATTGGAAAGTGGCTGAAATTAACGTTACTGCGAGCGTCCGAACCTAGCCAAACACGTTTGGCCGTTCGGGCGGAGCGAAGCAGTCTGAATGCCGGTCTAGCAGATTGCTTCCTTGGCGGAGTTAGTCCTGAGCTTGTCGAAGGGCATCCTCGCAATGACGTAATTAAAATACATAAGAATCTGCTTAAAACTACAGATAAATGCATTTAATTGGCGTTCATCTGCGGGTATCTGTAGTTGACTCAAGAAAAAAGCCCCGTAGCATGGGAACTACAGGGCTTTTGCATATCTTGTGTCTTATTCTGTAGGTGTCGGTGAAGCGTTGGGGTCTTCGGTTGCGGTCGGTACTGGGGTGACCAGATTTACCCGGATGATGAGGGATTGCCCCACAAAAATGGCGTTGGCGTCCTCAATTCCATTTTCTTCTAAAATGCTCTCCACAGTGCTGTTATATTCGACCGCGATTAGGGCGATGGTGTCGCCAGGTTGGACCGTATACTCAATTTGAGTACCGACGGGTAGCCCTTCGGGCAGCGGGGTGGGGGTTGATAATAGGGTGCCTGGCGGCGGGATGAGCAGCTCATCGCCAACTTTGATCACCGGGTTGGCCGGGTCCAGCCCCAAACGTTCACGATTGGCTTCGATCAAGACCAGGATATCAATTTCATTATCCAGGGCAATCTGGAACATATTATCCCCTTCTTGAACCGTGTAAATGAACGGCCCGGGGACCGTGGGGGTTAGGGTGATGGTCGGGGTTTCGGTTGGCGTGGGTGAAGGTGTGACCGGGGTGGGCGTCGCGGTAGGGGTGGCTGTGGGTGTTTTCGACGCGAAAATGTTCGTGATCATCGAAAGTGAAATATCAGGCGTGTTTCCCTGGGCGACATAGAAAATAATGAAACCTGCCACCCCAATAATGAGGATACTCGCGATAAAAAGGATGATTTTAGGTGCCCGTTGGGATCGGGCTTGTTGGCGACGATAGGCCTCAATGACATCTTTGGGGGATTCTTTTTTGCTCATTTTTCACCCTCGATTGGGATTTTTTGCCATGATTGTGGTCTGGTACTTTAATCCTAGCAATGAACCGATTTTCTGATTTTACCGTATTTTGACATCACTGGCGAATCATCATCATTCTTTGGGAGCAATCTGGCTTAAAGCGCGTTCAGCCAAGGCGGTGATCGTCAGGCTGGGATTCACGCCCACATTGGCGGGGATGGCCGCGCCATCGACCACATATAGGCCGGGATAACCAAAAACTTCCTGCCGCTGGTCGATAACGCCTTCATCGCGATTGGCACCGATCGGACAGCCGCCCAGGATGTGGGCCGTAACCGACATATTGAGCACACTCTCCAATAAAGAGTTGTGCGGGATGCCACCAGACACTTTGGCGTAGGTCTGCGCAGCCCGATTGGCCTCCGGGATATAAGCTGGGGTTGACTTCCCGCTGGGCGTCGCCGATTGCAGCCCCGGTTTAAATCCGCTGAAGAAACCCCGTCCCCAGGTGAACGCCATCTGATTATCAAGATTCTGCATGATAGAGAGCAGCGAAATCCGTTTATGCCAGTTGCGAAAGACCCGGAACGAGGCGGTTGATTGAATGGGATGGCGCAAAAAATGCCAGAGGGTTTTGAGGGCGCGTTTCAGCGGATGCCCTCCGGCGACCAGCGGCCCTGAATAGAGTTTCATGAACCAATAGCTGGGCGGCAATCGATTTTGAGTTACGTGAGTATGGTCACCGAGATGAAAATCCGATGAAATTGCAGGACCGGTGGTTAAATCAATTTCTTTATCTTGGGAGAGTACCCCCACAATGGCCTCTGAATTGGTCCGGACCCGCTGCCCCAATATAGGCGAAAGGTGCGGGAGCGTACCAACTTCGCGACCGCGAAAAAGGAGTTCCAGCGTACCCAAAACCCCGGCGGCTAAAACGATTTTTTCTGCCCGTAGCGGGGCGTATTTGTGAGCGGGTTTTAGGGGATGAATCATCTCAATTTCATACCCCCCTGCGGCCGGGCGAATTTGGGTCACTTTCCGTAGGGGCAATATCTCTGTCCCTAACTTCTCAGCCAAATAGAGATAATTTTTATCGAGAGCGTTTTTAGCGCCCGGCTCACAACCTGCCAGACAAGACCCACAGGAGGTACAGCCGGTCCGTGCTGGGCCTGCGCCCTCGAAGTAAGGATCGGGGGTTTCTTCGGTTGGCGAGCCAAAATAAATCCCCAGGGGAACGGGACCGAATGAATCTGTGGCGTTTAATTGGGCGGCAGTTTGCGCTAAAAACTCATCCTGGATGTGAACCGTGGGACAGGGGGTAACCCCCAGCATATGCGCGGCGGTTTGATAATGGGGCTGTAGTTCTGCTTGCCAATCAATCCCCATCTGGCTCCAGGCGGGATCGGCGTAAAAGCCCGATTTAGGTTCGAGTAAGACCGCGGCGTACACCAGGCTGCCACCCCCAACGCCCACGCCACCCACAATGTTGACATGTTTGAAAAACCGCTGGGTGAAAAATCCTTTCATTCCCAGGCCAGGCATCCAAAATAAAGCTAAAGGCGACTTGGTCGCGGCCGCCATATCTGCCCGCGTGATCCTGCGTCCCATTTCAACCACACCAACGCGATAGCCCTTCTCAGCCAGCCGTAAAGCGGCCACACTGCCCCCAAAGCCCGATCCGATCACGATGACATCATAATCCATGGATTACTCCTGGTATTCCAACAGAAATGGAAAGGCTAATTTTTGTAAAGGTTGGGTGTTGACGTAGGTCATTCCCAGGAGTGATTTCTGGTCTAAGCGGCGGAGCTCATCCACAATATGTGGCCAGGGGAAGGGATTCTCAGCGCCATAATTCAATGCCAGGCCGGTGCGGCCATCGATCACCGAAGTGACTGGCACCAATGTCATTGGGAAACTGGGCTCAAGCTGATCGGAGTGCTGTACGAGGTTCATTGCGGTACCATCACCCTTGAAGTGTTTCCCCCACCAACCGCCCAAACCACTGAGCACCAATGCCGGACCAGCCGCGCTCCGTAACCATCGGGGACCGACAAATGAACCCTGATATTGCCCCTTGATTTGATCAATCTCAGGAACATCCAGGGTTGAGAACAATCCCGGAAAGGTACGAAATGGTTGTGCGTTAAGTTTGGTCGTCCAATCTGTCATATTATTCTTCTTCAGGATCAGGGAAAATGATACCACTTCTCCAGAAGGAACTGGGATCCTTGCCAATGTTGCCGGGAAAGTTGCAGCCAAACATCCCGAAGCTATAAATACTGCAATATAACAAAACCTCCCGAAGAAAGAACTTCGGGAGGTTGAGCTACTTTTCTAAATGGAAAATTAACGAAAAACACCCAGAGATGACCAAATGGCATAATCGTTCGTAAAATCGCCATTGGCTCTTATGACCAGATAAAAACGAACCGATTTCCCTTTGACTGCATTGAGATCAAAATTGATTTTGGTAAGATCACCATCACAGGTTTCATTCCAATCACCGAGTTTGGTCAGGCTGCCTTGGTCATCTCCTAAAGTATAGTGAATCTCGAAAATCACATCGCCGCCGGCGCAACCGGAATCACCGGCAAATAACCCTAACCGGCCTTTGATGTAATCGCCAGCCCCAACTTTGTAAACTGGGAAACGGCCAACAATATAGCCGTTATTTTCCTGCTTTGGGTAAGTTTTGAGAATAACTCCAGAAACATCCCCATCTTCAAGTTTTTGATCTCTAAGGGCATTTACGAAACCATTTGGATCATCTTCAGCCCCGGCATAATTAATATCTGTATCCCCGGGGGGCGCAAAATCAACATCCCCAGCCCCTGAACCCCACTCAGCTTCATCCGCGCCAGCCAAAAAATCATACATCACACCGGTCCGTTCAGGGATATTGATATCAACATAAAACGGATCTGAGGTATTACCCAACCCAAAAATTACATCAAAGGGATTCCGCAATTTAAAGTTGCCGCGGTAATCGCCAGGGTCATCAGGCGCGGTTAGAACAACTGAAATATCATACTCTTGGCCGGGGGCGACGGTGTCGGAGGTGAGTTTTAGCGAATCGGGCGCGCCCATCCGATCGCCGGAATCAAAGATTAAAGCATATCCCGAAGTCCAGGTGCAGGAACCGGTATTTTTGAGCCGCCAGGTTTTGGTAAACACTTCCCCTGGAACCAGTTCAGTGCCATCCGGGATCGTGACATCTTTGCCCCAAGTGATGTGATCACAGGGGATGGGCGTTTTGGTGGCAGTGGGGGCGGGCGTATTGGTCCACACAGGGGCGGGCGTATTGGTGGATAATGGCGTGTTCGTAGGCGTAAAAGTAGCAGTCGGAGCCTCGGGTTGGCCGGGTTCGGGTTGTTGCCCTCCCGGTTGCCCAGGTTGTTCAATAGCCGCGTCCAATGTTAGTTGAGCTTCGACCGTCATGGCCGCGATAGTGTGAATCAGGCCCGGATCTTCCCCAGTTGAAGTGGGGCGGGGCATATTACAGGCCGTCAAGGCCAACAATCCTAGCAACAAAACTAATAGGCGATAATTCTTCATACAGGTTTCTCGCTTTCGTTTCCTTATTAACTGATGTTACGCACGAAGCATCCTGAGTAGGTCCACAGGACCGTATCGAAGGGTGCGGGTCGTCCAAAAATTCACCCTTCGATACGCTAGCGCTACTCAGGGTGAATTTTCAAGCATATTTTCTCAACAATGCGTAACATCAGTTATTAATATCAGTTTACAATGAGTTGGCGTCTGACGCAACTCCAAAAACAGCTGTTCAGTAGATTTCGGTAAGTATTTGAAAACAAAAAGCAGGTTCAAACCAAAATCTGCTCAGGCGTGACAGTAAATCTTGTAAGTTTAGGATTTAAGCACACACCGTCGGCACTTATGCCATATGACGTTGAAATACCAACCAGAGTTCCGCCGTCTAAGGCAAGATCAGGTAAAATCGACGGGTAGAATTCCATAAATACGGAGCGAGGTAAAGATGACACAGAAATCAACTAATCCAGCCCTGGGATCAAACCTGGAACCTTTTGCGGGTTTGCCATCTTTTATGCGGCAAGCACCCTGCCGAGACTTAGCTGCTGAAGAGGTTGCGATCATGGGAATCCCCTTTGACAGTGGAACCAGTTATCGGGGTGGAACTCGGTTTGGGCCGCGCAAAATTCGGGAGGCTTCGCTCTTATTATGGGGCCACAACCAGATCCTGAAATGTGCCCCCGCGGATGAATTGAAAATCGTTGACTACGGTGATGTCGATGTAATCCCCGTCGATATTCGCGCCACAATCCAAAATATTCAGGCTGAAGTTGGGGCCGTTTTAGCCTCCAATACGACCGTGGTTGCTTTGGGCGGTGACCATTCGGTGACTTATCCCTTGCTGCAGGCACACGCCGAAAAATTTGGTCCGGTGGCCGTGGTCCACTTTGATTCACATCCCGATACCTGGGATCAAGAATTCACCGCTCAACCCTACAGCCACGGCACCCCGTTTCGGCGGGCGATTGAAGCCGGTTTGATTGATACGGAGGCTTACATTCAGGTCGGGATTCGGGGCTCAACCAGCGGACCAGACGACCTGGATATTGCCCGAAAACTCGGTACCCAGGTGATCACAGTTGATCAGGCTTTTGAAATGGGGATTCCAGCCGTAATCCAGGTCATCCGTGAAACGGTGGGAAACCGCCCAACCTACATCTCGCTCGACATCGACGCCGCTGACCCGGCCTATGCCCCCGGCACCGGCACCCCTGAAGTGGGCGGTTTTACGAGTTATCAAATGCTGCAACTGGTACGGGGCTTAACTCGGCTTAACCTGGTCGGTTTTGACCTGGTGGAGGTCAGCCCCCCCTATGATCATGGTGATATTACTTCGATTTTGGCGGCTAATTTAGTGTTTGAGTTTTTGTCTTTGCTGGCGCTGCAAAAACGGTGAGATCGAATATAAAAAAACAGCAGGTGACAGTCACTTTTCAAGTGGCTGTCACTTGGTTTTACCAGATAACCTTTGAAACAAAATCGGCATGGAAAACCAAAATCTCTTTGAAAAGTTAGGGGTTACCCCCGTCATCAACGCCACCGGTACCATGACGTCACTCGGTGGTTGTCGCACCCGGCCAGAAGTTATGGCTGCAATGGAAGCTGTGGCCGGGGAATTCGTACCGTTAGAGGAATTACATCACCAGGCGGGTGCGTATTTGGCGCAAGTATTGGGGGTAGAGGCCGCCCTCGTGATCGCTGGCGCGGCCGCCGGTCTCACTTTGGCAACCGCGTCCTGTATGGTTAGGGATCAACCTGACGCGCTGGCAAAATTACCTCAACCACCCCAGAAACATAAAGTAATTATCCAGTGCTGTCATCGCAATCCGTTTGAACGGGCGATATCGATGGCCGGGGCTACGCTGATTCAAGTGGGAGATGCGATCCGCACCCAGCCGGTAGACCTGGAAACAGCCTTAGATGCAGAAACCGCCGCGGTGGTTCATTTTTTGCAAGCGGATATGCTGGATGCGTCTTTGAAACTACCGGAAACTTTAGAAATCGCCCATCGGTATGGGGTTCCGGTCATTGTCGATGCCGCGGCGGAACTACCGCCTAAAAGCAATTTATGGACATTCGCTCAGCACGGCGCCGATTTAGTATTGTTCAGCGGCAGCAAGGATTTACGCGGCCCCCAGACTTCCGGATTGATGGTGGGGCGTGAAGATTTAATCAATTTGGCTGTGTTGCAGTCCGCGCCGCATGAACACGTCATCGGGCGGCCGCTAAAGGCGGGGAAAGAGATCGTCGCAGGGATGGTGGCCGCGGTGGAGGCCTATCTGGCTGAGGATGAAACCGCCAGATTTGCAGAATGGGACCAAATTGCCGCGTATTTATTGGATGAAATGGGGTCGATTCCGGGCCTACGAGTGACTCCGTTTACCCCCACCCAACCGTTCATTCAACCAGCGATCACCCCGCGGGTAGCCGTAGACTTGGTTGACGGGCACCCTTTTACAATTCCGGGTTTACAACGCGCGTTATGGGAGGGTAATTCGCCCATCGCGACCGAAATCATTCGGGGGAGATTAATCCTAAACACCCATATTTTGACGTTGGCAGAAGCCGAAACAATCGCAAAAAAGACCTGGAAGGTTTTGAAAACCTTCCAGGTCTGAGTTATTTTCTAGGGGATGGATTCCATTTCAAAATTTTTCCGAAAACTACCGCAGTGTTAGGTTGAATTTTGCGAAACCGCACACATCAATCCAAATTCGATAATTGACATCATTTGGATTGAATTTTGAGCTTAATTATCACTATTTTGATCTAAATAGTATTTAATCCTTGTGGGTTTAGGAAGTCAGCGCTATAATTTTTGGATCACTACCCGCCCTAACCATCAGGATTTGATAATGGACAACCCCAAAAGTAATATTTTCATGAGTTATTCTCGGCGAGAAGTTCCGTTTGTAAATTATTTGGTCGATGATTTGGAAGATAGTGGTTACACCGTCTGGCTGGATTACCGCAGCCTGATTCCGGGAACCCCATGGGCCGGACAGATCGATCAAGGGATTGCAGATTCGGATGTTATTTTGTTGGTAGTTTCTATGGCCTCGATGGCTTCGCAGTACGTTGAAATGGAATGGAAGCAAGTGCTCAAACAGGGCAAACGCGTGATTTTATTGATCTTCGAAGCAGTAGATTTACCCGTTGATTTAGAGCCGTTTGAATGGGTTGATTTTAGGGGAAATTATCAACACGGTTTGGCGGAACTCATGCGGCAATTAGAAGCGCCAGAGCAAGAGGAGCATCCGGCTCCCGAAACCGGTTTTCGAGTGCCGGTTATTGTGTGGATCGCGGCAATACTGGGTGCCATCATCGGGCTATTTTCAATTGGGTCGATTTGGACATTGTTCATTCCCTATTTACTACTGCCCTTAGCATATCGGATATTTAAACGCGATTTCAACTTTACTCAAACGCAGGCCGCGCTAATATTCCTTCCTATCGCCTTATTTTTAAGTTCATCATTTGTTGAAAGTGATGATTTAAATTATTTTCTGACGAGTTTGGCTTGGGGGAGTATTCCTGTGGTGATTGCCCTGCTCATTGTTTTACGCTCTCCGGGGATGCAGCGGTGGGGCAAACCAATGGCTACTTTACCGAAATTTGCCAATCCTTTTAACCCCAACAACCCGAACCCCGAACCGATCCCCTTTTTTGTGGATCATGCCCCGGAAGATCAGCAAGTAGCTGCCGATCTTAGCCAAACTTTGCAGGAGTACGGGCACCCGCCGGCGGCTGATATTCATCAGGCCGCGGCCGTTTTTGTGCTCATTTCGAGGTACAACAAATATACCGAGGCCGATCCCCAAAGTCAGGTGGTGTATCCGGTTATTTTGCAAACAACCGAGGACATCCATGATAAATTGGGGAAGGTCCAGTGGATTGATTTCCGTAGTGGGGTCCGTGATCTGCATGAAATTGCCCAATTGCTGCCCAACCCGGCCAAATTACTCAAGGCTTTGGGCATCCGGCCGATGGGCAACCAAATGATCCTCCCCCCCGTAATCCAATATTTGGTCTATTTTATTGCGGCCTTGGCCATATTTACGTTGGGGAGTTGGTTACCGTATGTTGTGCAATATTTCCCAGAAATCAGAGAATACTCCGATGCCGATGGCTCCCTGATCTTGTTGGTAGTCAGTCTGATCCTTTTTGGAGGGCTTGCGGTTATGATGGGGAGGGCCGTCATCCACCGCCAGGGTCGCTTAGCGGGAGTTCGATATTTGGCGCTCGCGATGGTGGTCTTGGGTGGGATCATTTTTTGGCAAGAGCAAATTGATTTAGATATTCAAGATGCGCTGATCAGTTTCGAGGAGGAGGATGGTTTTCGCGGGATATCGGTGGAATATCCGTTATACATTTATCTCGGTGGCAATCTATTAATGGGGCTGGTGATGTGGTTTAAACGGAATGACATCCGGCGCTGGTTCCCCGCCCGTGGGAAATAGACCAGTGAAATCGGGCGCTGGATTGAAATTCTGGATAGATAATTGGTATTAAATCGCAAGGTTGAAAAATTAGTAGGTACCCCAAGACCTCAGGGGTTTTCGGAAAAAAAATTACACACCCAAGCTGTTATGTTATTGACAAATTTAGATTACAGAAATTTCCCCGGAAACCCCTGGGGTCTCAACTTTGCGCGGTAATATTAGACAAAATCGTCTATTTCAAAACAAATTCGATATAATTGGGCGTGGCGGTTGGCAGGCTGAAATCAAACCGACAAATTTTGCCACCACGTCCATAATATGTCCCCCTCACCAAAAAATCCCAACATCATTTTTATCATGGCCGACGATATGGGGTATGGCGATGTCGGCTGTTATGGGGCCACAAAAATCCCTACCCCCCATATCGATCAATTAGCCCAACAGGGTATGCGATTTACCGATGCCCACTCGTCATCCGCGGTCTGCACACCCAGCCGTTATAGCGTTCTGACGGGCCGGTACTGCTGGCGAACGCACCTGAAAAAATGGGTATTGTGGGGTTTCGAGCCCCCGTTGATTGAACCGGAGCGGTTAACCGTCGCCGGGATGCTCAAAGAAAACGGGTATGCCACCGCTGCAATTGGAAAATGGCATCTGGGATTAGGGTGGACAACCATGGATGGTGAGTCCCCTCGTGAGGATGGTGCCAACGTGGATTATCTGGCCCCAATTTGGGGTGGTCCGCCGGAATTGGGGTTTGATACCAACTTCAATATCACCGGTTCCCTCGATATGGCCCCCTATTGTTTTATCGCCGACGATCAGGTTCACGGCATTCCCACGGAAGAAAAAGAGCCCTATCACCCCCAACAACGCTCCGGACTAATGACCCCCGGCTGGCGGGATGATCTGGTCGATGTGGAATTCACCGCGAAAGCGGTCGAATTCATTGACCAGCAGGCCAAAAACCACCCCAGACAGCCATTTTTTCTTTATCTGACACCTTCTGCCCCGCACCGCCCTTGTATTCCCCCAGATTTCATTCAGGGCCGCAGTCAAGCCGGGCCGCGTGGCGACATGGTCACCCTGGTGGATTGGATGGTCGGTGAGATTGATGCGGTCCTCATGCGCCACAAATTGGTCGAAAACACCCTGATCATCGTCACCAGTGACAACGGTGCTCGTATCACAGATTACTATGGCCGGGATTACGGGCATAAATCCTGCGGCGACCTCCGCGGCCAGAAGGCCGATATATGGGATGGTGGTCATCGGGAGCCCTTCATCGCTCGCTGGCCGGGGGTGATTGAACCTGGTTCTACGAGCGCTGAGTTAATCTGTCTGGGCGATCTGATGGCGACCTGTGCCGATATTGTTGGTTATGAACTGTCCACGAACGCAGCCGAAGACAGTTTTAGTTTTCTGCCAGCACTCAAAAGTGGACCAAGTGCCGACCCCATTCGTACCACGCTGGTACACCACTCTGGGGATGGGATGTTTGCGCTCCGCGCGGGGAAGTGGAAACTCATTGTAGGGCGCGGCTCAGGTGGTTTCACCCATCCCCCCAGAATCGAACCCTCACCTGGCGACCCGGCCGGTCAACTCTATGATATGGAAAATGATCCCCAAGAAACTCTAAATCGATGGTTTGAGAGGCCTGAGATTGTTGCTCAACTCTCGGAGATGTTGGAGACCCTTGTCAAAATAGGGAGAAGCAATATCATCACAAATTACGAATAGTTTTCCTTTGCGCATTTGTTAGTAGCATAGCACTTAAATTTGGAGTTCAAAATAGATGCAAAATTAACCGCGAATTTCGCTAATCTCCACTATTTTAAAGCTATTAGCTCCTGGAATTAGCAGAAATTCGTGAAAATTAGCGTGGACTAGCGGTTAAAAAACGGATTATTTTTAAGAGCTGTTGTACCCTTTTGGTAGCACAGAGGCCTTTGCATCTTTGTGTTTAGCATTTCCAGCAGATCAATCGCAAAATTCGGCTATTCCGCGTCATTTGTGTTCAATTGAAGATCAATCCCCCCTAACCAAGGAGAAACCATGGAAACCCTGAAAGCCATTCACACCCGCCGCAGTATCCGTGAATATACGGATCAATCGATTTCACAAGAAACCATTACCGAAATGCTAAAAGCCGCGATGGCGGCGCCCAGCGCTCGTAACCAACAGCCCTGGGAATTTATCGTCATCACCTCTCAAGACGTGCGAGAAAAAGTCCCAACGGCCTGTCCCTTCGCCCAAATGATTGTGGACGCGCCCCTGGGCATTTTGATCTGCGGCAATCTAAAAATAGAAACTGCCCCTGGCTATTGGGTTGTCGATTGTTCGGCTGCTACCCAAAACCTACTCTTAGCCGCGCACGATCTCGGTTTAGGCGCCGTCTGGACCGGCGTCTACCCCCGTGAAGAACGGATGGATGGCCTCACCGAACTACTCAATCTGCCCGAACATGTTGTGCCGCATTCGCTGGTGGTTATTGGGTATCCAGCTCAGGAGCGTGAACATCCCGATCACTATAAAGCAGACCGAGTTCACATGAACGAATGGTCACACTCAGAAGATGAATAAGTGCGCTAAGTTACAATCTTAAATTACTTCCCGACCAGACCCCAGGGGTTTGTAGAGATCGCCAAAATATGGACATGAATTTGGAAAAACCCCTGGGGTCTCTACCAGAAAATTTTTTAGATGTTTACTAAGATGTCATGAGTATGACCAAACTAGTCCACCCCCACGGTGAATTGAGCGGCACTGAAGTTATGATTGATTATCTCGATGATAACTTGCGCCGCTTGAACCGCTATCTGGAGGAGGTGAAAGACGAATTACTCCACTGGCAGTTGGATCCCGAATCCACAAGTATCGCGGTTCAAATCTGGCATATGGGCCGTATCCTGGACGTGTTCTTCACCCGCCTTGCCTTGGGACGTCCATCAGATGAAGAATGCTGGATTCGCCTTGGTTGGGCTGCGGAAACCGGGTACGATCCCCGTGGCTTGGGCCGCGATGGCTGGGGTTCGCTCAACGAATACACTCTGGAAGAGACTGCCGCCATCCCCAAATTCTCGAAAGCCCTCCTGCTCGATTTCATTGCAGCCGTTTACGACACTGTTCGCACTCACCTGCAATCCACGTCCATGACCGAATTAGCCCAGCCCGGAGTGGGATTTGAAGGGAAATTCACCCAATATCAAATCATCTCGATGGCCCTGATGGACAATGTCCGACACCTGGGTGAAATCCGGCTAGTTCAATCTTTGTGGGCGCGAAATTATTATCGCGAATGACCACGCAGAAGCGAATGAGGCGCATTTGCAAAGTGATTTTTGCTTATCATTCGAATATTTGGAAATTCTGTAGGCGTCAATAGAAAGCCGAACACCACAGAGCCACAAAGTTCGCTGAGTTTTCTCAAGACAAAACTGAGAACCTCCGCGTTCTCTGTGTCTCTGCGGTGGAAAAATGTGTTCAAGCTGTTGTTGCCCATTATGATTTTTGAAAAATACGCTTAATCCTACGACAATCAATACCCATACACTATGATTCAATCCAATACCGATTACACTGAACAAGTCTACCAAAACCTTGATTTAACCCAAGTTACGCTTCAATCAATCACCTTTCAGGACTGCGAATTTGAACAGTGCAATTTTTCCGAAGCCGTTCTAAAACATTGCCGCTTTATTAACTGCCTTTTCAAAAATTGTGATTTGAGTCTGGCCGAAATTCCAGATTGTGTTTTTCAGGAAACCCAGTTCGAAACGTCCAAATTGGTAGGTATTAACTGGTCTCAGGCCCATTGGCCAGCGCGGAGATTATGGGAGCCCCTGGGCTTCAAAAAATGCGCCTTGAACCACTCGACATTTTTGGGCGTGGATCTAAGCGCCATCAAAATCAAACGCTGCGAAGCCTCCAACGTTGATTTTCGGGAAGCCAATCTGGCCAAGGTTGATTTTGCCTTCACCAATCTGAAGGATAGCCTCTTCCAAAAAACAAAACTCACTGGAGCTGATCTGCGCTATGCCCGCAATTATCAGATCGATCCCAGCCACAATACCCTTACGGGGGCAAAATTCTCACTACCCGAAGCCCTAGCCCTGCTCTATAGTATGGATATTGAACTCATCGACGAGGATTTTTAATGGCAATATTTGAACATCGCCGAGATGATTATGTCATTAGCACCGACAAAACTCGCCTAGATATCCCCCTCATTCACGAATATTTAAGCGAACGATCTTATTGGGCCCAAGGCCGCCAGTGGGAAATCACCCACCAATCAATTGAAAATTCACTCTGTTTCGGCGTTTATTGCGGCCACCAGTTGGTTGGGTTTGCCCGGATTGTCACCGATTACGCCACTTTTGCCTGGCTTTGCGATGTTTTCGTGCTAGAAACCGCCCGCGGTCAGGGGTTGGGAAAATGGTTGATCGCAACCGTGACCGGATACCCAGAGTTACAGGGCATTAAGAATTTTATCCTGGCAACCAGTGACGCCCATGAGCTTTATCGGCGTTATGGTGGTTTTACGATGTTTGAACAGCCAGAGAAATGGATGTACCGGCCGCGAAAACAACTACCTAACAAAAACATCAGTTCAGCTTGAGCCATAATTCGTTATACTACCAATGAAATTGAGCGTTATTTGGGAGTAGAAAATGGCATTTTCAGTAAGTTATGATGAGGGCACCGAAATCATTTTGGTTGAGGTAATCGATAAATTTGATTTGGAGATATTGAAGGGGCTGGCGGTTGAAGTAGGGAAATCCATTGCAAAATATGGTTGCCGGCGAATATTAAATGATATGCGTCAGGCCACATTGACGAATGATGCTTTCGATATCTATGGGATGCCCAAATCGGCTCAAAAAGCAGGAGTTGAATTTCGGTGCAAACGAGCTTTGGTTATAAAACCAGGGTCGACAGATTTTAATTTCCTCGAAACGGTTTTTGTCAACCAGGGGCATATCGTTAAATTATTTTCAGATATTGATGCTGCTACCGCGTGGTTGACAAAATCTTAAGCATAAAGTCTTCAAACCAGAACAAAAACCCAGGAAAACATGAGATTTTCCTGGGTTTTTGTGTGTTTAGGATCGTAATGAGTGTGATCAGGCAAAATAAGCTTTGATCGCTTCCTCGAGTTTATGGGGGTGAAAATCAAACGGACCCAATCCCCCATGATAGACCACTTTCCCATCGGTACCGATCAAATATAAGCGCGTCGGCCAGGCGGCATAAGCCCGGTTGACAACATCGTCGACTTCATCAACGTAAGTGCGAATTCCATATTGCAAGCTTTGTTCACAATCTTGGGCCACAGCTCGCCGTTCTTCGATCGTCTGGGGGTCATAAACATCCATGGCCGCTTTCGATTTGGTGAGTTTGACCATGACACTCAATGGCCCCTTGCCCAACCACCAGCCATCGACAGGGTGGGCCTCGCGAATATAGATAGATAAGAACTGGACCTGCGCGTGATATTTTTTGTAGAGTTCGAGGAGACTGACCGTCCCTTTAACGTAGGGCGGTCAGGTAAAACTGCCGAAAACCAAAGCGACGGGTTTATTCCCGCGAAAATCTGAGAGCCGGACCGGATTTTCGCCGTTGATATCCCTTAATTCAAAATCAGGAGCCAGATCACCGACCTTGGGGGCTTGATCATCAAATTTATGCTGCCAGGCCTTCGCTTCCTGCCGGGTTTTTATCGTTGACATTTCTATCCCTTCTTTCTAGAACAAAAAGGTAATTCCAATTTTCCCGAATGAGAACTTCAAACTATTTTCGGTGACATTTGCACAATTCGTCTCATTCGGGTTTATGTGCTGACATTTTCAAGATTACTCTTAGCTGGGGCCTCAAATCGCAAATAGTTCTCAGTAGCCTGAGAAAAATCGGCGTAGACCCCTCGGTATTTTTCGGGCAGCAGGGCCGCGAGTTGGTACATCATTTCATCGATCATCGTTTGGCGGATTTCACTGGTAACTTTCCCGGTACCTTTCTCTAAATAGAAAGGGTGTCCCACCCGCACATTGAATGGCGACCGCCGCAACCGCCGTAGCTTCTCCTGATAAAATTCATGGCCATGATGGGCTATTGGAATCACAGGTGCACCGCTGAGCAGGGCCATCATTACGATCCCAGGCAAACCGCGCTGTAAGACCCCATTGCCACTACGCGTGCCTTCAGGGGAGATGGTGAGGATATAGTTATCTTTCAGGGCCCGCAAACCGGCTTTGAGGGCCTTTTTATCGGCCTCTCCCCGCCGGATGGGGATAATGCCCCACACATCAAACAGCCAGCCCAAAAATTTACTTTCCCAGGTTTCAATTTTCGAGAACGCCGTTACCGGCCGCGGCATCATCCGGGTGTAGATTGCCGGGGCTTCGAGAAAATTGACGTGGTTGGTAATGATGATGAGCGGCCCTTCGGGGGGCAGCTGCCGCAGTTCGGCGGCACTCACCCGTAAAATCGAACTGGTAAAAGCTTTGACAACCACATTGGTCGCCCATTCTTTAAATGTTTGCTTGTAAGGCTTCATACAATCAAATTAATTTGCTGTGGTAATAACTCAACTTCTAGCTTCGTGCCCTCGGTACACAGCGTCTCACCATCGGCATGGGCCGGGAGGACCCCGTCAACCGCGATCACTGTCAATTTTGCAGATTGTTTCGTGATGATTGCCGCGTGCGTCCCTTGGGTTCCAGCCATGAAGCGGCCTATAAGGGCGAAGATTTTGGGGCGGCTAACCTGTTTGGCAATGCACAGATCAAAAAAACCATCATCAGAGACCCCCTCCGGGGCCATCATAAAACCGCCGCCCATGCGGATGCCGTTCATGATCGAAACCATCAGCGCTGAGAGACTCAGTTCTTCATCCTCAAGTTGAATTTTGACTTTTGGGGCCTGAAAATACAGGAAAATGGTCTTGAGGGCGGCGACGATATAGGAGGCAAACCCGTGGAGACGTTTCATTTTGAGGGCTTCGAACCCGACCACGGCATCGAAACCAATTCCGACACCATTGCCAAAATAACGCCCTTCAGGGAATAACCCGCCCCTTACCCGGCCAACATCAATCTTCTGGCGGTGATCCACGGCCACAACCTGGAAACTGGCCTCCAGCTCGGTTGGAATGCCCATGCTGAAGGCAAAATCGTTACCACGGCCGACGGTTAACACCGCCATCGCGGCTTCACCCGCGCCGCTCGTTTTGGCTGTCATCAGACCGTTGATGACTTCATTGGCGGTCCCATCCCCACCCGCGGATACTACGACCTCAAACCCCTCGGCAATAGCTTGTTCAGCCAGTTCCGCCGCGTGCCAGGGTCGTTCGGTGGTTACCAGATCAAATTTTAGATTTGCAGAAGAAAATAATTGCTTGATTGTGGGAATGGAATCGCCCCCCGCCCCGCGCCCAGAAGTTGGGTTGACAATGATTTTATATTTTGTCATGTGTTGGACCGTTCGTTGGTTCGTTTGTTGGTTGGTTAGTCTAAGCTTAGACTAACCAACCAACTATCAAACCAGCAAACTATTTTTCCGCAACTGTGACTTTCACCATCTTATCGCCTTGCTTGATGGCGTTAACCACATCCATATCACTCACAACCTTGCCAAAGACGGTGTGACGGCCGTCCAGGTGGGGTTGGGGCGAGTGGGTGATGAAGAACTGGCTGCCGTTGGTGTTGGGGCCCGCGTTGGCCATCGAAAGCCAGCCGGTCCCATGCTTGAGGGGGTTGCCAAAGCACTCATCGGAAAATTTGTAGCCGGGTCCACCGGCACCGGTGCCGGTCGGGTCACCGCCTTGAATGACGAAGTTATTGATAACCCGGTGGAAAGTCACGCCATCGTAGTATTCTTCGTTGATCAAGAAAACAAAGTTATTGACCGTCAGCGGGGCATGCTCGGGGTACAGTTCAATTTCGATGGTCCCTTTGGTCGTTTCCATTGTGACCAGATAAGTTTTAGCCGCGTCAATTGCCATCTCAGGCGGGCTGCTCCATTGTTTTTTAGACATGAAAAATCCTTTCGGTTAGGGGGTTTTGAATAGGAGAAGATTATATCAGGGTTGGTTGGGGGTTGAGAGTTGAGGGAGCTTTCCCAAAACCATCAACCTTCCATCCTCAACTCATCAAAATGAATATGCCCCAATTCCTCCGGTGGCTTCGGCATGGGGTCCTCCCAAAAAACGGGGCGGATGAAGTGTTTGCGGTTCAGGCTCAAGGCGTGGCGCCACTCTTTTTCAACGTACTGTGAGTCTTTGGCTGTGTGCGACCAGAAGAGTTGGAAAATATCGGCGACTTCGATCAGTTCCAGCAGGCGAGGGTCCCACTCCTCGCCGCTGCGCAGTTCATGGACATCCCGCAGCATCCGGTCGCCGAGCGTTTCGATATGTTTTTCGACCAGGGCGACGAGCGCATCATCATCATGAGAATAAGAGACAAAAATATCCCGGTAAGGATCGGTGCCAACTTGGGCCTGGGGTGGCTCGACCGACAAGTCATAGCCTTCTTCAGTGATGTAAGTGGCCATATTAGTTTCAGCCACCAAAATCGGCCCAACATAAAAGCGGACTTTCCCAAAAACCGTATTCTCGGCTTCAAATTCAGGGTCAGCCGGGTTGGCTTGCATTCGAAAATCAGCCCGATGCCAGTCTTCGAGCCATAAGATGGTTTGGCGGGGAGGATTGAACCGGACCCCCGACATTTCTGGGACAACTGTGATCTCGGCCTCTCGCAAGATGGTTTCGGTGGCGGTGTCACGCCCCTTGCCATAATTGGGCGCCTCAGGCCCGAGTGCGGCGCGGCTGTCTTCGTGAATGGCCTCGGCTACTTCCGGTAAATGAATATAAGCCAATAACTTGTGCCATTTCCCCGACGCCATTCGAGCGGGATGATAGCTCGTAAACCGGACCGGTTCGGTACTCCCCTCCATCTTTTCTTTGACACCCGGTTCATCTTTCTGGGTGACATCCCGGAAGATAACTTCATCATCGATTTCTTTGTCGATGATGGGAAGTGCGGGTGGCAGCATACCGGCAACCAGCGTGTCAACATCCAGGGTGTGATCGGCCCGAACGACCTGAACCTGATCACTTTCAATCAACATTGCCCAGGATGCAGGGAGGGTTACCGGCTCCAACTCCAGCAGGATGACGCGTTTCCCTGCCATAATGGCCGAAAACAACTCGGTCCGTACCCGCTGCGACGTGATCGTATTTTGGGATAACACCAGAACTAAATCGGTAGCGGCTTCCAGATTTTCATCAATTTCATGATAGGGCGTAAACCCCCCCATTAAATTTTTATCAAACCAATGAATAATCCCCTTGTCGGCCAACCGCCCGGTCAACCATTCGGTGAAGTCAAAATCTTCCGACGTATAGCTGATAAAGAAGTTTTTCATACGCGCTCCTTGTTGAGACACAGCAGCATAGTGCGCATTTTGGAAAGCATCAGAATTTTTTATTTTCCATTTCACCCTTCGAAGCGCTTTTGTGCAAATCAACCAGAATCCTGAGTGTGCGAAATTCAATGGAGCACATATCGCAGGGTGCGGCGCTACTCGGGATGAAACATTATGAGTCAAATCCTTGGCACCAGCGCCAATGCTGTGTCCCGACCCCTTCATTATATCCTGCAGGAAGCAATACCGATTCGATTTGGTCTGAAAACAATTGGGATAAAAACGCGGTGGCTGACATTTTCCAGACTTCGTATTCGCCGGTCCGCAAATTATACAGAATCGTGACCCAGTTTACGGGTGATCCCTGCACCTGCCAGAACAGATTCAGCTCGAAGGTGGCCGTGGTCCCCCACGGGAGCAGGCCGTCCGGGGCCGGAAACAGTTCAAATGGCTGAACCACCGACCAGGCTGGATCCCCCGTTAATCGCGTCTGACGGTTGGCCTGATGATGGGCATCTAAAGTCGCCATCAGGTTCTGATATTCATTTTCCGCAAAGGGATTGAAGGGCAAAATCTGATTGTTGAACGCCCCGGTGCCGAATAAATCGATAAAATCTTTGTAATCGGACGGCAGTGGGGTCCCCAAGCGGCGCTCAAATTTCTCCCACTTCTTTGGGCTGCCAATTTCGAGGGGATTCTTTGGCGGTTGAATTAACTCCCGCAGCAACGTTAAAGACATTTTATTCAAAATAAACCACAAAGAGCGCAAAAATTTGTCTTTCGCTCTGCGTTCTCAGCGCTCTCAGCGGTGAATATGCTAATAAGTCGGTGATGGCAAAAACTGAAAATCTTCGAGCGGCCAGTAGACAAACCAAGCTCGACCAATGATGTCTTCAAATGGAACGGCCCCAATTTCGCGCGAGTCGCGCGAGTTAGGGCGATTATCACCGATGATGAAAACATGCCCAGCGGGAATATGCGTTGCTGGAATGTCTCGCCCACCAAAGAAAACGATCCAGGGCTCATCGACCGGTTCACCGTTGATATAAGTGTGCCCATTGCGGACCTCGATGACTTCTCCCGGCAAACCCATCACGCGTTTGATCAGATTACCTTCCAACTCAGGGCGTTCAACCACCACAATATCACCGCGCCGTGGTGCGTGTAGATAATACGAAATTTTCTCGGTCATCACTCGATAACCGGCATACAGGTTAGGCTGCATACTGGGCCCAGCTTCGATCTCCGCCGCTTCAGCAACATAAACATTGATAAACAGGGCGATCAAAGCCGCCGGGATCAGGGTCGAAATAATTTCCCACAACGCCTGTCGCCAGAATGGCGGCTTTTCAGGTTCGAGTTCGGACTCTGGGTCCGGAATTTCTTGGGTGCGATAATAATCCACAAACGATCTCCAAATTAGTGTTTCGCTCGCAGTATAGCACGATCTGATCTCAGTGCAACTCTCAGAATCGCAATGACATACAAGTCAGACCACCATCCATTTTACGAGCTTCACCAACCTCGATTTCGATGATCTCTAGGCCAAGGTTGTCGAGTTGAGATCGGGTGTTGGGAAATCCAGTGGGCGTGATCAGCACATCGTTGACCCACAAGGTGTTGCAGGCATATTCTTCATCCGGGTCAACGATAATTTTGTCATAGGCCGAGAATTCTGTCCGATCCGCAAATGACGGACTTAGTGCCAGGGTGTTCTTCCCAACATAGTTGACACTAGATTTCAGGTGCAGCCCCGCGCCCACTGGGATCGGCTCCCAAGTGTTACCAAACTGCTCTAAGATTTGGCCCAACTGTTCCGCCCCATCCTGATTGGTACGATCCGATATTCCGATGAAGAAGTGGGTATCCACCATGAGCACGTCCCCACCATCCAGCGTACCCGGTGCTTCTATGTAGGCCAATTCTCGATACGGTTTCAGGGCCGCGCCGATGTAATCTTTTTCATCATTCCGCGCGGCCGCACCAGGATTCGTGATCACCGCGACATCCGGCGTCACCACGGCTACATCCTCCACAAAATGAGCATCGGGGAATCCAGGCAGCGGTTCTAAAACCGTGACTTCCAATCCGATTTGCTCTAAAATTCCAACATAACGGGCATGTTGGGCCAGCATCCGTTCATAATCGGGCCGCCCTAATTCAGATGTTGTGATCCCGGCGGCGAAATCGGCTCCAGGTTTACGGGCAATTGCGTGCGTAAAATGCATATCAACTCCATCTTCTCACACAAAGCCGCAGAGACGCAAAGCTTTTCTTTTTTTTATTTTTGCGACTTAGCGTCTTTGCGTGAGTTTAAATGTTCAATTTTTTCGTGAAATAAAGAACCACCGAATCATTCATTGTGATTTTCTGACCATAGTTCACAGGCTGGAGATCATAGCAGAGGCCGTGCCCATCGGGGATGTAGCCGCGGCGGGCATACAAAATCTGGGCAGCCCCATAATCCGGGTACATCCCTACCCCAATCCCGACCACGTCTGAGCGTTCTCCGATACGAGCTTCAGCGGCATCCATCAACTGCGTGCCGATCCCTTGGCGGCGGAATTTGTGCAGCACATTGAAATCGACAATTTCCGGAATCCCAGCCTGCCAAAAATGCGGATACGGTGACTGCCACATGATGGTCAGATATCCGGAAAATTCACCGCCAACAGTAGCAACCAGTACGTCTCGTTCGCCAGCATCTTGCTCACGCAGGTAGCGCTCATATTGCTCGGCGGGTTTATCCCAACCAATTTTTTCAAACGCCGCCGCGATGGGTTGGATTAGTTCGTTCGTAAGTGGTTGTATTTTCATAATTTAAAATTCGGAACCGCAGATGATACTTACCAAACTTCGCCCTCCCGCCATTCGATGGAAGCGGGCGCATCCAGATCAATCTCGGGGGTATTCGGCAAACGTAAGATCATCGCCTCTTCGTCGGGGAAGTGGATCAACTCATCCCCGCGGCGACCATATAAAGGACCTTGCCAATACTCCCAGCCTAACCGGGAATATAGTCTGGTTTCGGCGGGGGATAATCCTCCAATATCGTAGTCCTGAATTTTTTCGTGTAGGCGTTTAATCACCCTGGTGGCGTACCCTTCACCTCGATACTCAAGTTCAGTAGCAACCCCCTCCACGTACGCGGTCCGCAATAGGGCTTGATCTCCAATTCGCAACCAGCGGGTGATCCACAGGGCATGGCTGACGAGTTTACCATCAAGTTTTGCCAAAACATGAACCGGATCGTCAAACATTTCCATGTATGGGGCATAATCTTCTTCATAGGCCCGTGAACATAAATCAATGATGGCCTGGTAATCGTTGGAGTTTAATTGCCCCATCGGTATGGCGGTAATTATTAAATTGCTCATTGTACTGCTGTTTCAACATTTTCACCGCAAAGAGCACAAAGTTACCCGAAGCTAAATCTTTGTGTCCCTTCGTGCTCTTTGTGGTTTGAACTTACGATCGCTCCTCGGCCCGATCGGTTGCCAGCGGTGGTTCGGGTGATAAGGCCGAAATCTCTGCCCGAAGTTCGGGGGTCATCTCAATTTCTACGGATTTGAGTGATCCTTCCAATTGTTCCAGGTTCCGGGCTCCGATGATGGGGGCCGTCACAGCCGGATGGCTGCCAACCCAGGCAACGGCTAGCGCCGCCGGATTGTAGCCGCGTTCGCGCGCAAACTGAGTAAAATTGCCCGCGATTTGATAATCGGATTCTTCACCGTACCGCTTCTGATACATTTTGTTTTCGACCAAGCGACCTGAATCGGGAAGGAGATCCGTCGCATATTTACCGGTCAGTAAGCCACCGCCCAACGGGCTGTAGGGGATCACGGCCAGGTTTTCAGACTCGGCCAGGGGCAGAATTTCAACTTCAGCCTGCCTCTTGACCAGGTTATACATGGGCTGGACAACTTCAAACCGGGCCAACCCCAGTCGGGCCGAAATCCCCAGTGCGGTGGCGATCTGCCAGGCCGCGAAGTTGCTGACCGCCGGATACAGAATTTTCCCCTGTCGAACTAAATCATCGAGCGCCCGCAGCATCTCTTCGAGCGGCGTTTCTTCCGGAAAATGGTGGACAAAATAGACATCAATCCGGTCGGTGTTGAGCCGTTTCAAACTGGCTTCCACTGCCTGGTGGAGATGATAGCGGCTGGCTCCGCGGGCGTTGATATCCTCTCCCATCCGGCCGTAGAACTTGGTCGTCAGGACAATTTCAGCGCGGCAATCGGCGATCAAACCACCTAGAATTTCTTCGGCCCGGCCTCGAGAGTAGACATTGGCACAGTCGAAGAAATTGATCCCTACCTCCCGGCAGCGGTTGAACATCGCTGCCGAGGTCGCTTCATCTGCATCACCGCCAAAGGACATCGTCCCAAAGCAGAGTTGGGAGACTTTAACGCCGGTATTCCCCAGTAGTTTATATTCCATGGTGTACTCCTTTATATGATTTATTTGGAAGCCAGTTAAATTATGGCGCCCTGAACTGTGGTGTGTTGAAGGTTCCCAGGAAACTTGGAAACCAAATGACCCAGCCAAAAACGGATCGGAAGTTTCCAGGGAACTGGCTCTGCCACAGCATTTGCCAAATAGCCAAAATTACCTGCGGATTCTATTCGTAATATTGCTCAACCCCAGCAATAAAAAAAACATTGCGCCTGGCGTAGTTTTCTCCCGGTTTCCTGCCTTCTTAAGCAGTTTTAGGACAGAATCTTGAAACAGAATACATGTTCAAACCGAAAACTGCTCAGGCGTGACGGTATATCTTGTTAGTTTATATTTACACATATACCGTCACGCACTTAGGTGTTATTGGATTCCAAATCTAATGTTGCTAATCCGCCTTCAGAGGTTTCTTTGTAGATACTGGGCAGATCGTGTCCAGTCTGGCGCATGGTTTCGACGATATTGTCAAACGAAATAATGTGACGACCATCCGATAAGAGGGCAAAAGTCGCGGCACTCAAAGCCCGGTCGGCCGCGAAAGCATTGCGCTCGATGCAAGGTAATTGGACTAGTCCGGCTACCGGATCGCAAGTCAAGCCCAGATGGTGTTCCATCCCTATTTCGGCGGCATATTCGATTTGAGCTGGGGTACCTCCCAAGAGTTGAGTCGCAGCCGCGGCTGCCATGGCACAGGCCGTCCCGATCTCCCCCTGACAGCCGACTTCGGCGCCCGAAATAGAGGCGTTGGTTTTGACGATATTGCCGAACAGCCCAGCAGTTGCCAGGGCGCGTAATATTTTCTGATCCGAAAATGAATAGCTATTTTGCAATGTTTTGAGGACGGCTGGTAAAACCCCACAGGAGCCACAAGTTGGCGCAGTAACGATTCTACCCCCAGCGGCGTTTTCTTCGGATACGGCCAAGGCGTATGAAAATGTCAGGGTTTTACTCTTAGGGGAGGCAATAGAGCGTTGGGCTTTGACATGGAATGCTGAGGCTTTGCGACTCAACCGCAGCCCGCCGGGGAGCAGACCTTCGGCATCGGTTCCACGTTGGATGGCGGCCTGCATCACAGCCCAAACTTCGGTGAGATGATCGTAGATCTCGGGACCTTCGTACAGTTCGACATATTCCCAATACGAACGGCCGGTGCGTTGGGCCCAGGTTAAAATCCCGTCCATTGTGGTAAATTCGTAAAGTTGCGCGGCTGATTCTTCCGTGCTGAAATCAGTGATCTTGCCGCCCCCAACGCTGAACACGGTCCACTCGCCCAAAATCTGCCCGTCAGACCCCAACGCCAAAAATTTCATTCCATTGGGGTGTACAGATAGGAAAATGTTGGACTGCCAGACTAATTCGACGGATTCGCTGCCTAAGACGGCTAATATCGTCTGATCGGTCTGATGCCCCTTCCCCGTGGCGGCCAGGCTGCCATACAAAGTCACCTGATACCGACTTGCAGCGGGGTGCCGGTCTTTGAAAATCTCCGCGGCTTTACGCGGCCCCATCGTATGGCTGCTGGATGGGCCATGCCCGATCCGATAAATTTCTTGGATTGATTCCATGATTATTGGCAGGTCATCCACTTTTGAAAATTGCCAGCTTAAACTCGTGGTTGGTCTCTGGGGTGACGATTTGGAGCCAATTTTGTTCGGAGAGGGGACCAGTCGCGGCGCCATAGGAACAAACTGTGATGGGATGATCTTTCGCCACAGTACGTAACTTCGCCATCACCTGATCAAAGATCGCCCCGCCAAAGGGGTTGAACATAAAGAAAACCGTTCCATCCGAGAGATCGACGGCCCGTACATCGGCATTGATAACGGCCATAAGCTCTAGTCTCAAATCACCTATCATCTTTTGTGCGTATTCCGCATACGCGGGTTCAAACTCGACACCTACGCATTTTACGCCCGTCAACACATTCACCACCCCAATCACCTGCCCCAAGCCAGAACCAAGATCGTAGAAAACATCGGCTGTGGTCAGGGGGACTTGATCAACCATTTCTAGGATGACACTAACTGGAGTGGGCTGGTAGCGGACCATCCCATGTGAGCGCGCGACCGTTTCCGTGGGGATTGGGGCGGCCAGGAAAATTCCGGCGGTCAATCCGTCCAAATCTTCGTAGCCATAGTGAGGGTGGTGGGGTTTGTGGGGATCATAATCGGTGAACTCCAGCAATTGGGTCTTGAATTCGGCAGGATCGTAGCTGCCCTTTTGAATTTGAATTCGACGGTGGTTGAATAACTGGGCGTTGGTTTCTTCAATTTGCTGGCGGAGTTGCAAAGTGCGCGCATGGAGGGCCTTAAGTTCGCGATCTTTGGAACGCACGGCATATAAGTTGTCGATCATCAGGATGAAGTTGAGCGCTTCGGTTCGGGCCGTAAAATTATGGGGGGCGAAGAGATCAGGATTGGCTTCGATTTCGTCCAAGTCGGTCCGTAATTTCGCCATTTTCATAGTGCGGGCGATTTTGCGGCGTTCTTTTTGGGTGGGTTGATCGATGGTGACCACATCGGGACGGGCCTGATCGAGGTACCAATTGGAAACTTCTGCCAGGTCAATTTCGAAGCGGAAAAAGCCGCGGTCAGCCGAGATAACTTCATTTAGAACCAATCCGCGTGGAGAGACTGCCATCGTCGGGCAAAGTTGATTTTCGGCCGCGGTATTGGCACTGAGGACAAAGCGCTGATTGCTGGCGGCATGGCTGATCAAGTGACTCCGCCAGACATCTAACTGAGCAAAATCACCGGTAGCATTGTTGAGATGCAAGATCACCTGCGCACCCTGGCGAGCCAGCCAACCCCACTGCTCGGGGTAGCGGATTTCACGGCAGAGTTGTACGCCGATAGTAACGGGTCCATCTTCCAAGATCAGGTCGAAAATGGGCAAGTCGGCCCCCGGGGAAATGGTTCCCCGTTCGTGGTTGGCGAGGTTGATTTTACGGTATTGGTGGGCTCCCCCGGTCGGTGTAAACCCAAAGGCGGCGTTAAACCAGAATCCATCGGCAGGGATTAGGCATCCCACCCAGAGATGGATGGCCAGCCGCTGGGCTAAGTCCCGCAGTTCGTCCAGCGCTGAAGTGAGTACCGCGGGATCAAGATCATCTAAAAATGATAAATCCGGCCCATATCCCGATACCGCCCCCTCCGGCAGCAGGACCAGATCACCGGGCTTTGTATTCGTCAAAATTGACCGAATCGCGGCCATGTTTTCCGGAATCGAGAGTGAGATGGGAAATTGAGCGACAAGCGCGTTGATTTTCATTTATCCAATATAAAATGGACAGGCGCACTCCAAGCATTCTTTGTTGCGATCCGAAAACTCACATTCAATCGGATCAGCGATGGAGAGGTCAACCTGGAAGTTATCAGCAGCAAAATCTACCGCAGTTTGGAGGGCTAGAAAAGTGTCGCGTTTGCAACAGCGCGGTCCGCCGTGTTCGGCAATGACACCCAGGCTTTCCGCAGTGATCAGATGGCTAAGTTTCCAATCGCGTTTGGAGAGCGGGGTCGCGCCGGTCAGCACGCTGACGAAAATCCCGGCTCCAATTCCGGCCCCACAAGCACCATAGAAACCGCAAAATCCACCCAAGACGTTTTCAGCGCGTTTACGGGCTTTGCGGAGTTGGGAAATTTTTTCAGCGGGAGCGTCCGTATGGTTGTAATAGGTCGTCAGCATGACCGCCGGGACGAGAAAATGATGTTCGGGTCCGTGCATTTTGACGGTGGGGCTTTTCATTAGCGTTGTCGCTAACTTCACCGGATCGGTTGCAGTGCTGTGGGTACAAAAATTGGCGATCCAGTCGTTGGCCGAGCCACTGTGGCAAACGTTGCAAACAAAGTGCCCGGCTGAACAACGAGCATCGCTTTCAAAATCACTACCACAAATGGCGCAGGTAGCAATATCAAGGGTAAGGGTGTAGCGTAAGTCTGCCCCGCAGATGAGGCAGCCGGATTGATGGGCCATTGAAACTAGAAACTCCTGAACTGTGATAATTTTCTGGGGGTATTAAAACATGAATGGGGTGAAACCGCGGCGTGATGGCGATTTAGTGCTTCCCACAAGGGTTGAATGGTATCGAGAAGTTCTGTGTTGCCGGAATAAATAGTAATTTCCATCGACGTTTTTTGAACCACAAAGAACACAAGGGTTCACAAAGATTGTTTTTTACTTTGTGTCCCTTCGGGTCCTTGGTGGTTAGATTTTCGCTTTTACACTTTTAATTTTGGCTTGCATGGACTGGGTACGATCCACGCGCGTGCCGAGGCGAATGTTGGTGGAAACCCGCGGCGCACCCATCTCGTGGAGGGTCTCATGACAGCTTTTCAGCGCAGTGAAAACGATGTCCCATTCCCCTTCGACGTTGGTCCCATTGGCGTGGAGTTGCGGATCTAATCCGGCGGCCTTTAACACCCGTTCACAGGCCGCGACATATTTCGACAAGGATACGCCCACCCCGATGGGGACGATGGCCAGATCGGCAATGACGTTCATAGCAGTTCTCCGTAGATCGTTAAGTGTGAAACGTGATGAGCGCTCATAGCAAAACTCACGTTTCGCGCTTCATATTATTCCATTCTCAAATCCGCACGCCGCAATCCTCATTCCCATCACTGGCCCATCCGCCAGCCGCCACCGACATAGAGCAGTTGACCGGTCAGCCACCGGGCCTGTTCAGAGGCCAGGAAAACGATCACATCTGAGACATCTTCGGGATAGCCAACGCGACCTAAAGGGGTGCCTTGCCCAATTTCGGCTTCGTTTTCAGGGGGGATGTAGCCGGTTTGAATCGGGCCAGGGGCGACCACGTTTACGGTAATGCCATATTTGCCAACTTCACCCGCCGCAGAGCGGGAATAGGACTCGATTGCATGTTTACTGGCAGCATAACTGACATTGGCTTCGTGGGCGTGCGCGGCGTCGGTGCTCAAATTGATGACGCGGCCATCTTTTCCGCCGCGCGCGATATACCGTTGAATATATTCCGACATCAGCAAGGTATAAGCCCGGGCATTGATGGCAAAATGCTTATCGATGGTTTTGGCGCTTGGCAGTCGGATCGGAAATCCGTCGTGGACACCAAACCCTTCTTCGGTGGCCAAACCCGGGTCAAAGGTTTCGAGCACGCAATAGGTGTGGTTGTTGACCAGGATATCTACGGGGCCAAGTTGGGTTTCGCACAGATCAAAGAGGCGGGGAATATTGGCGGCAATACCCAAATCGGCTTCATAGGTCACCGCAATGCCCCCCGCGGTAGTGATGGTTTGGGCGACTTCAGCCGCGGATTGGAGTTGGTTAGCAAAGTAGAATTTCGCTCCCGTAGTATTTGTTTCTTTGGCTGCGGCGAGTTCATCATCTGAATAGTGACACGCTTCTCTATCGCGATAATAGGTGATGAAAACTTTGGCACCCTGGGCGGCAAAAGCCTGGGCGGTAGTAGCACCGATCCCGTGGTTGGCACCAGTGATGAGGACGATTTTGTCTTGGAGTTGATAATCGATCATGATTTGCCTTTTTAAAACGAATGTCGCAATTGAAAATGGGCTAGGATTTAACGCAAGGCAAAGGTGCCAAGGCGCAAAGTTCTGCGATAGAGATGTTCGTGATATACGGTTTGGCTCATATGGTTAAACTGTGAAAAAAAGGAGACAGTCACTATAAAAGTGATGTCACCGGCACACTTTTTTAAGATGAATCTTCGGCTTCAGCTGTTTTGGTCCGAATTATCAGCTAAATCTAGATATTTGAGCCACTGATCCTGAGGCGAGATAAGTTCTGGGAGATTATTCAGTGGGGCCCAAAAGGGTTCGAAGTGGTGATGGTCGGCGAAGTGGGTCCAATTTTGGGGAGATTCCCCGGAGAATTCCAAATGAAAAAAGTGGCGGCGGCGGATTTTGGCTAGATTTTCATTGGGCACCCAGCCAGTGATTTGCAGGCTGACATATTCAGGATGAGGTTCCTGATCATTTTCGATGAAGGTAATTTGGGTGAATCCGGCTGCCTCACGATTGACCTGTACTTGAATGCCAGCGGTAATAAGAACCCAGTCGAAGCTTTTACGGTCGGGACGGGCATAGACCGTGGCAGGGGGGATAATCACACCGTGATCGACCGGCAAAGTTTCATCTTGATAACCCCAGGCTTCTTCAATCTGAACTGCGGTCAATCCGGTTTCTTCGCGCACTTCCCGCAAGGCCGCGGCGGCGGCGGATTCTCCAGGTTCAACAGTGCCAGCTGGGATCTGAAACCCGGCGTAGGGATGGCGGAACACCAATAAATCCCGATGGGGTTTCATTCCGCGAGTTACAAAAGCAGTCACCTTTTGAATTATTTGCACCATAGCTACGGCATCCCATCAACATCAAAATTGGGCGTATTCTATCATGGTCACATTCAGTAACAAAGTTCCGCTATTGGAGTGAATCTTGCAACTTAGCAATAAATCTTCTCTCAGGACCGAACTATGATAGGGAATCAGCCTCAAGAAATATTAGCCGATCTGGCCTATATTGCTCAGCATCGGCGCACAGTAAAAATGATCGTAAATTTTCGGGGAATGCCTATTGACCTGACCGCTCATGTTGTGCGTAGTGCGGGTGCAACCGGAACTGTTCGTTTGCGAACCATGCAGCGGCAAATGATACCCGTTCAGAAAAACGACTTGATTTTGCTGCAAAGTGAGTTGTTTCCGTTTACGGTGATGGCCAAAATTCAGGATTTTAACCTCCGTAACCAAATTGTATCCCTGCAAGATTTGCACTACGCGAGTGGATCGATTGGAAATCGCAAGCACGTGCGGGTGCAACCCGAATATCCGTTACAACTTGAGATCAATACGGCCCAAGGTTACAAAATCCCCGGGCGGATGATCGATATCTCACTGGTTGGAATTTCGGCTGAATTGGAGGTCGCGGCCTCCCTGGTAGATGAGGTCTTACCCACGCAAAGCCCAGTAGAAGTTATGTTTAAAATTCCAATGGTGGGGACGGCCATCAATCAAGATTTGCAAATTCAAGCTCGAGTTGCGCATCTTCACGTTGATGAAAATGGAAGTATGTGCCGGGTGGGTCTATTTATTCTGCTGGCTGATGAAGAACAGCAGACCTTGCGCCGTTATATTTTCGACCGCCAGACCAGTATTTTGAACGATATCCAAAAGTTGAATAATGAGATGCTACAGGCGGTGGTATAAAGAAAATTAGAGTTTCAATCTCTAATATTGCGACGCGATGGTGAAAGAATAGTGAGTATCCTAGACTCCAGGGGTTTTCATGAGTTGCATTACACACCAAAGCTTTGTCTTTGTTGACAGATTTCGATCACCACACATTTCCTGGAAACCCCTGGGGTCTCCGGCTTTGCGCTGTACTAATCGCCACGCAACATGGCTGCTACTTCTGGTACTTGTACCCCACAGCGATCTACCATCAAATCATACACCCGCCGCAGCATGGGAAAGTCGCGACGCATAGCCGCGCTGGCATCGGGGCGCATGCCCATCTGGTCGGCACCGACAGTGATCGAAGCCATCACCGAACCGAGTCGTTTGAGGGCACTGGCAACTTCAAAGAAATCGAGTTGTTCGACTTGGCTCCCGCGTAATTCTTGGTAAGCGTTTAAGATAAATTCACGAACTTCGGGGCCCTCGTACCCAAACATTAGCAACATGGTCCAGGCCAGATCAAATCGAGGGTCGGAGATTTGGAATTGCGTCCAATCAATGACGATTATTTCTCCATTCGGGCGGAGAATCGCATTGGCTGGGTGGAAGTCGTAATGGATAGGGGCCGGTTGGGTACATGGAACTCGGTCTCGCTGGGCCTGGAGCCACTCAAGGACCGGATCGAAAGCTGCGAGTGTTGGAAATTGGTCCACAAACTCATGGGCCATCGCCAACCATTGGTCGACAAATGTATAGGGATCCGAATGGGTGGTGCGTTCTGCTGCGGGGACAAAAAGCTGCCAATCTAGGGTGTGTAATTGGGCCAATAGCGTTACAAACTGATATCCTAATTGTTGCCGTCGTTTTTCTGACGAACGACTGAGCACTGGCCACAGCTTTTCACCCACGATGCGCTCCATCACAATGAATGGCTGCTCATCAAAGGGGGATTTTCCACGCTCCAAGAGCAAAACTTTCGGGACCGGATATTCCACGGTGAAGAGCTGCTTCATCCCAATAAACTCTCGTTCCGATTTTTCGTAGGCATCATTCCCAGGAAAAATGCGTAAGATCAGCTTTTCCCGCCGGCGTCTCAGCCACGGACCCGAAACGAGATCAAAGGCATAAATGATGTTCTCCCAGCCTTCGGTGAGAGAACGTAGTTTTTTGATCTGGGGGTGGGGCTTTTCGGGGAAGTGGGTGGCGAGGTATTCTAATAGGGGGGATTGGAGGGGGGAAGACATGCGTTTTTATAAACAGTTGAAAGTTTTCTGGCTAACAGACACTTGTTTTTTAGGACGCAGATCAACGGTTGGTACTTAGTCCGAAAATCTGCGTCCTAACTGCTTTTCCTGACCCAGGTTATCCTTATGGAATTCACGCTGGAAATAAGTAATTTTAAATTATAGTGCAGTGCATGCCGGGCAACCCTATGGATCACCAGTATTTCTCCGGCGTGCGTACCCAAAGGACATTCTATCGCACCGGGCGATTATTGCAAAATCCAAATTTCCGCTGTAATTAGAGCTTATCAAAAAAATGGCACTGATTGAGTTTATCGCTAGTACTGAGCTTGGTCAAAGTGAAATCCAACGCCGGTTTGCATTTTCGGATAGACACTAATCAGTTTCAATGGCCAGACAGGTCAGGGTTTCGGTGACACCCGGAATGGGTTGAATACATTTATGGATAATCAATACATTCGCCAAAAAGTAAGTAAGTAGGGCTTCTTGTAGTAAAGTTGAA
>CAYVQU010000019.1:0-45057 GCA_964453155.1 uncultured Anaerolineales bacterium | reverse complement strand
ATTCATGCTGTTAATGTACACCCTTCACCACCATAATCGGCGAAGGTATTGATATCACTAGGAGAAATAGAAATGCAACGCCAAACTTTCAAAATGCTGTCGATTTTTGTCCTAATAGCAATATTGCTGGTAGCCTGTGGCAACCAACCAGAAGTAGCCCCGCAACAATTAGAACCGACCGAAGCCCCTAAAGCTGAAGAAGCAGTTCCGGAGAAAGCAGCTGAATCTGAGACCAGCGAATTCCCTATTTACAATCCCGCCGACTATCCCGGCGATGTCGTCTCCGCGGGCAGTTCCACCGTCTTCCCCCTGGCGGAAGTCATCGCCGGGCTGTACGAAGGTGAAGGCGGCGGCCGCGTAACCATCGACTCCATCGGTTCCGGCGGCGGCTTCGAACGTTTCTGCGAAACCGGTGAGACCGATGTTTCCAACGCCTCCCGCGCCATCAAATCCAGTGAAGTTGAATCCTGCGCCGCGCTTGGCCGCGAGCCCATCGAGTTCCGCGTCGGCACCGATGCCATCGCCGTGGCCGTCTCTGCCGAAAACGACTTCGTAACCGACGTCACCCTCGAAGAACTGGCTGCCATCTTCTCCACCGCTGAGACCTGGGCCGATATCCGCCCCGAGTGGCCCGTCGAAGAAATTCTGCGCTACATCCCCGGCACCGACTCCGGCACCTTCGACTACTTCGTGGAAGAGGTCTTCGACAAAAATGCTGACCCAATCCTGAACGCCAGCAACACCCAGCTTTCGGAAGATGACAACGTTCTCGTCCAGGGTGTGATCGGCAGCCCATATGCGATAGCCTTCTTCGGCTACGCCTACTACGTCGAAAACGCCGACATCGTGAGCGTCCTTTCCATTGATGGCATCGAAGCTACCCTTGAGACTGTGGACAGCTTCACCTACGCCCTGGCCCGGCCACTCTTCATCTATTCCGATGCCACTATCATGCAAGAGAAACCCCAGGTGGCCGCGTACATCAACTACTTCCTGACCAATGTCAACGAAGAAATAGAAGATGTCGGCTATTTCCCGGCCAATGCCGAGGTCTTAGAACAAGCCAAATCCAGTTGGCTGACCGCGCTGGCAGGTGCTGAGTAAGCCCTATGTATCCAAAATCCAAATCCCTTCCTCTCTATTCGAGGAAGGGATTTAGCGCGTAAAAGTGATGTTTGTTTGTACCCGAATGAAACCGATTATTTTGCAATAAGCAAGAATCCGTGAAATCCGTGTCATCCGTGTCATCCGTGTACAAATAAGAAAAAATATACCTCTATTCTGGAGATTTCATGACGAATACGACGACAACCCTATCACAACAAGAGATTGGAACTGACGCAATGGAAAGAGAGATTGATTTAAGGAAAAAACCGCGCCTGGGCGAAAGCCTTATTCAGGGATTTCTGTTCATCGCCGGGGCGATCTCGATCTTAACAACGATCGGGATTGTCTGGGTATTGGGGCAAGAATCAATCAACTTCTTCACCAAATTGAGCTGGGAAGAGACGAACAAGGTGGTTGCCAGCCCGGTCGGCGAGTTGGATACCACTATTGAGCTAGAGGCCGGTGGCCGCGCGGTGAAAGTTGGGCAACTGATCCGGTTGGGGCGTCACGCTGAAAACATGCTCATCACCGCGGTCGGCGAGAACGTCGTCACTGTAGCGCGCGGGGCCGAAGGTACCATTCCGACCACCCACCCCACAGGAGCCGATATTTTTACTGCTGAGAAAGTGACCTTGCGAAAATTCTTCAGCGGCACCAAATGGAACCCCCAGATCGGTGATTTCGCGATCTGGCCGCTGTTCAACGCTACGTTGATGACCTCCTCAGTGGCCATGCTGGTCGCCTTACCCATCGGTCTGAGCGTGGCCATCTTTTTGAGCGAATACGCCTCCGATAAAGCCCGCGGCACCCTTAAGCCGGTCCTGGAAGTTTTAGCCGGAGTGCCCACCGTGGTTTACGGTTATTTCGCCCTGACTTTCATGACCCCGCTGCTGCGGTCGATTTTCGGCATGGACGCGGTCGAAATCTATAACACTGCCTCGGCCGGGATCGTCATCGGGATTTTGATCATCCCTCTGGTCAGCTCGATGAGTGAGGACGCCCTGCATGCCGTCCCCGATGCTCTGCGGCAAGCGGCTTACGGGATGGGGGCCACCAAATTGGAAACCGCCATCAAAGTGGTGCTGCCCGCCGCCATGTCGGGGATTACGGCCGCCTTCATCGTCTCGATCTCGCGCGCCATCGGCGAAACCATGGTCGTGGCCATTGCCGCGGGGGCCGGGCCCAAATTCACCTTCAATCCCTTTGAAGCCGCCGAAACCATGACCGGCCATATTGTCCGCATCAGCGGTGGTGACCTGAGTTACGACTCGATTGACTATAACAGCATCTTCGCCATCGGCCTGATGTTGTTCGTCATCACCCTGACCCTGAACGTCATCAGCCGCCGCATTGTCGCCCGCTTCCGCGAGGTTTATGAATAAGTGTTTTTTAGAATTGTTCCCTAATGAATTAGTACCTGGGATTCACCACAAAGACACAGAGCACACAAAGTTTCGCTTTGTGGACAAAAATTATCACTTTGTGACCTTGGTGACTTTGTGGTGAGATTTTCTCAATTAGCACGGATCAATACAAGTGAATAGAGCATATCATGAGTAATAAAAATTCTCTACCCGGTGGCGAGACCGAACATTACGCCACCAATTTAGAACTCCGCCATCGCTGGGGTCGGTTTTGGAATGCGGTCTTCCGCATCTCCACCGTCGTGGGGATTGTGGCCCTGCTGGCTCTGCTGGTCAACGTGATCAACTCCACGATGGGGTATATGGCCCTGACCTATAAGGTCCATCCTGCTGAGTTTACTATCAACGGCTATGCCCTTGAAAATCTGCACCAGAATGACTTAATCTACATCCTGGAGCAAAATGTCTCAACCGGGCTATTTAATAACCTGAATAACGAAGACCCATTAGTCGAACGCTCCCAAGAAGAAGTCTATAAACTGGTGTATTACAACGTCGTCAAACCCAAAGTTTTGGGAACCTGGAGCCTGTCCGATTCAGTGTTCAATAAAGAGGCGGTCTACACCGAAGCCTTCAATAAATATGCCGAAAGATACCCCGATTACGAGGTCGTTTTCAAAAACTGGTTTACGCAAGATTTCTTGACTGCGCCCCAAACGTCCAACCCGATTGAAGCCGGGATTCGAACAGCCATTCACGGTTCATTGTGGGTGATCCTGATCACGGTTTTATTTTCCTTCCCGATCGGGGTGGGCGCCGCGATCTACCTCGAAGAATACGCCACCGACACCCCCCTCAACCGCCTGATCCAGACCAATATCAACAACCTGGCCGGGGTCCCCTCAATCATTTATGGGATTTTGGGGTTAGCCATCTTCGTCCGGGCGCTGGAAGTGATGACCAGCGGGGCCTTATTTGGTGTGGTTGAAGATCCCACCACCGCCAACGGCCGCACTATTCTTTCCGCGGGGCTGACTCTCGGGCTGCTGATTTTGCCCCTCATCATCATCAACGCCCAGGAAGCCATTCGGGCCGTCCCCAGTTCGCTGCGGCAGGCCAGCTACGGGCTAGGAGCCACCAAATGGCAGACCATTTGGGTGCATGTGCTCCCCAATGCCCTGCCCGGTATTTTGACCGGCGCGATCCTGGCCATTTCCCGAGCCATCGGGGAAACCGCTCCCCTGGTCGTGGTCGGGGCCTCCACCTACATCACCTATGATCCGGATGGACCCTTCTCCAAATTCACGGTCCTCCCCATCCAAATCTACCAGTGGACCTCTCGGCCCCAAGACGCCTATCGCAACATCGCGGCCGCGGCGATCATCATTTTGCTGATCCTGCTGTTCTCCATGAATATGACGGCGGTCTTGCTGCGGAATAGATATAGTAAAAAGTTTTAAGGGCTAGGGGGCAGGGGTTAAGGTACTTAACACTTTATCCCTGATCCCATACTCCCCTCACCCCTAAGGATATATTATGAACCATCAAACAACTACCAACGGAAATTACGCCATTCAGGCGAAAGATTTAAACATTTACTACGGTGATTTTATGGCCGTCAAGGGCATCAATATGGATGTCCACAAAGAGAAGATTACGTCCATCATCGGGCCTTCGGGCTGCGGCAAGAGCACCGTTCTGCGGGCCTTCAACCGGATGAATGAACTGGTCCCCACCGCCTGGGCGGAGGGCGAAGTTTTTTATCACGGCAAGAATATCTATGCCGACGATGTTGACCCGGTCGAAGTCCGCCGTCTGATTGGGATGGTCTTCCAGAAACCGAATCCTTTCCCGAAAAGCATTTACGAAAATGTGGCCTGGGGCGCTAAGATCAACGGCTACAAAGGCGATATGAACGAATTGGTTGAGGCCTCTCTCAAAGGTGCCGCCTTGTGGGAAGAAGTCCACGACAAACTGGATTCCAATGGTCTTTCCCTCTCAGGTGGTCAGCAGCAGCGCTTGTGCATTGCCCGGACCATCGCGGTGAAACCCGACATCATTTTGATGGACGAACCTTGCTCCGCCCTGGACCCGATCGCGACCCTCAAAATCGAGGAATTAATGCGGGAACTCTCTGAAAATTACACCATCATCATCGTGACCCACAACATGCAGCAAGCCGCGCGGGTTTCCGACTACACCGCCTTCTTCAATCTGGAAGAGGGGCGGAGCCGGACCGGGGTTTTGGATGAATTTGGTGAGACCAACAAAATTTTCACCCGCCCCGATAATCAGAGTACCGAAGATTACATCACCGGGCGCTTTGGATAAAGGTCTAAAGCGTCTAAGATGTCCAAAATGTCTGATTGGTCACTGACATCGGACCAGTCGGACGGATTAGACTATTTTGACCCCTCAGACAAGTTAGACCAATAGGACGTAATTATGACTCTCACACCGCGCGAAACCCTCGATCGGCAGATGAAAAAATTGGGCGATGATCTTTTGCTCATGGGCAGCATGGTGACTCATGCCACGATCGACGCCGTCGACGCCCTCAAAAAGCGCGACATCCCTAAGGCCCACCGCACGTATGATGGTGACCAAAAGATCAATGCCAAACGGTTCGAAATTGAAAACGACGTGATGGTGCTGATCGCCACCCAGCAGCCAATGGGCCGGGATGTCCGCTACTTGGCCTCGGTTTTCGAGATCGCCAACGAACTCGAACGGATGGGCGACTATGCCAAAGGGATTGCCCGGATCTGCATCATGATGGCCGACCAACCCCCGGTCAAACCCCTGGTTGATATTCCCCGGATGGCAAATGCGACGACCGATATGCTCCATCGCACCCTGGAAGCTTTTGCCAATAATGACGTCGAAGTCGCCCGGGAAATTCCGCTGGAAGATGACTATGTGGATGGTCTTTATAATCAGGTGCTGCGCGAACTGATCACCTACATGATCGCCGACCCCACCGTCATCGACCGCGCCAACCACCTGATGTGGGCCGCCCACAACCTCGAACGGATGGCCGACCGCGTCACCAATATCTGCGAGCGCATCATTTACATCGCAACGGGTGAAATGATCGAGATAAAAGCCTCCGACGATGAACAGAATGAGCAAGCGAAAAGGATGCTAAAAGCGTCTTGAACGCCTAAAAGGTCTGAATGGTCTAAAACGTCTCATCGTCTGACCAGTTAGACCCTTAGACCTTTCAGACTCTTACGACGAATTATCATGAAGAAAAAAGTCTTATTTTTATGCACCGGTAATTCCTGCCGCTCCCATATGGCGGAGGCGATAATTAATGCCCGTAAGGGTGATCAATGGCAGGCCGTCAGCGCGGGAACCAAACCGGCCGGGTACGTTCACCCCAAGGCGATTGCCGTTCTAAAAGAGGTTGGGATTGAGCATTCGGGCAAATCCAAACTCGCCGATGAATTTCGAGATTGGGATTTAGATCTGGTTGTAACGGTCTGTGACTCAGCCGCGGAAGAATGTCCGGTTTGGTTGGGGCAGGGAAAAAGGGTCCATCACTCCTTTCCCGATCCGGCCGAAGCCACCGGCACCGAAGAAGAAATTCTGGCAGTATTTCAGCAGGTTCGGGATGCGATCGCGAAAGAAATACCCCGAATTTTGAATGATTTGTAGCGATTGACAAAAGTTCCCCGGAAACTTTAAAGTTTCCGGGGAACTTTTGTCTAAGAAAAGCTTTCAATGAAATAACCGCTGACTATCCCATCCGGCCCGTAATATAAGCTTCGGTCATCTCATGATCGGGATTGGTGAAAATTTTCTCAGTGGGATTAAACTCCAGCAATTCCCCTAGCCAAAATAACCCGGTCGTATCGGATACCCGTCCGGCCTGCTGCATGTTATGGGTTACGATCACGATGGTGTACTGCTCTTTAAGTTCGTGGATCAAATCTTCGACTTTGCCGGTCGCGATGGGGTCCAGGGCGGAGCAGGGTTCATCCATTAAGATCACTTCGGCTCGATGCGCCAAAACCCGGGCGATGCATAGACGTTGCTGCTGCCCAAGGGATAAACTGAGGGCATTTTCTTGGAGTTGGTCTTTGACATCCTCCCAGACCGCGGCCCGCCGCAAGCTGCGCTCGACAATTTCGTCCAACTCGGCTTTATCGGACGTCATTTTGAGAACCCGCGGCCCAAAAGCTACGTTATCATAGATCGACTGGGGAAAAGGATTCGGCTTTTGAAAAACCATTCCCACCCGTTGACGCAGGAATGCCAGATCAATATCGGGATTGTAAATGTCTGACCCTTCGAGCAGAATCTGGCCTTCGACGCGCGTGCCATCGATGGTGTCATTCATCCGGTTGAGGCAGCGCACAAAGGTCGATTTGCCACACCCCGAGGGACCAATTAAGGCCGTCACCTTTTGGGGCATGATATCCATAGTGATTTTACTCAGGGCCAGGAAATCCCCGTAATAGAAATCTAGATCACGAACGGTAAAAACTGGTTTTTTTGGCATGCCCCAAATTATACGCTACGTTGGCCGCACTGCGAAGTACCACAGCCGATATTTCTTAGAATTATGTTCATTTAACAATTTGTTAACTTACTGGCCTCCCCAGCGGACTCAAAATACCCCTAAATTCAACAATTTTACGTTATAATTTCTCGCGAAATGAAATCTATTCGCACCCTCATCATTGTCTTACTTTTGGTATTGATTACCGGATGTCAGGCGACTGATTCAGCCTCCAGTGGTGCGGCCCCCGTCCAATCTGAAACCATCGAGAATAAAGGCTCCGACACCATCGTCAATCTGGCGTTGGCCTGGGCTGAATTCTATCAGGAACTCCACCCCGAAACGCGCATCAGCGTCACCGGAGGCGGATCTGGGACGGGGATCGCGGCGCTAATTAATGGCACAGTCGATATCGCCAACGCCTCCCGCCGGATCAAACCCGAAGAAATCGAGGCCGCCCAGGCCAACGGTACCGACCCGATCGAATTTGTCATCGCTCGAGATGCCATCGCGGTAATCGTCAATCCCGAGAACCCGGTAACCGAACTCACCCTGCAGCAGATTTCCGACATCTACAGCGGCAAGATCACCAACTGGACCGAAGTTGGCGGAGAAGATCGACCTATCGTCCGGCTCTCGCGAGAGACCAACTCTGGGACCCATGTCTACTTCCTCGAAGAAGTATTGCGATTAGGCGAGAAAGATAACAAAACTTTCTTTTCGGCTAATACGCTGCTGATGCCCTCCTCGGAGGGGATTGGGGCCGAAATCCGGCAGAATCCCAACGCTATCGGCTACGACGGGTTGGGCTATGTAACCCATGAGATGAAAGTCATTGGGGTGGCCAAAACGCCTGAGGCCGAATACGTCTGGCCCTCGGCCGACACCGTCAACAACGGCACCTACCCCATCGCCCGAGATCTCTACATGTACACGGCCGGGGAACCGGAAGGGGCAGTCGAAATTTACCTGAATTGGATTCTCTCCCCCGACGCCCAACCGATCGTCACCGAGCTTGGGTTCGTACCCATCGTAAAATAACGACCCGTATCACGTAACACAATTATCTAGACGCATTTCGGCTTGATCTTAATCTTTATATTTTTTGTGAGGCCTAATGGATATCACCAAAAACTGGCGGGAGTTCATCATCACCCGCCTGGTAAAAATCTCTGGCTATTCGGCCATTTTTTTTGTGGGGATGATCTTCTTCTTCCTGATCCGGGAAGGGTTGCCGACTTTCACCGAAGTTCCGCTGGAAACCTTGTTTTCCATCCGCTGGTACCCCATTGAAGATTATTTTGGAATCTTGCCCCTGATCGGCGGTTCGCTGATCGTCACCGTCGGGGCCACCTTGATTGCGGTACCCTTCGGGGTGGGGACAGCCATTTACATCTCAGAGATCGCCCCCCGCTGGATGCGGGACATTCTCAAACCCCTGGTCGAGATTTTAGGCGGGCTGCCCTCCGTCGTCCTCGGATTTCTGGGGATTCTGGTCCTGTCACCATATCTCCGAATTTTGATGAACCTCCCTACCGGCTTGACCGCTTTGGCGGGCGCCATCCTCCTCGGCGGGATTGCCATCCCAACAGTGGTCTCGGTCTCGGAAGATGCCCTGGATGCAGTTCCGAAATCTTACCGGGACGCGGCATTGGCCATTGGTGCAACCGAATGGCAGACCATCTGGCGAGTGACCCTCCCCGCGGCTCGGTCCGGCGTTTTGACTGCGGTGATGCTCGGGGTTGGCCGGGCCATCGGTGAAACCATGACCGTCATGATGGTCACCGGTAACGCCCCCGTGCTGCCCAAAGGTTTAGGCGCCCTGTTCGCCCCGGCCCGCACCATGACGGCCACCATCGCCGCTGAGATGGGTGAAGTCGCCAACGGCAGTGTGCACTATCATGTGCTGTTCGCAATCGGGATCGTGCTTTTTCTGATCTCTTTGATCGTCAATGTTTCGGCCTCGGCCGTTGTTTTCCGACAGCGCAAGCGCCAGGAACGGATTTTGTCATAAACCAGGAAACTGAGTTTTTTGTAAAAACTCAATTTCTATTGCGATAGGTAAATTATGAAACCTGAATCAACTTCAAAATCCCGCTTGATGACCCAACGGATGGGATTTGGATTGCTAACCACGATGACCTTTCTCACTGTGCTCCCCATTGTGGCCGTGATCATTTACATTTTGGTCCTGGGATCACCCGCGATATCGGGTGAATTCATTACCGGTTTCCCCCGGGATGGGATGCGGGCCGGGGGCATCTGGCCGGCAATCGTCGGCACCTTGTATCTAACGCTCGGAACCGCGGTGTTTGCCGTTCCCTTAGGGATCGGGGCTGCAATCTACCTCTCAGAATACGCCCCAGACAATCGAGTTACCCGCACCATTCGGATCGCGATTATCAACCTGGCCGGAATTCCGTCGGTAGTTTACGGTCTTTTTGGGCTCGGGTTGTTCGTGCTCTTCCTAAATTTTGGCACCAGCATACTGGCTGGGTCGCTCACGCTCTCGATCATGACCCTCCCGGTCATCATCAGCACCACCGAAGAGGCCCTACGGGCCGTGCCGCAATCGTTCCGCACGGTCAGCATTTCGGTCGGCGCCACGCAATGGCAAACCATCCGCCGGATCGTTTTGCCACAGGCCCTCCCCGGTATCCTGACCGGCGTCATCCTCGGCCTGGAACGGGCTGCTGGGGAAACCGCCCCGATTTTGTTCACCGTGGCAGCTTTCTTCTTACCCCGTCTGCCCGGCTCCCCGATGGATGCAACCATGGCTTTGCCCTATCATCTATATGTCATCTCCACTCAGGTTCCCGGGATGCCGATCAAAATTCAATATGGTACCGCCCTGGTCTTGTTGACCTTTGTTCTGGGGATGAACTTCATCGCCACCACCATCCGCTCACGGGCCCGGAGAAAACGCCAATGGTAGCCGCTAAAACCAAAAATCCCACTCATAATTTGGGTAAAAATAAAATCGTCATCGAAAACTTCACCCTGCACTATTCCGATGGCACTGAATCACTGCGGAATATCAGCCTGGAAATCCCCAAAAATACCATTTCAGTGTTATTCGGCCCCGCCGGCGGGGGGAAATCGAGTTTGCTACGGGTTTTGAACCGCCTTAACGACTTGGCCGATGTCGCTTATATGGATGGCAAAGTGCTCCTAGACGGGGAGAATATCCTGGATTCCAAAGTTGATGTGATCGCCTTGCGCCGTCGGGTGGGAATGGTCTTCGCCCGCCCAGTCGTTCTGCCGATGAGTATTCGCGAAAACCTGACTTACGGGTTGGAAGTTGCTGGAGAAAAACGGGCGAAAAAACTAAATGCTGCCGTTGAACGCAGTCTAAATCAGGCCGCCCTGTGGGAGGAAGTCAAAGATCGCTTGGATGATCCGGCTGTAGCCCTCTCTGGTGGTCAGCAGCAGCGTTTATGTATCGCTCGAGTGTTGGCTTTAGAACCTGAGGTAGTTTTGCTAGACGAACCTACGTCCGGACTTGATCCGATTTCGACTGGCAAAGTCGAAGAATCGCTGCAAACCCTAAAAAAGGATTACACCATCATTCTGGTGCCGCATTCGGTTCAACAAGCGGCCCGGACTGCCGATCAGGCCGCTTTCATCTTACAAGGTGAATTGATCGAATTTGCTCCAGGTAAAAAACTCTTCATCACCCCCAAAGACCAACGCACCGAAGACTATGTTCAGGGACGGTTTGGATAATCATTCTTCCCATCCAATGATGATATGCTGTAGAAATCAAACTCCCCTCGAAATCAAGGGGAGTTTTTAGCAGAACATGGAAGCTTCAAAATCACAAGACGAACAAGCTGCGGCTCTCACCCAAATCTTGTGCGGTGAATTATTCCGAGCCCTGGGTTTTGCTACCGATGGACTAATGGCGCGCGTATTTACGCCCCTGGCCTGGAAAGCAATCCATCGATTTTCGATCATCGCAGCAGAATTTGATTATCGTGTGGCTGTGCACGGATTTCAACAAGCCTCGCAATGGTTTATTCCCAATTTCGTTGCCTCGGTTGAGGTTTCAGGGGCCCAAAACATCCCTACGGAGGGACCACTACTAATCACCGCGAATCACCCGGGGGCCTATGATACCCTGGTCATCACGGCCAATATCCCGCGTGACGATATCAAAATCTTCGTCAACATTCCGCTTATCTTCATCAACGAAATTCCCGCGACGAAACCCCATTTTGTATTCTCCCCCCCGGACCCCCAGATTCGCATGCGGGCCACTCGAGAAGCCCTTCAACACCTGAAAAATGGTGGCGCGGTTCTGATCTTCGCTGGAGATGGGATGGATCCCGATCCGGATACGATGTCCGGTGCAGAGCTGGCGTTGGATGGTTGGTCTCGCAGCCTAGAACTTTTCGCCCGGCGGGTTCCAGAAACCCAAATTCTGATCACCATGATCAGCGGAATTATCGAACCGTATTATGTATCGCACCCATTGACAGTTTTCCGTCGCGAACGGCGCGACAAACAACGAATTTCAGAGTTTTTGCAAATCATGCAGCAGATGCGAGCCCCCGGCCAATTGCTACAATCACCGCGCCTCTCATTTGCCCGACCGTTTACAAAATCTGAACTACCAATGGGGCCAAATGAGTCTTTTATGGGACATTTGATCCACACAGCAAAAAAACATTTTTCAGCTCATATGCAAGCTTATCCATCTCACTAGGGCAATCGCAGGTAACCTTAAATGGCAGTTAAAACTGCACCGACAACTGCGAAGTCGCCCTTCGGCGACTGGGTTTCAACCTGCGAAGGCAGGTTTTGCCAGCGCATTTGCGCCAGTTGCTGCGACTTCAGTCGCATGTTTACATGAACATGCAATTGCCCTATTTCTCTCATTCAAACTCAACCTCACCGTCTGATAATCAGATATAATTCAGCAATGTCCACCGGCGCCGTTCCTACCCACTGGTTTGAGTATCGCAACAACAATTGGTCTTCCAAAGAAGGGGAAATCATCGAAGAAGCCCTGATCACAATTTACGTCAATGGGATCGAGTTGGCCACCATTATGGCCACCCCCCAAGAGCAAGATTTATTGGCGTTAGGTTTTTTGAAGAATGAAGGTTTGATTGCGAATCTTTCTGAAATCGAAATCCTACACATTAGCGCGGCCGGATGCTGCGTAGACATCTGGCTCAATCGCCCGTTTGAAAAACCTGCTCGAGCCATAATTACTTCAGGATGTGGGGGTGGGGTGACATTTACCGATCCTGAAACGGGTCTCCAACCCTTAGAAAGCGATATTCAGATTGAACCCGAATTAATCCGCGCGGCATTTCGCAAACTGCAGCCGCCCAATAGTTTGTACGCGCGCTCCCGAGGGGTCCACGCCGCGGGATTATTGGACCCCCAAACCGAGGAGTTGGTCGCCATCGTTGAAGATGTGGGTCGGCATAACACCATCGATAAACTCACCGGCTGCTGCCTAAAACATGGCATCGCAACCCGAGACCGAATTTTACTGGTCACTGGGCGGATTTCGTCAGAGATGATGCGCAAAACGGCCACGATGGGCTGCCCAATCGTAGCTTCTCGGACCTCGCCAACCTCACTTTCCGTTGAGATGGCTTCGGCTTGGAATGTCACCTTAGTGGGGTATGTCAGAAGTGGAACAATGAAAGTTTATAATGGTTTTGAACGCCTCCAAACTTAACGCCATACCACTACTACGAGTGACAGCATACCAAGTGCTCTCAAAATTGGGGCTACCGAACCAAATACTGCAACGCTGCGATGCAATCTTGAGTAGATGACTTTCCTTCTCTAATCCAGGAACTTTGACACTTCATTTTTTCCCTACATCCGCATAAAAATATACATTGGATCAGTAGAAATATAGCAAATCGGGTAAACCTTCTCCTGTTTGCAATTTTTGCGGTAATGGGGTAAAATCTCAGTATTGTGAAAATATTCACAATTTGGATCATTATCAACTCCTCACAAGACAAAGGAGAGAACATGGAACCAGAACTTCAAACCATCTTTTCAAACTTCAAAGGGCAGCGGGATGAGATTATCCCCATTCTGCAGAAGGTGCAGGAGAATTACACCTACCTGCCCGAAGACTCGATGCGGGCGATTGCCAAATTCACCCGGGTCCCCGAGAGTGACATCTATGGCGTAGCGACATTTTATGCGCAGTTTCGGTTTGAACCAACCGGACGAAACCACATCTGTGTCTGTCGTGGGACGGCCTGCCATGTGCGTGGGGCGCCTGCCATTTTAGAGGAAATCACCGCCAATGTTGGGCTGGAAGGCGAAGGGACGACCGAAGATTTGGAATATACAGTCGAGACAGTGGCCTGCATCGGCTGCTGCGCCCTGGCTCCGGCGGTGACCTACAACGAAGAAGTTCACGGCAACCTGACGAAGAACAAGGTCCGCAAACTTTTGAAAGCGGAGGCTGGTAAAAATGGCAAATAACAATTCCGTTCTCATTTGTCGGGGGACCGGGTGTGAATCGGCCAAATCGGGCGCGATTCAGACCGAATTGGAAGCTGGGTTAGAAGGCACCGATTTTGAAGTCAAATTCACCGGCTGTCATGGGATGTGCCAGCAGGGCCCGATTGTGGTCGTGGAACCTGAAGGCACTTTTTATGCCAACGTCAAGCCCAAAGATGTTGAGTCGATTGTCGATTCCCTGAAAAACGACGGCGAACCGGTTGAGAAACTGTATTACAAAGATCCGGCCACGAAAGAAAAACTCCCCACTTATCACGACATCCCCTTTTATTCCAAACAAAAGCGTTTGGTCCTGCAAAACTGTGGCAAGATCGACCCCGAAAATATCACCGATTACCTAGAAGTGGGGGGCTACGAAGCGCTAAAAACCGCTATCTTTGATCTGACCCCGGAAGCTATCGTTAAATCGGTGCTGGACTCCGGGCTACGTGGGCGCGGCGGCGGTGGGTTCCCGACCGGCCGTAAATGGCAGTTTACCCAGGACGCCCCCGGTGACACCAAATATGTACTTTGCAACGCCGATGAAGGTGACCCCGGCGCATTTATGGACCGTTCGGTCTTGGAGGGCGATCCCCACGCGGTTTTAGAGGGCATGGCCATCGCTGGTTTCGCCATCGGTGCGCAGCAAGGCTATATCTACTGCCGGGCCGAATATCCCCTGGCAATCACGCGCCTGCAAATTGCGATTGATCAGGCTCGTGAGAAAGGTTATCTCGGTAAAGGCATCATGGGTGGCGATTTTGATTTCGATATCGAGATCTTCCACGGCGCGGGCGCCTTCGTTTGCGGTGAAGAAACCGCCTTGATCACCTCCATCGAGGGTCATCGCGGCATGCCGCGTAGCCGCCCGCCCTACCCGGCGATTAAGGGCCTGAACGGCAAACCAACCCTGCTCAACAACGTCAAAACCTACGCCAATGTCCGCTTGATCATCACCAACGGGGCCGAGTGGTTCGCCAGCATCGGCACTGAGAAATCCAAGGGCACGGCCGTTTTCGCCCTGACCGGCAAGATCGCCAACAGCGGTCTGGTCGAGGTCCCCATGGGAATTACCCTCCGTGAGATCATTTACGATATCGGCGGCGGGATGCTGGACCCCAACAAGAAGTTCAAAGCCGTCCAAACCGGGGGACCTTCAGGTGGGTGTTTACCGGAATCCTTCCTGGATACCCCCGTCGATTACGACTCGCTAATCGAAGCAGGTTCGATGATGGGCTCCGGCGGAATGGTTGTCATGGACGAAGACACCTGCATGGTCGATGTGGCCCGTTACTTCCTGGACTTCACCGAAAAGGAATCCTGTGGGAAGTGTGTGCCTTGTCGCTTAGGCACCAAACAAATGCTCGATATCCTGGAAGACATCGTCGAAGGTCGTGGCAAACCGGGTGATATCGAATTGCTCGAAGAATTGGCCGTGGGCATCAAAGCGGGTTCCCTGTGTGGGTTGGGTCAAACGGCCCCAAATCCGGTTTTGACCACCTTGCGTTACTTCCGGGATGAATACGAAGCCCATATCCACCACCGCGCCTGTCCGGCCAAACAATGTAAAGAATTCATTACTTACCACATCCTGGATAGCTGCATTGGCTGTGGTTTGTGCCGCCGGAACTGCTCCACGGAGGCCATCATCGGCGAACAGAAAGGCATGCATTACATCGAACAATCGCTCTGCCACAAATGCGGCGTGTGCTACGAAGTTTGCCCGCCCAAATTCTTCTCGGTGGAAATTCGCACCGGCGAAGTTGAATTGGTGGAACCCTGAGGCAGTCACTCACCACAAAGACACAGAGAACACGAAGGTTTAAATATATTTAATAGTAGTTCTTTGTGAACTTGGTGTCTTTGTGGTGAATTTTTTGAAACATATTTTTTTAGTCAAACATCACAAAAACACACAAAGAAGATTTTATGGAAATCAAAGAAAAAGCAGATAAATTGTCACACGAAGTTATCGGTGCGGCAATCGAGGTTCATAAGGCTTTAGGCCCGGGACTCTTGGAATCTGCTTACGAAGAATGCTTATGCCAGGAATTGGCATTACGGGGCATTCCTTTTCAAAGGCAAGTTGACCTTCCTATAAAATATAAAAATGTAGAGCTCTCGGCAGGTTACCGGATTGATATTCTCGTAGATGAGATAATCGTATTAGAACTAAAATCCGTTGAGAGAGTAATGCCAATTCATCAGGCGCAATTACTCACATATCTGCGCCTATCTGAGATTTGGCTGGGACTTTTGATCAATTTCAATGTCCCCGTGTTGAAAAAAGGCATCAAGCGGTTAGTACAAGGTTAAACTTTGTGCCCTTGGTGCCTTCGTGGTGAAAGTTAGATAAACATAGAGAAATTTTCATCGATATATACACCACAAAGACACAGAGAACACTAAGGTTTTTTTAGTAAACCCAATAAATTTCTTTGTGCCCTTAGTGCCTTTGTGGTGAAAGTTAGATAAACATAGAGAAATTTTCATCGATATATACACCACAAAGACACAGAGAACACTAAGGTTTTTTTAGTAAACCCAATAAATTTCTTTGTGCCCTTAGTGCCTTTGTGGTGAACAATAGTAAAGTAGAGAAGATACTATGACAAAACAAATCAAATTAACCATCGACGGTCAGGAGATCGTCGCCCGGGAAGGCCAGAATATTCTGGATGCCGCCCTGGAAAATGGGATTTATATTCCCCATCTCTGTCACCACGAGGATTTGAAACCGGTGGGGGCCTGCCGCTTATGTGGGATCGAGATCGACGGCGGCCGGATGACAATGAGTTGCCTGGAACCGGTCCGGGAAGGCATCGACGTCCGCACCAACAGCCCCGTCATTTACCAATCCCGCAAGATCGCGATGGAACTGTTGATCGCCGATCACCACATGGACTGTCTGGCCTGTGCCGCCGCCCACGACTGCGATCTGCTGACGGTTTCGTCTTATTTGGGAATTGAACCCGAACGCTTGGAGCGGCTCCGCAAAACCGAACGTGACTTGCCCATCGACGCTTCCAATCCCTTCTTCCAGTTTGACCCCAACAAATGCGTGATCTGCGGCATCTGCGTGCGAACCTGTGACGAAATTGTGGGCTTGGGGGCCTTAGGATTTATCGACCGCGGCGTCCAGACCACAGTCGGTACCTTTGGGAATAAACCCTTCGTCGAGTCGATCTGTGAATCCTGTGGAGAGTGTGTGGATCGCTGCCCCGTAGGAGCATTGGCACCCAAGAAACCCAAATTCGCCGCCCGCGAAGCCCAGACCACCTGCGTCTACTGCGGGGTGGGCTGTGGGATTTATTTGGGTGTCGCCGGAGACGAAGTTGTCAGTGTGCGCGCCGACCGCGACCGCCCCACCAACGAGGGCAGTCTGTGCGTCAAAGGCCGCTACGGTTTCAACTTCATCAACCATCCGGACCGGCTGACCAAACCGTTGATCAAGAAAAACGGTGAGTTTGTCGAGTCGGAGTGGGATGAAGCCCTGGAGCTCATCGCCACCAATTTTACCGACCGCAAAGGCGACAAATTTGCCGCCCTGGCCAGTGCCAAGTGTACGCTCGAAGAAAATTATCTCATCCAAAAATTTACCCGCGCAGTCATGAGGACGAATTCCGTCGATCACTGCGCCCGGCTTTGACACAGCCCTACTGTGGCCGGTCTGGTCACTTCCTTCGGCTCGGGCGCAATGACCAACTCCATTAAGGAGATTGATGGCGCAAAAACCATATTCGTAATCGGGGCCAACACCACCAATGCCCACCCCGTGATCGCCCACCGCATGCGGCGGGCGGCGCAAAACGGTGCTACTTTGCTAGTCGCCAACCCCAAAGAGATCGAGCTGGCGCGTTCGGCGCAGCTATTCATCCAGCCCAAACCCGGCAGCGATACCGTCCTGCTGATGGGAATGTGCCGCTATATTCTCGAAGCAGGCTTGCAAGATCAGGCCTTCATTGATGAATTATGTGAAAACTTTGACGAGTTCGAGGCCTCGCTGGCCCCATACACCCCAGAATTTGTCGAAGAAATTACCGGCGTGCCCTGGACCGATGTCACCAAGGTGGCCCACACCTACGCCACCAACAAACCCGCGGCCCTGTTCTATGCCATGGGGATCACCCAACACACCCACGGCACCGACAACGTCATGGCCGTCGCCAACCTGGCGCTGCTGACGGGTAACATCGGCAAAGAATCAACCGGTGTCAACCCCCTGCGCGGTCAGAACAACGTTCAAGGCGCGTGCGATATGGGCGGCCTGCCTAACGTCTACCCCGGATATCAGAATGTGACCATTCCTGAAAACAAAGCCAAGTTTGAACAGGCCTGGGGTCAACCGATGTCCGACCAGATTGGGTTGACGCACACAGAGATATTCGATGCCATTTATGAGAGTAAGGTTACGGCTCTGTACATGGTCGGGGAAAACCCGCTCTTGACGGAGGCTAACGCCAAACATGTGCGGGAAGCCCTCGAAAATCCCGATCTGTTTTTCGTAGCGCAGGATATTTTCCTGTCAGAAACGGCGCAACTTGCGGATGTGGTGTTGCCCGCGGCCTCTTTCGCCGAGAAGGATGGGACCAACACCAACACCGAACGCCGCGTCCAGCGGATTCGCAAGGCCATTCCGCCCCGGGGTGATGCTAAACCCGATTGGGTGATCACCTCCCAAATTGCTCAGAAAATGGGTGAGCAAGGCTTCGATTTCACCGGCCCCTCCGAAATCATGGACGAGATCGCCGCGGTCACCCCCATCTACGGCGGTATCTCCTATGACCGGATCGAAGAAGTGGGTTTGCAATGGCCCTGTCGGGACGCGGATGACCCTGGAACGAAGTTCCTCCACAAGGGGAAATTCGCCCGCCCCAACGGCAAGGGTCAATTTGTCCCGCTAGCATACAAAAAGTCGGCCGAGATCGCCGATGATGACTACCCCCTCATCTTGACGACGGACCGCAGTCTGTATCACTATCACTCCGCCACGATGACGCGGCGGGTGGCCGGGCTCGAAGAACTCGATGGCAACGAATGGCTCAAGCTCAGCCCGGCGGATGCGGATCAATTTGGCGTGGAAGATGGCGAATGGGTGGAAGTTTACTCCCGACGCGGCAAGGTCAAAACCCGCGTCCAGGTGACCGACACCTGCCCCTCCGGCGTGTGCTCGATGACGTTCCACTTCCACGAAAGCCCCACCAACGAGATCACCAACCCGGCCCTGGACCCGGTGGCCAAAATCCCGGAGACCAAAGTGACAGCGGTGCGAGTGGAGAAGATATAGCTCAACTCTAATTTCGTGAATCACTCAGACCTGCCAGGTTTTGAAAACCTGGCAGGTCTTATCAATTAAGGCGAAGTGGTCTAAAATGTTGGCAAGGTCTAAAACGCCAAAGATATCAGAGAGGTCTAACCGGTCTGATTATGAGACGATTGAACTTTAAGATAAATTCATGAAAACTAAGGTAACGCTATGACAACTCCTACAGTAATTTCTATTCAAATTGGTAGCAGCCAAATTTATACCGATGATCAGGGCACCTGGGAAACATCTTTTTTCAAAGAACCGGTGACTGGCTCGACTTATGTTGAAAAAATGGGTTTAGCTGGCGATTCTCAGACGAATAAAGTTCATCATGGCGGGAAAGAAAAAGCGGTGTTAATGTACAGCGCTGACCATTACCCAACCTGGCAAGCGAAACTAAACCAGGAATTCACATTTGGCGGTTTTGCCGAAAATTTGACGGTCGGTAACCTGAATGAAAATACGGTGTTTATTGGCGATATTTTTGAAATTGGGGTGGTCAAACTCCAGGTCACCCAGGCCCGACAACCATGTGCAAAAATCGCCCGGCGCTGGGGGATTCCCGATTTGACTAAACGGGTTTTGAAAACCGGGCGCACAGGGTGGTATTGCCGGGTTTTAGAAACTGGCAGTATCGCAGCCGGGGAAAACGTAACGTTATTAGAACGCCCAAACCCTACCTGGAACATAATCCGGGCCCTTGAAACCTATACGCATTGGAAAAACGATATCTCAGCCCTAGAAGAACTCGCTAACCTGCGGGGCTTATCTGCCGACTGGCTGGCGGTAATCCGCAGCAATTTGGACCGTGTTTAAAAATAATTCAACTCTCCGCCACCTGCTGGCTATCTGTTGGCAGAAATTGGGCGGATCAATCATCGTTTGGGGGTGTTTGGTATTCGCTCTAAATAACTTTCTAAACCCAGTCCGAGCTGGTCAGGCAACTCGGACTGCGGTCTTTGAAGAAGAAACCGTTTTATACTTTCCACTCATATTCAAAAATTATTCTGCCCCGATCCGCTTTGCGGTCATCGGAGATTATGGGTTGGCAGGAGACAATGAACGCGACGTAGCCAACCAAGTTATAAGTTGGGTTCCAGATTTCATCATCACCACCGGCGACAATAATTACCCAGATGGAGAAGCTAGCACCATCGATGTCAACATTGGTCAGTATTATCACGCCTATATTGCCCCTTATCCAGGCGATTATGGGTCTGGGGCGGAAACCAATCGATTCTTCCCTACACTCGGTAATCACGACCAGCGTGCCATCAACTGTTCAGATGGAGGGTGTACTGGGCCATATTTTGATTATTTTTCCCTTCCTGGAAATGAACGCTATTATGACTTCGTTTGGGGTCCGGTTCACTTCTTTGCGATAAATAGTGTAGCGGAAGAGCCAGATGGGAGGACAAACGGGTCAAACCAAGCTAATTGGCTACAGTCTAAACTGGCAGCTTCAACCGCAACTTGGAAATTGGTCTATATGCACCATCCTCCCTTTTCCTCCGGCCCACACGGCCCGGAAACAGATCTGCAATGGGATTACCAGAATTGGGGTGCTTCAGCTGTTTTGGCCGGTCACGACCATACCTATGAACGAATTTTGATCAATGAGTTCCCCTATTTTGTGAACGGCTTAGGTGGGAAGAGTATTTATGGCTTCGGTACGCCGGTCTCAGGCAGTCAGGTCCGTTACAACGGGGATTATGGCGCGCTGCTAGTTGAAGCAGATCAGTCCCAGATCACGTTTCAATTTATTACCCAGGGGGGCGATATTATTGATACACATACCCTCAATACTCCCTAGAAAATTTTGTTGTGTGAGGCTAAAAATGTTGACTACATAAAAAGGAACCCTATTCCTGGCAGGAATAGGATTCCTAGAATTTTCATCTCGAAAAATTCACCCTTCGATATGCCACCCTACTCAGCTGTTAGTTGCGAAACAGCAGTGATTCAATTTAACGTAACACCAGCGGCAAAAATACTTGCCAGGTTTTTAGGGAGACTTGAGCCTCACTAGTCTGCCCCTGGCTATCGGTGACTTGGAGGGTGATGAAGTGATTGCCACTAGAGAGTTCTACCGTCAGCTGATTCCCGGTGCCGAGAACGCCATCGATATCTGAGATCCAGGTGAGTTGGGCCCCGTTCAGCGCACCGTCTTCGAGATCGGTAGCACTGCCAGAAAGGGTGATCAGGGTAGCAGCATCCAATTGGTAACCGGCTAAGGGGCTGAAAATGGTCACTTCCGGGGGCGAATCGGTCACCGTGAAACTTGTCGTTCGCTCAAAAGTGGAGCGGACCCCGTTGCTGGCAACCACTTCAAACAGTCCGGCAGAGGTGCCCGCCAAAGTAGCCAAGTCGATCGCTAAACTCGTCGTCGTTTGGGGTGCGGACAAAACCTGCCAGGTCTGGCCATTGTCTGTCGAATACCGCACGAGATAAATTTGTCCAGAGGGACCTTCCCAAGTTAGGGTATAGGTAGCGCCACTCAAAGTTGCTGGCACAGCGGAAGTAAGAGTTACCGAAGGCTGCGATCCGGCAGTAATCTGATGGAGCAGATTCCCCGAGTGATACAGGCGCAGGGCACTTATCTCGGGATGTTTGGGGAAGAGCAAGGCAAAAGAGTGTTGCGCGGTCGGATTTGGCTGGGCGCTGAGGGTATCCAAACCCCAAGCCCGTACCTGGTATTCATGCCCGTTACGATCAACCAACGCCACCGTAAAGGGGCCGTCATCCAACAGTCGAATGGAATTGGTCTCACTGAAAGTAAAGGCCGCGGTGATCTGACCGGTGGAACCATCGGGCTTGATCAGGCCGGTGACCAACATATTGCCATCCAGGGCTGCGATTTCGGCTAGGGTGACAGCCTGGGTATCCCCCTGAACTGCGGGAACATCTCGGGATGGCTGTGGATAGAACGGGGCGGGATTCAGTGTCTGAACAGAAACCGCCGCACCCGGTTCCAACCCGGTAAATATAGACATATAGGTGTAATCTGAAATCCAACTGAGACCGCAACCCGTCAGAAGATCGTAATGGGTGCCGGGGATCAAGATTTCGTGGACGTAGTTCCACCCAGCATATTGGATCATCCCATTGGCATAGGGATAAGCTACATCAGGGGCGGGCTGGGTAGTGCATGCGGGGGTCGCGGTTACGCCCGAACGGCCAAAGGTGTGGGCTAAGGTTTGGGGCAAAATGAGATCATCACCAGGAACGAGGTAGCCGATAGCAGTGGCACCCGGTAAGTAAGCCAACCCAACTGGATCACCGGGATTAAAGTCTGGTGGGGTCGGGATCAGCCCGAGATACTTTTGATAGGGTTCGGGGGTTGGGTTCTCGACTTCGCGGAGGGTATCGATTTGCCCCAAGAGAGTTTCCCAATGGAGGGTGTCGCCAGTGTAATTGAAGGCCGGATGGATTGAAACAACGACTTCTGCAGCCGGATAGATTTGCTGGATTTCGGCGACCGCGGCTAGGATTTCAGCATTATCCAAGCTCAGGGTTTCGGCACCGTGCTGCCAGCGAATTGGCACCAGGGTTAGTTCTAAATCCGGCGGTTGGCTGAATGAGACCGTTTGATAACCGGTTGCCGGGAAACGGTTATTATTTTCGCTGGTTTCGGCAATCTGGCGGCCATGATCGATCTCGACATATACTTCTAAATCTCCGCTGACCCAATCCTGGGGCACGATGAACTCAAGGACGTTTTCGCCTAAAGCATGATTGCCATTCGGGGTCACGGTGAGGGCCGCATTTTCGGGTTCCAGCGGAGAATTGGTGACGGCTTGGCCACCGCGGCGAGCATAGAGTTGGGCTGAGACGTTGGTAATGTTGTTCACGCTGGTGCCGGTTCCCAAGGGCACGCGGATCACCATCGGTTTGTCAGCAATGAGGGGCACACTATTCCCGGGGGTCTGAATTCCCTGGTTGAATTCGAGGCGTAAGGGGACCAGGTCAATCCCGGTCTCTGGGGCTAAAACTTCAACGCAGACATCCCCCTCACCGGTGGGATAGGCTTCCTGATTCCCGGCGGCATCCACTGCCCGGGTCCGGAAACAATAGGTCTCCCCGGCCTGGGCACCCACGAAATCAGCAGTGGTGGTGAGGGTGTCGGTTACCCAATCCGTCCAACTGCCCCCAGCCAGGTTGTATTGGACATCATAGCCCGCGATCCCACTGAGACCATCCTGCCCCCACCAAGAGACCGCGAAATTGGTCGTCATCATCCGGCCGTTGGGGGCGGTTACGCTGGAGTAGGGGGGGATTTGGTCAATCTGAATGGTATCAACCACAAAGGGGCCGGCGTTATCATGCTCATCCCGGAATTGGGCGTAAATGGCAAAACTTTCGCCCGAAGCATTTTGAATTTGGAGATATTTTTCGGTCGCGTAGGGTTCCCATTGGGTCAAAATACCGTCATATACAAACCGCATTTCGTCGACGCTAGTAGCACAATTGCCGGTGTCGGTGGCCGACAAAGTCAGGGTGATGTATTCAGAATTGGTGAAGGCCACATCCCCATTGATGACCACCGAGCCCTGGGGAGCGGGATCTTCCTGAACCGTCACCGAGATGTGACCGCCATTGTTGATCTCATTGCCTTCGGTAAAGGCATTGTTACCGTCTGCCCAATAGTTGATGTAACGAGTGCCAGTGATAAAGCTGTTGGTGCTGAAACCGAAGTAAGCACTCTGCCCTTGGACCGGGCCGGTTACGCCAATTTCACCCACTAAATAATCATATACCTCGGCGGCGGCTTCGTTATAGACGAAGACGTCTAACGCGCCCGAATCGGCACTACCGGTGTTGGCTAACTCAAAGAGGGTTGAAAACTGCTCCCCGCTGCAAACGTTGGTGGGGCTCGCATACGACCAGGGAACTTGTAAATCGGCCATAGGGGTGACCGTCACCGCCACAGTGGCCGTATCGGTGCCACTATTCCCGTCGCTAATTGTATAGGTAAATGAATCATTCCCTAAAAAGCCATTGTTGGGTTCATAGGTCAGATCGGTGCCCGCGTTGGTGATCACGACGGCGCCGCTGGAACCTTGGGTAACACCCGTTATTTCTAAAGTTTCGCCGTGATCGGGGGTGAAAGTATCATTGGCGAGGACATCCACGGTCTGAGAGCCACCGTTCCCGCCTAACGTCGCACCATCGGTGACCGCCGTGGGATCATCGTTGACAGAGATGATATTGATGGTTCCCGTGGCAATATTGGAGGTCTGCCAGGTATCGCGGTTGAACCACACCTGGTCGGGATTGCTTAAATTATTGGCAACATAAGCATCTAAGTCCCCATCACCATCCACATCGCCCAAACCAATCTGGGCGGTGAACGCATAAACAATGGCTTGACCGCTGTTGCTGAACTGCCCTGAACCGTCGTTGAGCCAGATCTGACTATCGGGATTGGCGACCACAACAACGTCGAGATCACCATCGTGATCGATATCGCCTAAGGTAATATCACCGGCTGAAGAACCCAATGAGAAACCACTATCGCTGAAGACCCCATTCCCATCGTTAAGCCAGATTGTATTGGTCTCTCCCCAATTGGCAACATAGGCATCCAAGTCATCATCACCATCCAGGTCACCGAGAGCAACGGCCCGGCTGTTACTATTTCCTAAAGACTGGGCACTATCTGAAAAACTGCCTGAGCCATCGTTGAGCCAGATCTGATTGGGATTCCCGTTGGATTGAGCGATAAAGGCATCTAAATCACCATCCCCCTCCAAATCACCCAAGGCAACAGCATAGCTAGAACCATTGGTATATTGGTTGGCTAGGGTGAATGTTCCCATGCCGTCGTTTAGAAAAACTTGATTCCAGGAACCACTGATAACAAAGGCATCTAAATCCCCATCGCCATCCAGATCACCAAGCGCAAGGTTATAACCACTGGTGATCGACAAGGCTTGTCCGCTGTCTATGAAAACCCCAGTGCCATCATTGAAGAAGACTTTACTGGTTATGCTCCGAAGGTAAACCGCAAAGGCATCCAAATCACCATCGCCATTAAAGTCGCCTATGGCAATATCGGTACCACCGACATTGGGGATCGTGTTCCCTGAATCCGTAAAAATCCCGTTACCATCATTAAGCCAAATTTTATTATCGGTGCCGTAATCATCCTCAGGTACCAGGGCATCCAGATCGCCATCGCCATCCAGATCGCCAAGTTCGAGATCACTGCTCCTGAAATTACCCAAAGCCTGCCCGCTGTTTTCGAAAATACCAGTGCCAACAGTATGACCATCGGTGATCAAATAAGTAAACGTCACCGTCCCGTAGTAATCTGCTGCTGGAACGTAGGTGAGGGCCCCGCTGGGATTCAAATTCAAAGTACCGGTTGAGGGAACAGTTTGAACGCGGGCTGCGAGGGGGTCATTTTCAACATCGCTGTCATTAGCCAGAACCCCTAGAGCTGCTCTATTCAAGGTGGTGTCTTCTGGAGTGGAAAAAACGTCGCTGACCGCAACTGGGGGATCGTTGACGCCAGTCACGGTGATGGTCACCATAGCGGTCTGGCTCGCGCCGGGGACCGTGGCAGAATAGGTGTAAGTTACCAAACCGGAGAAATTGGCCGGAGGGGTATAGGTAAAGGCCCCGGTGGAGTGTAAATCCAGGGTTCCCGCGCTGACATTAGTGGCAAGAACGGTCGTCAAACCGGTGCCAGTATCGTTGGCTAACACTCCGGCGGCGGCAACTGCCAATTGGTGATCTTCAACCATTTGATAGGCGTCATCTTCGGCGCTGACCGGGGGGCGATTCAACCAGACTTTAATCGCTTCATTGTTTTCATTACCGGAAACAATATCCAGATCACCGTCACCATCCACATCACCGAGATCGACGGAATAGGTATCGCCGGTATCGAGGGTTTGACTGGTTTTAGTGAAGGTGCCAGAGCCATCATTGAGCCAAACTTCATTATCAGTGGAGGCCCCAGACCAGCGGTTGACATGAATATCCAAATCGCCGTCGCCGTCGAGATCGCCGAGGGCCGGCGACCCCGCTACATTCTGGCTGGTACCCGTAAAAGTGGCCGCACCGTCATTTTTATAAATCTCGTTATAGGTGACGATATCCAGGTCGCCGTCACCATCGATATCACCCAGGTCTACATCCCAGGAATCAGCCGTGCCTAAGGCCTGCCCGGCGGTGAAGGTTGCGGTGCCGTCATTGAGCCAGATTTGATCGGCACCCCCAGAGTGATTACCCACCACCGCGTCCAGGTTCCCATCCCCGTCCAGATCGCCAATAGCGACATCCCAACCAGATAGCGCCCCTAAAGATTGGGCCGTCTTCGTAAATATACCTGCGCCGTTATTAAGCCAGACTTCATCCGGTTGGCCAACATTGTTGACGATAATGGCATCCAAATCGCCATCACCATCGAGGTCGCCCAAGGCTACCCGCACGCTGTCTTCGAAGCCCAGGTTTTGGCCGCTGTCGGTAAAGTTGGCACTGCCATCGTTGAACCAAACTTTACAATCTTGGGCGTTGAATTGATCTTCGGCACTGGCGACGAAAGCATCCAGGTCGCCATCGCCATCCAAATCACCCAACGCGACCTCGAATGCATTGCGCTGAGTAAGCAGCGGAGTCTGAACTTTTTCGGTGTAATTGCCATTCCCATTGTTGAGCCATACCCTACTCGGCAGGGGCGGCGAACTGGCAGCCTTATAACCCAACGGACGGCCGGTTTCGAAAATATCTAAATCACCATCGCCATCCAGATCGCCAAGGGCCACATCGGTGGTGTTGATTCCCGGAGTGGTTTCAGACCAGCCGGCATCCGCCCGTCCATAACCGCTGGAGACCGCAGTGCGAAAATGCCACACCGCGGGACTGGCTAAGCGATCACTATGACTGCGAACCCCACTCGTGAGAGTTGTTTGGATGATCTCGCCCGGTTTGAAATCAGCTGTGGGATCATAAGTAATGATCTGGTCGCTGCCACTAAAGCTTATGTTTCCAGCCATGCGACCTTGGAAACCACTGTAAACCCGGATGGTATCGGTTGTGGCGGTCGAGGTGCTAATGGCCTGACTCATCGTGATCGTTAGGCTGGTATCCACGGCGGCATCGTGGGTGTTGGTAGCGGGGTCCACACTGGCCACTTGCGGCGCCATCAAATAAGCTTCGATTTTCTGGCGGTCAGCATTAGTTAGGGCCCCCTGGTAGATAATAACTTCGACAATGTCACCAACATGATGGGCATCGAAAGTGCCGGAGCCAAAATCATTACGAGCCCCGATATCCAGGGTCGTTGACCGGGTTTCATAACTCCCGGCATCTGTCCAGCCGGTGCCAAAGTCGCCGCGGGCAACCCCGAAACCATCGCGATAAAAATGCAGGTTATGGGGCGTGCTGCCAGAGGGCAAGACGACGGTGCTCATTAGATAATATGTATCGTTTGTAATGGAATTCGCGGCGATTACAGTGGCATTGCCACACCCCTTGTGCAGCCCAAATTTCCCGGCACCCGCGCCACCCGCATCGTACCCGAGTTCAAAACTGGTTAGACATTTAGGACTGAAACCATGGTTCACCAGGAATTTCTGCCCAGAATTGTTATCCGTTTCGAACAGGACAAAAGCCGTCAGACCGGAGGTGGTTGTCGTGAAAAGTTGAATATCTTGGACCGAGGTTAGACGGTCATCCCCATCGAAGCGGACTCCATTTTGCAGCCCATATACATCAGTGACCTGTTGGGGATCACCAGTCGCTGTAAAGATGTAGCCATTATCGGATTGATCCAGCCAATGGGTAACGGTACCCCCACTTGAGATAAGGCCCTGATCACCATTCAAATGAACCAGAAGGGTGCCGGAAGTCACCGAAGGAAGTTCTTCTTTCTCTCCATTGAACCAAACGGTATTCGGTTGGCCGGCACTGAAGTTCATATTGCTGACAAAGGCATCCAGATCGCCATCACCATCCAGGTCGCCGAGGGCCATACCGGCACTGTCATTGGTCCCCATGGTAAGACCGCGGTCGATAAAATTACCGCTGCCGGTGTTTAGCCAGACGGAATTGGATTGGCCGCTACGATTGGCAACAAAGGCATCCAGATCACCGTCGGCATCCACATCCCCTAACACCACATCAAAACTGGCAGCAGTCCCCAGGGTTTGGCCACTATCGGAAAATGTGCCGCCTGAATTTATGTAAACCCGATTGGCCTGGCCCTCATTCGTCACGAAGGCATCCAAGTCTCCATCACCATCGAGATCACCCAGGTCCACCCGACGGCTATTTGAGCTGCCTAACGTTTGGCCTGCATCGGTGAAGGTCCCCGTTCCATCATTAACGTAGACCCGATTCGGTTCGCCATAATCATTGGCAATGAAAGCATCGAGATCACCATCGCCATCGAGATCCCCTAAAGTCACATCAAAACTGTGGGAACTGCCCAGCCGCTGGCCACTATCACTGAAGACTCCGTTGGTGTTGAAATAAACGCGGTTTTCGATGTCAGTGGTGACGGCCTGAATTTCGGTTTCGGCAACGAAGGCATCCAGGTCGCCATCGCCATCCAGATCACCCAAAGCAATCCCAAAACTGCTATTGCCGCCCCCCAGCGCCTGACCGCTATCGGTGAAATTTCCGCTGCCATCATTGAGCCAAATTTGATTGGGTGCAAAATTATTGACGGTGAACGCATCCAAATCCCCGTCGGAATCGAAATCACCCAGAGCAACTTCGGAAGTTTCACTCGCACCGAGAGCTTGGCCCGTATCTACAAATTGACCGCGGCCATTATTAAGCCAGACTCGATTGGGGTTGCTGGCCGTATTAGCAATAAAAGCATCCAAATCGCCATCACCGTCTAAATCGCCGATGGCGCTCTTGAAGCTGTTCCAATTGCCCAGGGTTTGGCCGCTGTCTTCAAATTCGCCGCTGCCACTGCTGACTGCGGCGCGGAACTGCCAGAGGTAAGGGGGAATGGGGATGGTACTGCTATCTTGGATATTACTACTGGCAACCACCTGGACGAGTTCGCCAGGGAATAAATTTTCAGCCGGATTATAGGTGATGACTGCATCTCCGCTGCTGAGGGCGACGGTTCCGGTAATCGCCTGGGCTCCACTAAAGGCCCGGACGGATTGGTTGGTCACCGAAGCCGGATTGAGGGCGCCATCGGCCGTCATGAGGAGATCGGTATTCAACGGGGCGGTATGGGTGTTTTCTGAGGGGGTAACTGCCACAATGTTGGTGCCCCCCGCATTAAGCCAGACTTTATTGGACTGGCCGTTAAAATTCGCGATAAAGGCATCCAGGTCACCATCACCATCTAAATCGCCTAATTGGACATCGTGAGAATCTGAGGTCCCCAAAATTTGGGCGCTGGCTGAAAAACTGCCAGACCCATTATTGAGGTACAGGGTGTTCGATCCGCCGAAATTCGCAACGAAGGCATCCAGGTCGCCATCCGCATCGACATCACCCAGGCTGGCATCGAGATGGTCGACTCCGGCTCCCAAAGTTTGTCCGCTGTCACTAAAACTGCCACTACCATTATTTAGCCAAACCGTATTGACATCGGGGGATCGATTCACCACAAAGGCATCTAGATCGCCATCTTGATCGAAATCCCCGAGCTGTACCGCTTGGGCATCTGCGGTACCCAAAGATTGGGCACTCGAAGTAAATGAGCCAGTCCCATCGTTCAACCAAACTTGATCGGAATTAGGACTGGCATTACTGACAAAGGCGTCCAAGTCGCCATCGTCGTCAAGATCACCTAAGGCAACAGATAGGCTGTAAACACTACCGAGGGATTGGCCATTCGTTGAGAAGGTACCATTGCCATCATTGAGCCAGACGCTGTTGGCGTTGTTGGTCGTGACAAAGGCATCCAAGTCTCCATCACCATCGAGATCGCCTAAAGCGACGGCAGAGCTAAAGGCCGCGCCTAATGTTTGGCCACTATCCGTAAAGGCGCCACTGCCATCGTTGATCCAAACCCGATCGGCCTCGGCGTTAAAATTGGCAATAAAGGCATCGAGATCGCCATCGCCATCCAGATCACCGAGGGCCACATCCGAACTGGTCGAACTGCCCAAATCTTGAAGGGTTTTGTTAAAGATACCATTAGTATTCAGCCAAACTTTATTGTGCTGGCTATCGGAATTGGCAATGAAGGCATCCAAATCGCCATCCCGATCTAAATCGCCAAGAGCTACCTGCCGGGACCGCCCCCCGCCCAAGGTTTGGCCACTGTCGCTGAAGGTGCCGCTGCCATCAGTCACTCGGGTTCGGAATTGCCAGATAAAAGGTGTGAGCGGGGCAATACCAGTATCGAGCACATTGGTGCTGATGGTCGTTTCGACCAACTCGCCAGGTTTAAAATCGGTAGCTGGATTGAAGGTAATAATTTTGTTATTGTCACTAAAAGTAAAATTCCCTTTTTGACGCCCTTGGAATCCGCCATGAACCGGAATTGTTTGAGTGCTAACCGTAGTAGAACTGACCGATCCAGTGGTCGTAATTGTCAGGTTAGTATCCAGGGGGCCGCCGTGGGAACTTGGGTTCGGATTGACCGCTTCAACTTTGACGACATTCAACCAAATCTCATGTGCTCCACCGAAATTGACAATGGTAGCATCGAGATCACCATCGCCATCTAGATCGCCAAAAACTACCGAACGGCTATCACCCGATCCAAAACTGATATGCGGGGCGGTACCGAAATTGCCAGTGCCGTCGTTTAACCACAATTCTTGGGCATTATTAACCCCGTTGGCAATAAGCACATCCAGGTCGCCATCTGCATCGACATCGCCCAATGCAGCTGAATTGTTATTACTGGTGCCAAAAGTGTCAAATGGAGTAGTTCCGAAATCACCCAGGGTCCCCCCTTGAGTACCACCCTGGTTCAACCAAATTTCCAAGTCACGGGCCCAATTGGCAATGACAGCATCTGGATCACCATCGCCGTCCAGATCACCCATCTTGACATTGGGATTATTCCCAGATCCAAAGCTGTCATGGGCTGTCGTACCGAAATTACCAGTGCTATCGTTCAGCCAAATTTCATGGGCCTGTCCAGAGTTGGCAATGAGAGCATCCAGGTCGCCATCATCATCTACATCGCTGAGCGCAACTGCATCCGAATTCCCTCCACCGAAAGTATCGTGGGCAGCGGTACCAAAATCACCGTTTCCATCGTTCAACCAGACTTCTTGCGCCGCACCATAATAATTAGAGTAGATGGCGTCCAAATCACCATCACCATCAACATCACCAAGGGCAATCCCGGTGCTGGCACCACCGCCAAAACTATCATATGCAGCAGTTCCAAAGGTCGCATTCCCAGCATTTAACCAGACTTCTTGGGGATTGCCGCCGTCCTGCACATAAATCACATCGAGATCACCGTCCCCATCCAGATCGCCTAATGCCATCTCTCTGCTTAAGGAAGCCCCAAAGGTATCATGAGCCGCCACTCCGAAATTACCATTACCATCATTCAACCAGATCTCCTGGTCTTGGGATGAATTTCCAATCGCCGCATCCAGGTCACCATCGCCATCGAGGTCGCCCATCGTTAAATCGAGACTATTACTGGTGCCAAATTGGTCATGGGCTGTGGTCCCAAAATATGCATTACCTCCCCCAACTTGAGTCAGAAAATGCCAGACGTAAGGGGTGATCGCGGTGCTGCCGCTATCTAAAATCTGGTTACTGACTGAGACCTCGATCAACTCGCCCGGAAAGAAATCTTTGGCCGGGTTGTGGATGGCGGTTTTATCATTGTTGCTGAGGGTAATTGTCCCCGTCACAACTCCGTGCCCACCGCCATGGACAATAAATTTCTCGTCATCGGTGGCGGAAGTGGATTGCAGGGCCGCATTAGCGGTAAAGACTACATTGGTGTTTGTGGTTGTAGTGTGGGTATTGGAATCGGGAGTTACATCTGTGACGGTGGTCGCGGCGACCGGGTCAGAGCCGGTCAGAATAGTGCCAGCAGCGCCGACCGCCACGAACTGGCTGCTGTTATAGGCAACACTTTCAAGGAATTCGGTGGTTCCCGAGCTTTCCGCAGTCCAAGTCACGCCATCGGGGGAGGTCAGAATTGTGCCATTGAGCCCCACTGCTACGAACCGGCTGCTGCCATACGCGACAGATCCCAAGACGTTTGTGGTCCCCGAGGTTCGCGTGGTCCAGGTTACTCCGTCAGGAGAAGTCAAAATCACCCCGTTGCGGCCCACTGCTGCGAACTGGCTGCCAGCGTAAGTGATCCCGGTCAGGTCTTCGACCGTCCCCGATGTACGTGCGGTCCAAGTCACACTATCTGGTGAGGTCCGAATTACCCCGTCGCGACCTACCACCACAAATTGACTACCGGCAAAGGTAACTGCCTCAAACACTTCAGCGATCGTCAATCGCACCGTCCAGGTGACGCCATCGGGTGAGGTCCGAATTGTGCTGGGACCTACAATCACAAACTGACCAGCACCATACACGCCAGCGTAAAAATTGCCATTGACACCTGGATTCTGAGCCGTCCAGTTGATACCATCCGGCGAAGTCAGGATTGTATTTTCACCCAAGGCGACAAACTTACCATCGCCATATGCGACACCCCCGAGGCCAATAGTGGTCCCCGATGTGCGCGCGGTCCAATTGCTCCCATCTGGCGAAGTCAGAATCGTGCCGCTGTTCCCCACTGCCACAAATTGGCCGCCACCGTAGGCGATGTCATTTAATCCATTGGCGGTACCCGAGGTTTGTGCCGTCCAAGACAGGTTGCCAGAAGAAGTATTACAAACCGGGGTTGAAGTCAAGAAATTGGCGTAATTGACATTGACGCTGACCGAGTCACCACTGCCGGGCCCAACGCCACTGGGCCCATTGACCGCTCCCCACCAGTTACTTTCGGCTTCAAAGGTTCCCCCAACGGTGTTTACCGAACCAGTAGCACTGTTGTTATCAATAGAACTATTCGTAATGGTGATGGCACCGGTAGCATCGGAAATATATACGCCGCCCCCATCGACGGTTGTCGCCGTATTGGTCGTAATCTGGGTGCAGTTAAGGGTGAGTGAACCTTGCCCAACGCGTAATCCACCGCCCTGGTTGGCTTGATTTTGGGAGATTTCTACATTAGTCAACTGCATATCCCCGGCATACCAATTGCTGATGCCCCCGCCAGTTAATCCGGCCGTATTGCTGATAATTTTTGCATCCGACATCTGCACAGTGCCCGACCGGAGCGTTAGACCACCTCCATGTCGGGTGGTTGAATTGCGCAAGAATTCGCTACCGGTGATAGTGATGGTGCCTTCGCTGTGATGGACGCCCCCGGTCGTGGTGGCCGAATTGCTGATCACCTGGACATTGGTAAGGGTATACATTCCAGTTGAAAAGAACATGCCGCCCCCAGTATCTACCGCACTGTTATCAAATATTAAAGTGCCACTAATCGTTGCCGAACCATAAACTTCGAGCCCACCTCCATGAAATCGGGAAGTATCATTACCACTAATTTCACCGCCGGAGATATTCAGGACGGTGCCCGTTCCCGCCGCGACCCCCGCGCCATACCGAGCAATATTATCAACAACTTTGGTATTTTTCAGGGTTACCGTCCCCGTGATCACTTGTAAACCGCCCCCTTTGGCCCCGATATGATACCCATTTTGAATGGTCAGGTCCTGGAATGTAATGGTATCAGTGGTCCCCACCAAAACATGGAAAACCCGGTCGATTTGATTGGCGCTGACAATCGTGTTGCTAGCCCCAGCCCCAGTGATAGTCAACGGCGTGGTGATATCTAGATCGCCGGTAGCATTCAAATCTTCATCGGCACCGGCTAACGCCAGGGTATAGGTTCCCGCCGATAAATTGATCGTATCGGCTCCAGTTCCGGCTGGGCACGCATCTACAGCCGCGTTGGTATTGGCGGCCTGAATCGCTTCGCGGAGCGAGCAATCGCCATCGGTATTGAGTTCATCTGCCAAAGTGTTGGGTGTAATCGTTGTACCGATGCTTTGTAGCCCGAAAACATAACTAGCACCTGAGTCTGAGAGCGGATCACCCGCGCCACCATTTTCATAATGAGCTCCAACGACCAATTTATCACTGCTAAGAGCCATTGAACGCCCGAACTCATCACCCGCTTGGGTATCGGAAGCCCGTAGAATGCTCACTTGCCCCCAATTGCTTACGCCACCCTGATTGCGTTCAAAAAAATAGACCGCTCCGGCATCTGAGCGCGGATCCCCCGATCCACCATCTTCATGAAAAGCCCCAACCACCAGCGTATCGCCATTGAGGGTTACTGAAATTCCGAACCAATCATCCGCTTGGGCATCCGAAGCCCGCAAAATGGTTACCTGGCCCCAGTTATCCACTCCACCCTGATCACGTGCAAATACATAAGCCGCCCCAGCATCTGAGAGTGGATCTCCCGATCCACCATCTTCATGAAAAGCCCCAACCACCAGCGTATCGCCATTGAGGTCTATTGAATTGCCGAACCAATCATTTGCCTGGTAATCCGAGGCCCGTAAAATGGTCACTTCTCCCCAATTGTCTATCCCACCCTGGTTGCGTTCGTAAATGTAAACCGCGCCTGTATTTAATCCCTTTCTAAAAGCCCCAACCACCAGCGTATCACCACTGAGGGCCAATGAATTGCCAAAATAATCACCTCCCAGGACATCCGAAGCCCGCAGGATAGTCACCTGGCCCCAATTATCTACCCCTCCCTGATTACGCTCAAAGACATAGGCGGCCCCAGATAAAGAGTGTGGATCACCCGCCCCACCATCTTCATTTTCTGCGCCGACGACCAGGGTATCACCGCTGAGCGTTACTGAAGTGCCGAAATAATCACCATTCTGGGCATCCGAAGCCCGGAGGGTCGCTACCTGGCCCCAGTTGTCCCCACCGCCTTGGTTGCGGTCGAAAATATAGACTGCGCCTGAATCAATAGAGGGGTTCCCAGCACCCCCGTCTTCAAAACTAGCCCCGACCACCAGTATGTCGCCGCTAAGGTCAACTGAGGTACCGAAATGATCATTTGCTTGGGCATCAGCGGCGCGTAAGATGGCTAACTCATTATTGGCAGTAGCTGCGGTACTCGCAGCCTGTATGGCATTTCCTTGAGAGCGGGCGGGTGTTTCAGGGAGTTGGGCCTGGATGGCCTGCCAATCAGCGGTTGTCAAACCCGCGGGAATTTCGCCTGGCGAGACAAATTGACTATCGGGTCTGAAATTTGATTGTGATAATGGCGTTCGTAGTTTTATTAATTTCAGTTCCCCTAGATTAGTACTAGCCTGAACATATGTGGATAATGAACTCAACAATCCAAATGTAAACAAAAATGCTACCGTAAGGGAAATCCCCAAGCGTAGGAGTTTGGAACCGGTCATAATTTCACTTTTCAAAGTAATTAGGGAACGACGATAATGTTGACTGTAGCGGAGGCGGTACCCCCGTTACCATCTGAAATGGTGTAGGTAAAACTATCACTGCCCGTATATCCAGTATTGGGCGTATACGTCACGTTATTGCCACTGACCGAAACGGTGCCATTACTGCCCCCGGAGGCCCCCGTGGTTGTCAGTGAATCACCATCGGGGTCACTGTCGTTGAACTGGACCGCAATCGTCACCGGATTATCTTGTTTGGCGATTTGATTATCGACCACCGCAATGGGGGTATTATTAGAGGGCACTGGGGTGAGAGTCGGAGGGGGTTCAGCGTCCGGGGGGGGGGGTGGGGTCTTCCTTGGTCGGTTTAGGTTTCTGAGTCGCGGTGCTGGTCCACAATGGGAGCAAAGTGTTGGTCGCGGTGGGCTGGGGCGTGCTAGTACCTGAGGGAACTGCTGTTGGCGTTTCAGAAGGAATGGGCGATTCGGTGGCAGTGGGCATCAGCGTCGGAGTTGAAGAGGGTTGCTCCGTAGGCGTATTGGTGGCGACCAACAGGCCACTGGCTGTAGGCGTCATCGTCGGTTTTTTGGGGTTTTCCGAAACCTGGGAGAATTTCTCTAAATCTTGAGGTTCTTCCAAGGGTCCCACCTGCGGGGGCGGAGGGCTGTCAGAATCTTTGACATAGGGTCGCCCAACGGATGGATCAACTTGGATGATTTTAAGCGGTTCTTTATCGGGCGGTAAAACGTCTGGCCCCGCGGTATCCGGATGATTTTTGGGCCGATCCGAACCCGGTTGCAGTGGAACCGATTTGATCCCATAAGGCGGATACGAATCGGGCGAGTGTTTTTTATCGAAAAATGGAACCCGGTCATTCTGCCCCCCCACAATGACGGGGCGGAGGGCGCGCGGATCGATCCGATCATTGGAGGCTAAGGCTTCGAGTTTTTGGGCGTCCGTATTTTCTAGAAAAGAATTAACCGGATGAACAATTTCCGCGGGCAAATTCTCCCCTAATAATTCCCGGAAGGTCTCGGTAAACTCATTATTACCGTACCATTCACCCACTCCCAGGATCATCAAGGTCATTGAGACGAACCAGGTCATAAACCAGCGGGTGACAAACCGCCGTTTGAAGCCGCTTTCCTGCTCTTCCAAGGGTTATTCTCCCGCGAGGTGTGGTAACGCCGGAATTCCGACTTCAATACCCTCGGCTTCTAACTGTGAAGTGATCTGATACAACAACCGATATTCAGTCACCGGTTTCCAATCGTCTTCATCGACCATCACCCCGACCTTATAGAAAGATGTTTGCGGCCCAAACTTGGCTAACAAGATAACCGGTTCGTTCCCTTCCATCAGGAGCGGAAAATCAGCAGCCGCCGAGGACATCAAATCCATCACTTTTTCTCGATCATGTTTGCCCGCAATGGGAACATCGGCAATGACAATATGCCCCGGAATTTGGGAATGGTTCACTACAATTTGGTTAATTGCCGTCGAGTTTGGGATCGTAACAACATCCCGCTGGCGAGTCCGCAAAATGGTTTGTGAGAGAGAAATTTTTTCCACAAACCCCACTTTTCCCGAGATTGTGACTAATTGACCAACCTCATAATAATTCAAGAAGAGCAATTTAAGACCCGCTACCAAATCAGCCGCCAGGCGTTCGGACCCGATGGCGAAGGCCCCCGTAATGGCCGTGACCACCACGACAAAAGCCCCGGCCCACCCGGTTTGATCAACAACGATCTTGATCGTCAGCAAGATAATCCCCAATGAAGCCAGGTTCGCTAAAAATCCAACCCAAGAATCGCGTAAAAACCGGGGTAAAACCCGCCGCAATAAACGACCGGCTAAATAAGCAGCCAGATACCCGAGCGCTCCAATGGCTACAGCATAAAGAATATCGGTCAAAAATGTAACGTATGCTTCATCCATTATCCCTACTCCTATGTAATTTCGATCCTAAAAACCGTATTATACTCGGGTACTATCACGCATTCAAAGCAAAATATGAGCAATTGTGAGTCATCAGGTCATGTTAGAATCTCTTTATGGATCTTTTCTCCCACGCCATGCAAGAAAAAATGAAAACGGAAGCACCTTTAGCCGCGCGAATGCGGCCCCGCAACCTGGATGAATATGCCGGTCAGCAGCACATTGTCGGTCCAGAGAAATTGCTCCGACGAGCCATTGAGGCTGACCGGCTATTTGCCTCTATCATTTTGTGGGGACCGCCAGGGACGGGGAAAACGACCCTGGCAATGGTGATCGCGAACCAAACCAAATCTCATTTCGAGACACTTTCGGCAGTATTGGATGGCAAGCCACGGCTACGAGAAGTCGTCAACGAGGCCATCGAACGCCGCCGGATGTATGGCAAGCGCTCGATCCTGTTCATCGACGAAGTTCACCGCTGGAACAAAGCCCAGCAGGATGCCCTGCTACCCCATGTTGAAAATGGGACCATTACGCTGATCGGCGCAACGACAGAGAATCCTTACTTTGAAGTGATCGGGGCCCTCGTCAGCCGTTCGCGGGTGTTTCAACTGCGGAATTTGCAGGAAGCGGATGTCCAGTCTCTTTTGGAACGCGCCCTCACGGATCCCGAAAGGGGCTTCGGCACCCGGAAAGTCAATCTCACTCCCGAGGCCAGCCGCCACTTCATCAACGTCGCGGGGGGCGATGCCCGCAACGCCCTTAACGCCCTCGAACTGGCCGTCGAAACCACCCCGCCAGATGACAAGGGCGTCATCCAAATCACCCTGGATGTGGCCCAAGAGTCGATCCAACGCCGGGCCGTGCTCTACGACAAAGACGGCGACGCCCATTACGACACCATCTCGGCCTTCATCAAATCGGTGCGCGGCTCCGACCCCGATGCGGCCCTGTACTGGCTGGCGAAGATGCTCTACGCTGGTGAAGACCCGCGTTTCATCCTGCGGCGGTTGATTATTCTTGCGAGTGAAGATATTGGCTTAGCCGATCCGATGGGGCTAGTGGTCGTCTCGTCGGCGATCAATGCTTTTGAGTTCATCGGTCTCCCGGAGGGGATTTTCCCCATCGTCGAAGCGACGCTTTACCTGGCGACCGCCCCCAAATCCAACACGGCTACGCATTATTTCAAAGCCTTCCAACACATCGAGCAAGAAGGTAAGGTTGAAGTCCCCGACCCCATCAAGGATGCGAACCGGGATGCCGTCGCCTTGGGACACGGCAAAGGCTACCGCTATCCGCATGAATATCCCGAGCATTTTGTTCCCCAGCAGTATTTACCCCGCGCAGTTCTCGGTACCTACTTCTATAATCCCTCCACCCAGGGCTATGAAGCCGCCGTCGCCGACCGGCTGGAACGCTGGCGAAATGCCCAACAGAAAGCCCTCAACATTCAAGAAACCGAAATGTTGCCAGAGTTATCGGAAGACGAAATTAACATTGTAAAGAGTAAGCATAAGGCGAGTAGATAAAGATTAAGGATGAAGGGCTAAGGGTTAGGAGCCAAAGATTGAAAACACTCTCCCTAACCCTTAGCCCATAAAAAATGCCCACCATTTTACTAATCCGCCACGGAGAAAACGAATATGTTGCCAAAGGTCGCTTGGCCGGTCGGTTGCCGGGTGTTCATTTGAATGAAAATGGACAAAAGCAAGCCGTGGCAGTGGCCGCCGCGCTCAAAGATGCTCCCATTAAAGCGGTATATTCCAGCCCAATGGAACGCTGCGTCGAAACAGCCCAGCCCCTGGCGGAAACTTTGGGATTAAGTGTTATTCCGCGGGAAGGATTACTCGAAATTGATTTCGGTGATTGGCAGGATAAGACCCTCAAAGCCCTGCGCCGCCGCAAATTGTGGAAAGTGGTCCAGGGCAACCCGGCCCGGATGGAATTCCCCGGCGGCGAGACCTTCGCCAACGCTCAAATACGGGTTGTGAATGAACTCGAGGCCTTAGCTACAGAACATGACCCTAAAGATGTGATCGCCTGCTTCTCCCACAGCGACGTTATTCGGCTGGCAGTGGCCTACTATATCGGCACTCCCCTCGATCTATTCCAACGCATCGCCGTTTCCCCCGCCTCCATCAGCACGTTCTTCCTCGGCGAAATGGGCGCCCGGGTTCTTAATGTCAACCACGGCACGAAAATTAGTTTTCCTAAACCATCAACCAAGAAAAAGAAAAGTCGCAAAAGTAGCAAGACCCCAAAAAAAACATAAGTAACTTCTTTGCGTCTTTGCTTCTCCACGCCTGTCCGAAGCTTACCCAGCAGGATAGGGCTTTTAAATCTCAATATCATTTCTTGGTATACTTTTTAAACCCAAAACTATCATATCCCGGAGCCAAACCCATGCCCCGTATCGAAATCGAACTCAGTCCCGTCGACCATGTTACCGCTGACGCCCTCGGCCCTAAAGGCGCCCGTGTTTTTTATATCCAGGGGATCAAAGATGAACAAACCATCACCATGATCGCCGAAAAATTCCAGATTCAATCTTTGGCCGTGGGAATCGAGCAATTCCTGGCGGAGATCTCCGAGCGGTTCCCCGACATTCCCGAGGCATCCCACGAATTTAATGAAGAAATCATGCGAATTTATCCGCCGGTTGATCCTGTGTTTCGCCTGGCCGACATCGGCCTGGGTTACAACGCCGAAGAAGACCTGGTTGTCCTCGTAATTCATGAACTCATAAACGAAGAGGCTGAAGAGGACCCCGGCGTCGTCCGCCTGTGGTGCACCCGCTCACAGCTCCGCGCCCTCGGTCATTGGGGGGTCGAAGTCGCCTCCCGCGGCCGTCCCATTTGCCCCCAGTGTGGCCAACCCGAAGAACCCGAAGGCCACTTCTGCGTCAAGAAAAACGGCGGGCATGAGCGAAATTAAGTGTTGGTATTGGGCGGTTTGTGCTTGGTTTTTTGCTAAAATATTTTCCGGCATTTGCCCGAATTGACTGAAATTTCCATGTCTTCCATCAAGACCGAAACGATCATCACCGCCCTCCAAACTGGCGAACTCGCCCTGGAGGGCGAATTTACATTAGGGTCAAATTACACCTTTCTGGTGAAAGTAAATCCATCTGAAGGGGAACCCATTTTAGCCGTCTACAAACCCCAACAGGGGGAGCAACTCCTGTGGGATTTTCCCCATAACACCCTGGCCCACCGCGAAGTGGCGGCCTACCTCGTTTGCGAGGCCCTTGGCTTTAACTTTATCCCCCCCACTGTCTACCGGGACGACGGACCCTTCGGCCCTGGCTCGGTCCAACTTTTCATCGAGCACGATCCCAACCATCACTATTTCAATTTCAGTGACGAAGAATTTCAGCAACTCCGTCCCGTCGTCTTGTTTGATCTGCTGGTAAACAACGCTGACCGAAAAGGCGGACATATGATTTTTGGGGAAAGTGGCAAGATGTGGCTGATTGATCATGGTCTCTGCTTCAATGCAGTCGAAAAGCTGCGCACTGTTATCTGGGATTTTGCAGGGGAACCTGTTCCCGATGATTTGTGCCAAACCGTAGCCGATTTTCGGTCTAATCTGAATCAACCCGCAGATTTACGCGCTGAACTGGAAAAGCACCTGGCCCCCGCCGAAATTCAAGCCCTGATCACCCGGACGGAGGCCCTGCTGCCCTGCCGCCAATTCCCCTTCCCGCCCCAAGATCGCCGGGCCTATCCTTTTCCGCCGGTTTAATTCATATGTAGGGGTTGGGGCGAGCCCAACCCAGGGCAACATTAAGGGTTGCCCCGACAAGGGATGAATATGACCTCCCAATACCTATTTGGCATCGACATCGGTACCCAAAGCACCCGCGCCGCGCTGATTGATCTCGACGGCCACGTCATCGCCAGCGCCAGCACGCCCCAAAATATGGCCGCCCCGCGCCCCGGTTGGGCGGAGCAAGACCCTCAAATTTGGTGGCAAACCACCATCCAAAATATCCGCCGGGTTTTCGAAATCAGCGATATTGCCCCGGCTCAAGTCCTCGCCATCGGCGTCAGCGGCCAAATGCATGGAACGGTGCCAATTGATACCCAGGGTGAATTGTTAGCCCACAACGTCCAGTTGTGGTGTGACAAGCGCCCGGCCCAACTGGTGGACCAATTCACAGCCCGGCCCGAAACCGCCGCCGCGTATCAAATCGCGGGTAGCCCCCCAGTCGCCAGTTGGTTAGGGTTCAAAATTTTGTGGGAGAAGATTCACCGCCCTGAAATCTATACCTGCACCTGGAAATTCCTGCTCCCCAAAGATTACATTAACCTCATGCTCACCGGCGTCGCCGCGACCGATCATTCTGAAGCCTCCGGCGCGTTTTTGATGGACGCTGCTACTGAAGATTGGTCTGACGAACTCATCACGCTGTTAGGCCTTGACCGTGCCAAACTCCCTGATATTAAGGCTTCAGCTGCCGTAATTGGGCAAGTCACCGATCAGACCGCGGCTTTAACTGGCTTGTCGGCTGGAACCCCCGTTGTCACGGGGGGCGGCGATATGCTCTGCATGCTTTTGGCAGCCGGGATTACCCGTCCTGGGATTGCCTCCGATGTCACCGGAACGTCTGGCATTTTCTCCGTTTTCACTGAAAAGCCCGTACTCGATCCCCAACTCATGAACCTGCATCACGTCATGCCCGGTTGGATTCCCTTCGGCATCATCGACTCGGGCGGTGGCGCGCTGAAATGGTTTCGGGATGCTTGCTGTGAATCCGAAAAAGAACGCGCCCAATCTCAAGGAATCGATACTTATGACCTGCTCTCTGAGATGGCGACTGAGATTGACCCAGGAGCCGAAGGCTTGCTTTTCTTCCCGTATTTAATGGGCGAACGGACCCTGGGAACACCCTACGCGCGCGGGGTTTTCTTTGGGCTGACGCCCCGCACGGGGAAAGGCGCGATGGTGCGCGCCATCAAAGAGGGCATCACTTTCGAACTCCGCCGAACACTTGAAATTGTAGAGAACGCCGGGCACTCTATCGATCTCATCTATCACAATGGGGGTGGGGCTCGTAGTGAATTATGGAACCAGATCAAAGCCGATATCTACCAGAAACCGGTGCGCACCTTCGAAAGTTCGGAGGGCGGCATTTTAGGGGCCGCCATCTTGGCCGGCGTTGGTGCAGAGGTCTACCCAGATCCCGCGGCAGGGGCTGAAAAATGCCTGCACGTCGCTCAAGAATTCATCCCCAACCCTGCGAATTATAGCCGTTACGACGCTCTCTATAAAATTTTCACCGACCTCCACGATCGCTTCCAAACGCCGTATAATCGGCTGAAAAATGTATAAGGGAAAATTTATGCATCAGATGCACCAGAAATCAACGAGTAAGATCACCCAGGTGTATGTTTCACTATTACCCACTGTTGCTCTCATCTCTTTGTTGTTATTATTTATCATCCCTAAAGACCCCAAAAATGCTTGGCTATTGAATTTATCAAAATCCAGGTGGATTATGATTGTTGGAACGCTTACTATTTTGATGGGGTTGTCGGTTTTTGCTGTTAAATTTTGGCAATCTAAAGAATTACGCTCGAAAATTGATGCTATGGTCGGGGATTTTTTGTCTGAGTTTGGATGGATTATTCCAACTACTCTTTTTATATTCGGTGGAATATTCATGGGAACATTTTTTGGATTATTTTTTACACCTTACTCAGCAATGTTATTAAGAGCATCTCCCCTAGTTTTTTTTGCTATTTTCGCAATATTTCAGTCTGGCATTTTTGCGATCATTTATCTGCGACGAATTCGATTTGATGAAAAATATAGCACCACAGAAATCACACTCCATATTAATCCCCGAAAAGTAGCATTGATTTTAGTAATAATTGTTGGAATTCTAGTATCCCTGAGTTGGAGTATTTTCTTATTCGAATTTATGGCTCAGGATCAAGACTTTACACTGAATGCCAGAATTTTTCATTTCGACCATGAGCAAAATTTCCCAACCTTTGCAACGACTATTTATTTAATATTTACAGTCGGTTTGATCAGTGTCATAATCCACACGCACTCTACGCACAGCAAAAAATATAAAAAGCATTGGATTATTTTGGCATTGGGATTCGCATATATTTCTTTAGATGAATTTGTGGGTTTACATGAGAAACTCATCATCCCTTTACAAAATTTATTTCAAGATAAATCACTAAATTTACCGGCTTATTTTCATTTTGCTTGGGTAATCATTGGAATCCCAATTGTTTTTGTTTTCGCGATAAGTTACTTTCGTTTTTATTGGAACTTACCTTCTAAAGTTAAGCCTGCATTTGCACTAGCCTTCATCATCTATATTAGCGGGGCCCTTGTTTTCGAAATGTTCGGCAGCTATTTACACGTAAAACATCATATTTCTGGCTATATCAGTCGGCCGCCATTAACTATATTAACTACAACTATCGAAGAAGTACTCGAATTGATAGGGCTAATAATATTGATCTATGGGTTGTTGGAATATATTCAGAAGCAACTAAAAGGAGAAACGATCAAAATTTTGGGCCCCAATTAAAGAAGCTCTATTAGATTCCACGAAAATAGATTTCTACACTCATTAATTGTAACCAGGATAAATCCTAAACTTACTTTAAAACTATGATGACAATCGATATCCACACCATTACCTACGAACAATTTGCCGACACCCTCGATCATTCCATTCTCAAGCCCGAACAAACCGAAGCCGATGTAATCGCAGGCTGTGCAATGGCGAAGAAATACAATATTGCCGCGGTAAGTGTAAAACCCTGCTATCTACCCCTGGTCGTTCAGGAGCTAGCAGGCACTGAAGTTGCGGCTGGAACCCTGGTAAGTTTTCCCCACGGTCACAGCACCATCCCAGTGAAAGTGTACGAAGCGCTCAACGGCGTTGAAAATGGAGCTACCGAACTCGACATCGTCATGAATATCGGCGCCCTCCGTTCTGGAGATTTTGATTACGTCCAAGATGAAGCCAGCGCCATCGTACAGGCAGTTGCCGGCCGGGCTTTGGTCAAAATCATCCTGGAAAACCATTACCTGACCGCAGCTGAAAAAATCAAAGCCTGTCAAATTCTGGATGCTGCCGGGGTCGATTTTGTCAAAACATCTACGGGATATGCTGATACTGGCGCGACCCCCGCCGATGCGGAACTCATGAAATCCAATGTTGACCCGAAAATCCAGGTCAAAGCCGCGGGGGGAATTCGCACCGTTACTGATGTTTTGGCTGAGATTGAAGCCGGCGCCACGCGAGTAGGCACATCATCTACTGAATCAATTTTGGAGGAATTTTTAACCACGCGGGACTATAAACCACTCCATTTTGCGTAGTAGACTCTGAAGAGAACTTGAGTACAGAAAAATCGTTTTACAGGAGGCGATAATGACGGAAAAAGAGAAAGCTGACAGACCCATAAAAACCGAAGCCGTAGAAAATGAGACGGCTCCGTCACCGCCATCGTCTGGTCCGAATCCCCAGCCCACCTTGGCCTCGAGTGCAATCAATAAATTCGATGAATATAAACTTTTTGTAGACGACACCGCCCGTTTTACAGAACGACGGTTGACTGTAACGAATATTTTCGTGGCAGTAAATTCAATTCTCTTAGGCGGAATTGCGTTATTGATCAAAGATGCGGGGATAGCCACTTGGGCTATCAAAATCACTGTTTTATTATTGCTTTGCGCTGGGATAGGAATTTGTGGGTTGTGGGCCCAAATTATCACTAAGTACAAAAAACTGATCGGCTTACGAATGCGTGAACTGAAAAAAATGGAAAACCACCCGGAAATGGCTGGTTGTCATCAGATGTATATCCTCGAAAATGAATTATACCCAGAAAATAAACCTAAAAATATCAGGGATGGTTCAAAAACAGCTAGAAATTAGTGGACACTTTTTTGCACCTTGAA
>CAYVQU010000018.1:0-45139 GCA_964453155.1 uncultured Anaerolineales bacterium | reverse complement strand
GCCTATGTTTTTCGTTAATTTTCTGTTCTACCGCTACTTTTTGAGATGACACGATCCCATCGTCTTTGGAAGAATGTGAAATGAAAATGTGTTCGCCCATGGCCGTCCCTCTCGCTAAAGCCCAGTTGTGGAGCGTTGAAGTGATTCTTTTCCCTTCCAGAGTATAGTCGAATTGGTCGATTTACGTTAGTGATTTTTCTCCTGTTGAAGCTGATCAGCAGGTTGTGGAAAACAGGGTGGAGATTTTGGTCAGTTTTCGGTAAAAATTGTAATGATCAACATAAGTCTGAACACGTTATTTCACCGCGGAGACACTGAGTTCGCTGAGTTTTCTCAAGAGAAAAGTGTGAATCTCTGCGTTCTCTGCGACTCCCCCGCACCGCTTTGCTCTCGGGGCGGTGTGCGGTGTTCAGTGTTCTGTTGACTACTACGGTTTTCAGTAAAAGCCCATCTGGTTGGGTTGTTTCTAGAACATATGTGTTATAATCAAAATTGATGCAGCTTGGGGGGCTGCATCAATTTTTTTGAAATTCAGGTGCCCAGAGGAGGCGCCCCTTTAGGAGATAAAAAATGATTAAGTCCGAATTTAGTACCCGCTTCGCCCATACTTTTCGCTTATATGAACGCCTCATGACGGCATTTGATGCGGACGCCTGGCTGGACATCGGCCGGGGGAAGATTACGCCCGCGCGGTTGGCTTTGCATCTCAATCAGAGCATGAAATATTACCTGGAAGATGGAGCCATCCCTGAGAATCCGATTTGGCCCTTTTGGCTCGAAGGCACCGATGACGAAATACCTTCTGCTGCGGAACTTATTGAAGCGATCCCAGAGTTGGCTGCGCAAACCGAAGCCTGGCTGGCGGCGCGCGATTTTGCCGCCGAAAATAAGCTGTTCCCCTGGGCCGGTGAAACCCAATTGGGCGTCGCACTCTTTTTGTTCCAACACACCCTCTTTCACCTGGGTGAGTTAAGTTCGCTGCTCAATGAAAGCAAGAACGGGGATGTGCCCGATAATTTTGCTGGGTCGATTGAATAATTCAAATTTGCATCTAAAGCACTATAATTAGGTCATCAGGTAGCACGGGACTTAATCATGGAGTCTCAAAAAGACATAAAACTAACCGCGAATTGCGCTAATCTGCGCTAAAATTTCAAAAAATGGCTTGATTTTGCATGAAATTCGTGCAAATTAGCGTAGATTAGCGGTTAAAAATGTTGACCACGTTTTAGTGTCATCGTATCGATCATCATCTTCGGAGGTGTAAAATGAATTTCGGGATCACAAAAACAATTCCGGCCAAAGCAGGCCAGGAGGCCGTCGAAGCATTGTATGATGGCACCTTGGCAGAGTATGAATTTCATATGGCCGGTTCCCCCTCAAAACTGAAGGTCGGCCATTATGTTTATACCATTTTTGGAAACCAGTTGGTCGGTCGGTTGCGCATCAAAGAATTGATTCCGGGGGCAGTTAATCCCAAATCGGGCCGCCCGCGCACCTTGATCATGGTGGCAGCCCCAGGTGAACGCTTGGAGCCCCCCATTCCCAAGAAAGGACACCGCGGGACCCGCTATACCGAAGGCGAGGATTGGCCGGGGTAGTTGCCGTAAAAGTTTAAAATTTGTACTCATCAAGAATAGGTTGAACAGAAACGGGTAAAAAATGAGGCTCTCTGACGTTTTATGTGGTCAAATCTATTTTGGACACGGATGCACGCGGATTTCACGGATAAAAAATCTAAAAAAATCCATGTTCATCCGTGAAATCCGTGTCCCATTCCACACAATATCTCAAAAAGCCAAAAATGATAAGGAAGCCAGGAATGTAGGAGATAATTTCCTGGCTTCCTGTTTTCCTAATAAAACGAAGTGTTCAAACTTCGTTTGAATCTGCATAAACTGGGCAGCATTTGCGTGAGCGAAGCGATATTCGCGTTATCCGCGATCCATAGAGAAATTTCTCCTACGATTGTGTCCTTAGATCAATTTTCGCAGTAAAAGCATCACAGTTACCGCAGTTGAAATCACAATGGCATAGGGCGTGATTTTGTGTATCAGTTTCAGTCCCAGCGGCGGCGCGGCCATCGCACTCAAGGCACCCCCCGCCCCGACCGCGGTGATGAAGAGCAGGACTGTAACAACAATCGCCAAAATTTGCACCCCGGCCAGGGGATCGGCTTTATGGGTTTGAATCACCAGCCGGATTAAGAAAACCCCAATACCCACCCCGACAAATTTATGAATCGTGAACACCAGGGTGTTGTACGGCGTCCCCAACCGACTGAGCCAGTACCCGGAACCAAAGAGGCCGATAAAAAATAATGCCGTGTAGATGAGTTTTGAAGTCACATTACCTCCTAGAAAAATAGGATCAGGAAAATTTCTGCGGACAGGTAAACCGCGAATAACGCCAATCTGCGCAAAATTTTTTTATTGTATTGTTCAACAGTGGTTTGAAATCTTTTTTCACCGCGGAGACGCGAAGTTCGCAGAGTTTTTCTCATGCAAGAGTGGGAAACTTGGCGTTCTCTGCATCTCCGCGGTGTTCAACCTTCTACTGACTTTTTCTAAATTTTTTAATATTCGCGGTATTCGCGCGATTAGCGGTTTAGTATTGGTTTTTTATGCCTTGATACCCTTCCAAAAAATCTCGAATCCAGCCTGGATATACCCTTCGTGCTCCTCCGGATTGGGATTGACCTTGATCAAATTTAAAACCGCGACAATTTGGCGGTACAGAATTTCGCCGATCAGTTCCAGGGGATAGGGGGCGATAGCCTGGGTCTCCAGCCCGGTTTTAATGGCGGTGTAGAAATAGCCGAAATACTGCGCCGTCTCCTGGGCAACGCGGTCATCCAACCAATTGGTATCCCGCACCAGTTGGACGTATAGGTAAGCATCCATATTGTCCATAAACCAACGGATAGTGCTCTCCCAAATGGCGTAAAAGCTTTCCTGCGCTGACATCGCGGGTTGGAGCTGCGCGTGTGTATTTTCGGCCTGTTCGCGCGTGATCTCCAGGACCAACTCATTGATCAAATCCTGCTTGGTGGGGAAGTACAGGAACAGGGTTCCCGCCGCGGTACCGGCCTCCGTAGCAATCGCGGCCGTGGACGTATTCTGCACGCCGTTGGCGACAAATAATTTCAAAGCCGAATTCAAGAATTGGGTTCGTTTTTCGGGATCTAGTTTACGAGCGCTCATGGTTTTCTCCAAGGATTGGCCAATCAGGCAGCACACCAATCCTAAATATTGTAAAATGACTGATTACTCACTCATTTTATGTGGAATAAAGAAACTTGTCAACCCTTTTTGGTGCCAGTCCACTCCCCTAGGATGCAATCCGTCATATTTACAGCCCTTCAGCGGCATGCTAACATGAGATTGAATTTCTCACGCAAAGACGCCAAGCCGCAAAGAATATAACCTAAAACTTTGCGCCTTTGCGACTTTGCGTGCAAATTGGTTTTCAACAAGGAGACCCCCATGTCTAGAAAAATTTACGCCCCGCGCGGTACCGAACTCACCTGTAAAAACTGGCAAATTGAAGCAGCCTACCGGATGCTCCAGAATAATCTCGATCCGGTCGTGGCCTTTGACCCCGATAACCTGATTGTCTATGGTGGCCGGGGTAAAGCGGCCCGCAACTGGGAATCTTTCGACGCCATCCTGGAATCTCTGCGGCAGCTCGAACCCGATGAGACCTTACTGGTCCAATCGGGAAAACCGGTAGCCGTGTTCCGCACCCATACTGATGCCCCCCGGGTGTTGATCGCCAACTCGAACATCGTCCCGGCCTGGGCCACCCAGGAGAATTTCGAGAAATGGGAGCAGGCTGGACTGATGATGTACGGCCAGATGACGGCCGGGAGTTGGATTTATATCGGTACCCAGGGCATTCTCCAAGGAACTTACGAGACCTTCGGAGCGCTGGCCCGGCAGCACGGCTGGGGCAGCCTGAAAGGCAAATTCGTGGTCACCGCGGGACTCGGCGAGATGGGCGGAGCCCAACCCCTGGCGATCACCATGAACGGGGGTGTCGGCCTCTTGATCGAGATCGACCGCTGGCGAGCCGAACGGCGGCTGGAACTGCGCCAGATCGATGCGATTTCCGATGATCTGGAAGAAGCCATGACTTGGGTTGAAGAGGCCCTGGCCGACGAGCAGGCTAAATCCATCGCTTTGATCGGCAATGCGGCCGAAATCCTGCCCGAATTGGTCATCCGCGGCGTGGTCCCCGATGTGGTCACCGACCAAACATCGGCCCACGATCCGCTGTATGGCTACATCCCCACTAACCTGACGCTCAAAGAGGCCGATGCTCTCCGCCAAAGCGACCCCGATGAATACGTCCGCCAATCCATCGACGCCATGACCCAGCACGTTCAGGCCATGCTCGATTGGCAGGCCAAAGGGGCGGTGGTCTTTGATTATGGTAACAATCTGCGCCAACGGGCCTACGACAATGGTTTGGAGAAGGCCTTCAGCTATCCGGGTTTTGTCAATGCCTACATCCGGCCCCTGTTCTGCGAGGGCAAAGGCCCCTTCCGCTGGGTGGCCCTCTCCGGCGATCCCGAGGACATCTATGCCACCGACGAGGCCATCCTGGAACTCTTCCCCGAGGATGAACATCTGGCCCGTTGGATCAAAATGGCCCAAAAAGACATCGAGTTTCAGGGCCTACCCGCCCGGATTTGTTGGCTGGGTTATGGCGAACGCGCTCGAGCCGGGCTGAAATTCAACGAATTGGTTGCCAGCGGCAAAGTCAAGGCCCCGATCGTAATCGGCCGCGACCACCTCGACAGCGGCTCAGTCGCCAGCCCCAACCGCGAGACCGAGGGAATGCGCGACGGCTCCGACGCCATCGCCGACTGGCCGATCCTGAACGCCCTGGTCAACGCCGTCAACGGGGCCACCTGGGTCAGCTACCACCACGGGGGCGGGGTCGGGATCGGCTACAGCCTGCACGCCGGGCAGGTCATCGTCGCCGACGGCACCCCCGAAGCCGCGGCCCGGCTCGAAAGGGTTCTGACCGTTGACCCCGGAATGGGCGTGGTCCGCCACGTCGATGCCGGGTACCCTGAAGCGATCCAGTTCGCTAAAGAGCATGGGGTTAAGGTACCCATGCTGAAATAGAACCATTTTAAATCCAGGGTCAATTCTGAACCGCTGAGCGCGCAGAGATCACAGAGATATTTTTCTCTGCGTTCTTTGCGGACTCAGCGGTTTATTGAAAAGGCAAATACCCATGTATAAATTCAAAGCCATTCTCTCCCTTCTCGCTGCGCTAGCCCTGGCCTACGCCGCCAACCTGTTTTTTGACTACAACCAGCCCATCATCAAAAATCCATTTGCCCTGGGGTTGCCCATACTAGTCGCAGTGATGGGGATGGCGGTCGTTTCGATCAATGAGCTTTTTAGAAAAAAGGCTGAAACCGCCCCCGAGCCAGCCGCCCAATTCCTGCCCGCCAGCCTGCTGTTGATAACCATTGCAGTCCTGGTACTCTCATTCCTCTACAGCGCCCTCTTCGACTATTTCCAGCCTTTCTCGCTCTACGATGATGTCATTTTCATCACTCTGGCCGGGTTTCTGCTCCTGATTATGCGCTTCGGGTGGGATGCGATTGGTTATTTCACCGGGCGGGTGGGGGACCTGAAATCACTATGGATCGCGGGATTTATTTTATTGATAATGGGAACCCTATGGGGATGGAACCGGTTCCAGGGCGATTTTGAATTCCAGAATATTGTGGATCAACCCCAACATTTGTTTGTGGGGGGTGAGGCCGGTTATGAAATTTATCGCATTCCGGGGCTGATCGTGATCCCGGCGGGCGCCCAACTCGCAGATGGTAGCCACCTCAGCGCTGATCTGGTTCTGGCCCTGGCCGAAGCCCGGCGCAACGGCTCGTTGGACAACGGCGATATCGATCTCGTGCTCAAACGGAGTACCGATGGCGGTCAAACCTGGTCCGAAATGATAGTTGTCCGCCAATGGGAAGCCGGGGTCGGCAAAATCGGCAACCCCACCCCAGTTTTTGACCGGGACACCGGCATCCTGCACCTGTTCCACATCGCCGGGACAGGGCCGCTCGAAACCTGGACGATGCAGAGCGCCGATGGTGGCCTGACGTTCTCCACCCCCGAAAAATTCGTCCCTGGCATCGTTGGTCCTGGGCATGGAATTCAAATCGCAGCGGGTGAATACGCCGGGCGGCTGCTGATCCCCATGCATGTCGATGGCAGTTCCCTGGCCCTTTACAGCGACGATCATGGCGACACCTGGCAGGTCAGCACCCCGGTCGGGATGGGGAACGAGAGTGAAATTGCCGAGATGGGGGACGGACGACTTATTCAGGTGGTGCGACCCAACCATTCGGTTGCAAAGCCCCATGATCCGCTGCAAGCCTTGTTTTCGTTTTCAAATGACGGTGGTCAAACCTGGTCAGCCGCGATCCCCAACCCCGATATAAAAACCTCGATTTGTATGGCCTCCTTGATCCAATGCGCAGGCGAAAAGTTGCTGTATTCCTATCCCGACGACTATTACAGCCGGGCCCGGATGACAGTAGCCCAATCTACAGATCAGGGCCTCACCTTCTCACCGAAAATGTTGATTTATCTCGGCCCCGCGGGATACTCAGACCTAGGATTGCTATCGAATGGGGAAGTTTTGCTACTTTTCGAAAACGGCGCGGTCGAATACGATGAGCGGCTGACGTTGGTGCGAATTTCTCCCTGAATCATCTCCGGAAAATTCATAATGGGTAGGGGCAGGTCTGAGACCTGCCCCTACCATTGTTTAATCCCCTTGACAATTTGGATTTAATAGATAGAATCTCTGTAAACTAGTTTGCTATACAAACCAATATCCACAACAAACCAAATGGAGTTACTATTATGGCTATCCAATTCGATCTCAAAGAAATTGAACGCCGGGCCAATCACGCCGCCTTCCAGGATGGGCTGACCGAAATTTTTATGGGCTTGTTTTTGTTCTTTTATGGCGGTTCTCTGGCATCCGATACCCTCCCCGCGGGGGTAATCTTCATCATATTCGCGGTCTTTTTTGCTAAACCAACAATTGAGCGGATCAAACAACGCTACATTTATCCCCGCGCTGGATACGTCAAGCTCCCTGAAAACCCCAACACCACTGGCAAAGGGATTGGGATCTCGGCCATTATCATGGTCGTTGTGCTATTGGGTGCGATGGCGATTTCAATGGCAGTGCTAGGACAAAAACTAGGTCTGAATTTCTTCCTGACCTACATCGTGCCCCCAGCCAGCGGGTTCATGTTGGCAATTGGCCCCTACTGGCTGGCACAAACTTATGGGATCGCGCGCGGCTATATTTGGTCCGTACTCTTCATTTTGGGTGGGATTGCGATGCCAGTGTTCCAAATTGCCTCCGGGTATGAGGCTGTCGGGCTGGTGTGCACCATCATGGGGCTGATCATCTTGGTCGTCGGGGTGGTGATGTTTGTCCAGTTTATCCGCCAAAATCCGGCTGCCCCCATCGAGGTTGAGGAGGCTCCCAATGCCTGAACCTGCTAATGAAGGCCTAAAACCCCTCGCCGGGATCAACAAACTGATCCACGAACCGGCTCGGCTGATGATCCTGGCCACTCTCCACGCCGTCGAAGCCGCCGATTTTCTCTTCGTTGAACGCCAAACTGGCCTGACGCGCGGCAATCTCTCATCCCATATGAGCAAACTCGAAAATGCCGGTTATATCGAAATCAATAAGGAATTCGTCGATAAAATCCCCCGAACGTTGTTACGAATTACAGATAAAGGTCGGATCGCACTTTTGGATTACACTGCGAAAATGAAGTCCGTTTTAGCCGATTTAGAGATAGCATAACAAATTATGGCCACCATAAAAGAACACTTGGTTTGGAAATTCTTAGTGAGTATTAGCCTGGGGGTTGTGATAAGTATTTTCTGCACCCCACGCCTGATAGGCTTTATCTTGGGTACTAGTCTCGTGATTTTGCTAACCCCCAAAACATCTTGGCGAGACAATTTTCGCACTGGAGCATTCGCGGGAGCAGTCATAGGGATGATTGCAACTGGATTTCTCCTACCAAATGAATTTATCTCTCCTGGGATTTCTGGATTTCAATTCTTCGATTCTTTGCTGTTAGCTTTGCTCTTTGCAGCGCTTGGGGGTGGCATTCTGGGCGGAATAAATGGTATGCTGATCGGAGAAATAATTAAACGATCGCGAATATATCGATCTTAACCAAAAACACCTCACCAGATCGTGGCGAGGTGTTTTTGGTTTGTTAAGTGGCCTGTCTCGCAAGAAGCAAAATTATGTCATGCTGAGCACATCTGCAGTATGATGAAATTACTCATGTGATCGCGTGCGAAGCATCTTTAATTATTTTCTTGAAACTTGCGAGATAAACTACTTAAGGTAAATCGACACAATTGCCGCTATCCACATCATAGAGCGAGTGATCGGAATTGGCTACCCGGGCACACATCTGATCCGCCCCGGATGGGCGGCTGGAGACCGAATAGCCCGTAAAGGGCCGCGGGCCACCATAGAGCTTCCATTGGCCGTTACCCGCCGGGAAACCACCTTCTTCCATGGAAATATGATTATAGAAGAAGTGGATGTGGGTGCCCGGTAATACTTCGGTAAATCCAAAGGTTTCATATTCCACCACATAATTACTCCCCTCAATCGTGATTTCATTGATCCGGACGTATAAATCGGTGGGGAAAGTGGGTGTGAGGGTGATGGAAGGCGTCGGGGTTTTGGTGGGTGGCAAAGTCTTAGTCGCGGTCGGGGTCGGTTCGTCGGTGGCGGTTGGAACTTTTGTTGCGGTTGCGGGGATTTTGGTCGCAGTTTTCGTTTTGGTTGGTGTTAGGGTTGCAGCTGGTAATACAGACCCGGAACCAAACGCAGCCCGTAAACCAAAGATTAAGCCCCCTAGAATAACCACACCACCCGCAATCCAGGCCCAAATGGGCACCTGACCCAACCCCATTTTTCGATCCGCAGGAGGGTCAGCCGGGGTTTGTTTTTGAGGCGGTTTCTCTACCGGGATAGGTTCGGCCGGTTCGACCGGCGATTTCGTTTCTTCAACCGGGGTTGGCGTTTCAACTTCAGGTTCAGATTCAATTTCGGGGGGTTGTGCGGGATCTTCGAAGGTGACGGGAACCCCCATAACATCCAGCGTTTTCAGGGCTCGCTCCAGGTTCGCGGCGTAGTCTCCAGTGGAGAAATCCAAACGCTGCAAACCAGCCAGTTGGTACGCCATCGAATCGGGAATATCCACCATTTGATGCAAGACCGGCAGGATGCGTTTCTAATAACGTTCAGCCAGGGTCAATTCGCGGTTGACATTGCCCGACTCGATCGAATTCGGCGATAAAACCAATAAGAATACGGGGCAATTTTTTATCCCCTCCACAATTTGCTGCCGCCAGGCAGCTCCGGCGACAATATCGCCGCGATCAACCCAGACACCGACTCCATGCGCTTCGAGATCGGCAACCAATTGATCCACAAATTCTTGATCTTTCCGGGAGTAACTAATAAAAATCTTCGCGCTCATTGCCCTCACCTATACTATTTTTCAAACCAATATCACCTTAATTGTCCGATTATATCACTGACCATCAGATTGTCTAGACAAAATTATTAGAATTAAATTAGATTAGATTAGATTAGCGCTAGGGATTTGGGGCATGATCGACAACGCAACGAAAGCCGATGGTATCTTTGGCTTCTCCGGTACGGATGCTGGCGCGAGCGACGACCCGAATGCCATCGGTGGGGTTGAAGAAACTGCCGCCGCGGATGACATGCCGGGTACCGGTCTCCGGCCCCAAGGGATTACGAGATGGGGAGCGCCCGTAATAATCCGGCTCAAACCAGTCGGCCGTCCACTCCCAGACATTGCCAGACATGTTCAAAACCCCATACGGACTGGCTCCCACGGAGAATGAGCCAACCGGGGCGGTATCGGCATGACCATCATCAAAATCATCGTTCTTATTACCTTCGACACAGTTGGTGTCACAAAAATTGGCCTGATCATCACGATCGTGATCGCTCCCCCAGGCAAATAGACGGCCATCGGTGCCGCGCGCCGCTTTCTCCCATTCAGCCTCAGAGGGCAGGCGCCCGCCAATCCAATCACAATAGGCCGCTGCCCCAGCCCAGGTCACATTGACAACGGGATAATTGTCGAAAGCAAAGTCGTCGAAATAATTCTCTCGAGTATGACCGTTATACCGGACGGGGGAGGGGCAGGTTTTGGACAGCAGACATTCCTTGTACTCCTGGATAGTTACTTCGGTTTTTTGAATCCAATATTCGTCCAGGTACACGGTGTGTTGGGGTTGTTCGGCACCCCATAAAAAGGGATCATCCCCGGGGTCGCTGCCCATTAGAAATTCTCCCGCGGGAATCGGGATGAATTCGAGTTTGGATTGGGGGTTTTCGAGATCGGAGGGGGCAGCGGCGGCTTCCGACGTGGGGGTGATATCGGGGGATGCGGGCGTCTCACCTAAATCACTTTCAGGATTTTCTGGGTTGGCCGTTGTGAAGATGAGTTGGTCCGCCAGATTCGAGGAAACCCGCCCTTGGATGAACGAGTTTATCCCATAAAATAAGAGTAGACAGGCTCCGATCACGGCTAACGTAACCCAGACCCAACGGTTGATTTTGGGAAATGAAAATTTCCGTTTGGGAGTCGCGGCGACATCTTCAGGGATACCGGCGCGCCCCAACCGATCCGGAACATCTTCGGGCCGCACTCCCACGGCTGAACAGACCGCGACAAAGAAATCGCGCGGGGTAGCATACCGGTCACCGGGATATTTTTCTAGCGCTTTTAGGATGACTTGGGCCAATTCCTGAGGAATATCGGGGTTCAACAAACTGGGATCGGTCGGCAGCCGTTTCAGGATGGCCTGGATCATTTGAAACCGCGGCGAAGACTCAGCATCTGACCAGGTTTTACGGAAAGGGCTCTGCCGGGTTAAGGCTTCATAGACCAAAACGCCCAGGGCGTAAATATCGGTGGCGGGAGTGAGATGAAAATCTTCCTGCTGAATAAATTGTTCGGGGGCCTGATACTGGAGGGCATTAAGATCCACTTCGTCACGGGGTAAATCTTGTGCACCCCGCGGCGGGATTCCGAACCCGGCCAGGAACATTTCCCCAGTTTTGGCCTGCAAAATATTGGTCGGGCGCACCCCACCATGGATCACCCCTTGGGCATTGGCATTCGCTAACGTAGCAGTAACGGCCTGCAGCCAGATCAAAATATCATCTACTGAAAATGGTTGATGGGGTTGGCGTTCCATCTGCTTAAAAACAGACTGCCCTTCAACAAATTGTGAGACTAAATACACCCAATTGTCCGACTGCTCGATCCCATACACCGGAACCATATTCGGATGCGCCAGATCGATAGCTGCTTCGGTTACAGTGCGAAAATCGGCCAGCGCTTCCGGTGCCTCGGCGGGATCAAGTGGCAGCAGCCGCAGTGTAAACGGCCGTTCACGATGCAGGTCTTGCACCTGATACAACGCGCCCCAATCGTCAATGCCGATCAATGTTTCAATCTGATAGCGGAAATTTCCACTCCCAACAATTTGTCCGATTTCTAACTGCATGGCAACCTCGTATATGATGGCGCGATTTATTCTTTATTTTAACCGCAGAAAGCGCAGAGCGTTTTAAAAATTATGTCTCTGCGCTCTCGGCGATCTCCGTGGTTAATTTGTAGATATTGGAGCCGAGATCATGGCTTTTTACCGCGTATGATGATGTGGTGATTTACAAACGAGGCATTTTCTTCTGAAATATTTTCGGCCTGAAACCAGGTTGCGGCCAGGGGCGGGGCATTTGTGAGTTTTTGACGTAATTCGGCAATGATCCCTGAGGTACAGCCTTGCCGTTCGGCCCAAGGGATGAACGGATGCCGCTTGATGACTTCCTCGGTGTGCTCGACCGTGAAACCGGCGATGGTAAACATCTGTTTCCATCTGGTATGACTGAAAGCCCGATTGTGGCTGGGATCACGCCAGCGTTCGAAATCATCGATATACCGGGCCGCTATGTCATCATCCGGCAAAACATGATCCTGGACAAGGAGGCTGCCCCCCGTTTTTAGAACGCGCCAACTCGTATGGATAAACTGCTGGCAATCCGGGAAGTGGTGGGGGGCAATCCGACAGGTGACAAGATCGAAGGTTCCAGCTTCAAAGGGGAGGTTTTCCGCATCAGCAGGTTTGAATTCGACGTTGCGAACCCCCTGACTGGTGATGAAATCTGAGGCTTTCGCCAGCATGCGGGGGGTGATATCGGTCGCCACAACTTTTTTCACATGGTGTGCGAACTTCAAGGCCGTATGCCCCCCTCCAGTGGCAACATCTAAAACACTCCAATCGGATTGAGGTTGAGCAATCGCGATCAGACGCTCCAAGTCATACCCTTTGGCGTGGGTCTGACTGGTGATATAGCTGTCGGCAAATTTCCCAAAGCGGTGTTGTGATTGTTTTTTTGAATCCATTTTCTTGGAACCGCAGATAAACACAGCTGGATGCAGCTATGATAGGAGGTTACCCAACAATTCTTACTCAGGTGACTGTCACCTTTTCGTTCAGGATCAATTCTATTTTCATCTGAGTTTATCCATGTTCGTCTGTGGGTCAATAGCTTATTCAAAGTCGCGTTTCTTGGCAGCGGCTAGAATGGTTTCTGTCGCAGTTGCCCCGATCCGAGTGACGCCCAGGTTACGAACTCGCAGAACATCATCTAGAGTTCGGACCCCGCCGGCGGCCTTGACCTGAACCTCGGGAGCACTGTGCTGCCGCATCAGGGCGAGATCATGGTCAGTGGCCCCGTCGTAAGAATACGTCCCATTGGGCTGCTTGACGAAACCATAGCCGCTGGAGGTTTTGACGAAGGCCACCCCGACCACGCTGCAAATCTCACATAATTTGATGATGTAGCTGTCATCAGGAAGGAAATCATTCTCGAAAATCACTTTCAAGATGGCCCCCGCCCCAACAGTAATTTCGTTGAGCGCTTTGATTTCAGCCCTCACATAATCCCAATCTTGGCTCAGCACTTTGCCAATGTTGACAACCATATCGATTTCGGTGGCGCCATCGATGAGGGCCAGTTCAATCTCCCGCATTTTTAGGTCGACGCGGCTATTGCCATGCGGGAAGCCGATCACAGTACCGACTTCAACATCCGACCCGGCCAGGAGGTCGCGGGCCAGGGTCACGGCATAGGGCTTGATACACACCGAGGCGACATGGTGTTTGCGAGCAACTTTGCATTCGGCTACCAGGGTTTCGTCGGTCATGGTGGGATGGAGGAGAGAGTGGTCAATCATTTTGGCGATGGATTTGAGGGTGGGGGGCATGGTAAATCCTTTAGGAGATAGTGATAGGGAGGGGAGATAGAGAAATCAGTGGATTGTGGTTAGTGGTTAGTGGGTAGCCACTCTGAGCGGAGGAGGCCGTAGCGGAGACGGTCTTGGCGGTGGTCGTTCCAGGTGATGAGTTCGCGCTCCCGGCCTTCGAGGGTGAAACCGAGTTTTTCGGCGACGTGCATCATGCGGGGATTGAAGGACCAGGTGTGGCATTCAATTTTGTGGGCGGCGGAGTTTTCGAAGAGATAGTCGATCCACAAGCGAAGGGCGCTTGTGCCGACCCCCTGGTTCAAGTGAACATCCTCACAAATATCGATGCCGATGTAGTAGACGTCGGGGAATCTTTTCTCCCCATAGCGACTGACCCAACCCACTGGCTGGTTACCATCTTTGAGTTCGATGACGGCTGTCGGGCGCGGGATCGGCAGATCGGCCGCGAGTTTCTCGAGGAAGTTGACGCTGAACTTTGTTTTTTGTTCAAGGGTCATTTCTTCGAGAATGCCATCAAAAGGGGCGTCGAAATAGCGCCATTCGCCAGTGGTCATCCACCGGAGGTAGTGGTCGACATCGGTGGGGAGGCGGTCGCGCAAACGAACCAAATTATTTTCAGCTAAAATGTTCATTCAATCTTCCAGACGGCCATAGGCCCGTAATGTGAGTAAATTTGCTAGTGTCAAATCACCGCGCCATTCCTGACGGGCCTGGGGCCAGACTTCGGGGTAGAAATCACCCCAAGTCCAGTTGACGTCCCAATAACCCGCGGGCGTTTGGGTTTCAATTAGGTAGTCAAGCTGAGTGGGAATACAGTCAGCCAGCGCATCGGCCGCGATTGAATCGGGGTTGGGAGCGAATTTAAGGGGCGGGGCACAGTATTCGGTCCATTTGGCCGGATCCCGTTCGACGTTTTGGGCTGCGATGGTTTTGATGCGAGGCACCAGATACGCTCGGAATTCGGCTGGTAGGTTCGGAGCGGCAGCCAGATGCTGAGTGTACCCCAGGGTGTCGCCGCCGCCGTCGAATTGAGCATCCGTCATGGTTTGAATGGTGGTCATAGCCACGGTGGTGACGGTCGCCAGCCAATCTGCAGGGACGAGTTCGGCGTAATGATACAACAGGGCCAAAATTCCGGCGCGGGGGATGATGAGATATTTATCGAATGTTTCCGCCAGGGATCGTTCCAGGCTATCTTGCCACCAGGGGGCATGGGGGTGGTCACTGGCATTTTCAGGGATGACGCGCCAGACCTGGGTGTCAGGGTCGTAGGTGTCGAGCAGATATTGCACTGCCGATTTGACCATCGGGTGGTCGGCAGGCGTATTCAATTCGGCCAGAGTTCGCAGACCGATTTCAGTCGCCAGGGCTGATGAAACGGGGGTCCGCAGATCGGGTTCCAGGGCGTTTCCAAAGCCACCGTCGGGGTTTTGGAATTTTGCGAGCTGAGTCAAAACGTCATCAACGGGATCACCTTCAAATTCCAGATTGAAGCGCGCTTTTTCAAGGGGTCGTCCCTGGATTTGAATATAATCTCGAGCTTCTTCAAATCTAATTTTTGATAATTTTTTCATTGGATTCTTCCAGTTGTTGCGGGCCTGATTGTACCCCGCAATTGAATTTCTTAACCTATGAACCTCTTTGTTTTGGTATAATTCAGCCCGCACTGGAGAGGTGCCAGAGTGGACGATTGGGGCGGTCTCGAAAACCGTTGTAGCCTTTGGGCTACCGTGGGTTCGAATCCCACCCTCTCCGCAGCAAACGGGTCTCAATAGAGGCCCGTTCTTTTTTTAAACGCAAAGACGCGAAGATTGTAAGGTGCGAAGAGAATTTATTTAACTCATGTTACGAACGATATTCAAAATAAGCTAGAAAATGCATCCTGAGTAGCGAAAGCGTATCGAAGGGTGGATTCTCGGACGAACCGCACCCTTCGATACGGCCCTGTGGGCCTACTCAGGATGCTTACAACATCAATTATTTAATTTTCCTTTGCATCTCCGCGCCTTTGGGTTATTTTTTACCAGTAAACCGAGTATTCAGGTTTTCTGCGTTTGGCAAATAACTTAGCCAGCACAACCCCGGCTACGAACCCCCCAATATGGGCCCAAAAGGCCACTCCGCCGACATCTGGACCACCCAAAGATAAGACCCCGTTGAAGAATTGGAGCACAAACCACAATCCTAAAACCACACCGGCAGGGAGGGTGGTCATCCGAATAAAGAAACCCAAGGGGATGATGGTCAGCACCCGGCTGCGGGGATAAAGCACCAGATAGGCCCCTAAAACCGCCGCAATCGCGCCACTGGCCCCCACCGTTGGAATTTGCGAACCAGGATTGGTGATAATATGGGTTAGCGAAGCCACCACACCCCCGGTCAGATAAAACAATACATACCGGCCATGCCCCATGCTATCTTCGACATTATCGCCAAAAATCCACAAGTAGAGCATGTTTCCCCCGATATGAGCCAGGCCCGCATGCATAAACATGCTGCTAAAAACATCGGTGAGGTCGCCCAAACTCAAACTCCCTACAAAACTCGCTGGAATGAGGGCAAATTGGTAAATCAACGCATCTTCATACGGCCCCGATAACCACTGAAGAACGAATACAAATATATTGGCCGCGATCAACAAATAATTAATGATCGGCACACGGCGGGTCGGGATTTGGTCTTTTATGGGGATCATGGAAACCTCTAAGTTGCAGCGATTAGGGGAGAGGATAAGGAACAGGAAAAAATCTCCAGTCACAAATCTCTATCTCAATCTCTTATGGATGTGAAAAAATCAACCGCCAACTACCCTCATAGGGCTGGTCACTGCCTTCGGTACATTCAGGTGAATTCAAGTTCGGGATGAGTTGGCCGCCATCGGCCACCTGGAGAGTGTAACTGATCTCAGGGATCATCACATAGTCTGCGTAGCCAATGTCGATATCGGGTTTCAGGCCGGTGAAGAAATGTTCCTCGCCACTTTCCCAGGTGATAATGATTTCAACCCCAGAGACCCCAATCCCAGCGGCATTCGAGACAAAGACCTGAATTTGGGGTTCACCCAAGGCCGGGTTACAGACCAGTATTTGATTTTCCAAAACATACGGTGGGGCCAATGTGGGCGTTGGCGTATTTGATGGCAACGGTGTGGGCGTTATGGTTGAGGTTTCGGTAGGCCGCGGCGTTCGAATGGCTCGGGGGGTCTGGGTGATGGTTGGGGTTACACCCAGGGTCGCGGTGATTTCTTCTCCAGGTGTAATCTCAACCGTGGGAGTCCGAGAGATGGTTAGGGTTGGCGTTGGAGAGCGGGTTTCGGTGGTGGTGGGCGCTAGTGTTTCTGTCGGGGGGATGTCGGTCGGTAAGGGCGTCGGCGCCTGGCCCAGCGCCGACGCCAATTGCGCGATGGCCTGAGCTTCCACAGGACTACCACCCGCGGCCAGATATCGTTGAGCCTGGGCTACCAGTTCTAAGGAGGGATCAGCGTCACCCAACAATAACAACCGGGCTTGGGCGCGTTGTAAATCACCGGTGGCCTCATAGGCCGCCGCAATTACGGCCCGATATTGATCTTTGTAATCGGTTCGGAGAGAATCCGGGGGTGTATCTACAAATTCAGCCGGATCAATCACCCAGGCATACAATAAACCCAACCCGATGCCAAAGATGATAGCAGTTAATAAATACCAGGAGCCGCGCTCTTCGTTCATGGGTTTTCGGCTCCCCGAGATTTATCACCGACCTGGAGGGCATCACTCAAGGTTCGCAGTATCCCCAAATCGACAGGCGAGTACCCCGACTGAACCGCGAAAAACATGGCTTGTTCAACTTTTTCTGCTGGCGTACCAGAACCTAAAAACGTCAACCGCCCCACTGCCAGATTAACGTCGCGTTCAACCTGATAAGCCTCCGCCACCATCAAGACATAATCGGCGCGAAAATCATTCCGCAGCGATTCTGGACCGGTATCGACATACTCCACCGGGTCAATCACCCAGCCGTAAAGCAGGCCCAGGCCAAAACCGACGATCAGTACGATGAAAAAGCGCGTCCAACGAGACATTTTAATGGTGAATTATGAATGGGTATTGGTGAATTGTGAAGGCCATGTCGCAAGAATTGTGCCATAGAGGGGCAGGGAGGGCAAGTCCCCTCTTTAAGGGCCGAGGGGATAAAGGGTTAAGGGGGCGAGGCACTTACAGCAGTTTTTCTAGCAAGGTCAACAATAATTCGACGTTTTCGCGGCGGCTGCTGAAGCCCATCAGGCCGATGCGCCAAATCTTGCCAGCCAGGGGACCAAATCCGCCCGCGATTTCAAGGTTATAGGCGTTCAACAACTGGGAACGAATGGCGGCTTCATTCAAGTCAGCGGGAAGTTGAGGTGTGGTCAGCGAAGCCATCCGGTACTCGAGTGGTACACGGGGTGGCAGACCCAAATTCTCGAGACCATCCCAGAGCAGTTCGGCATTTTCTTTGTGGCGAGTCATCCGAGCCTCAAGACCTTCTTCCATCACCACCCGTAAAGCTTCTCGAAGTGCGAAGATCATATTTGAAGGACCGGTATGATGATAAGCCGGGGTCTCTCCCCAATAGCGCCAGATCCCCTTCAAATCCAGATACCAGTTGGCGACTGGCGTTTCCCGGTGCTCAAGCACTTCCCAGGCCCGCGGGCTGATCGTAATGGGGGCTAATCCGGGGGGCGCCGAGAGACATTTTTGGGAGCCGCTGTAGCAGATATCCACCTCCCAGCCGTCGACATCCACCGGCACGCCGCCCAATGAGGCCACAGTATCCAAAACCAACAAAGTCCCATGCCGATGGGCTGCGGCCGCAATTTCGTCCACACGGGTTTGGACACAGCCAGTCGAAGTTTCACCATGCACAATCGCCATCAGTTTATACGATTTCTGTGCCAGGGCCGCGTCAATCTCAGCGGGTGTAAAAATCTCACCCCAGGGTTTTTCGACCCGGGCCACATTGGCTCCATACCGCCCAGCCATATCCGCCAGCCGTTCGCCAAAGAACCCTTGGATGGCGATCAGAACATCATCACCCGGCTCAATAAAATTACACAGTGCGGTTTCCATCCCCGAACTGCCCGTACCCGAAAGCGGCAAGGTGACCGTATTTTGAGTTTGAAAAGTGTAACGCAAGAGTTCCTTTACTTCCCCCATCACCCGCACATATTCAGGATCCATATAGCCCACTGGCGGGGTCGCCATTGCCCGCAGTACCCGGGCTGGCACCATACTAGGGCCGGGTCCTAATAGAATTCGGGGAGATAAATCTAAATCGGCATATTGTTTGGCTGTCATTTTTCGCTCCATGCTAGTGAATTGAAATCATATTAAGTTTACACTAAATTCGGACGAAATAGTGATCATCAATGGATGATCGCCATCCGATTTTTATCAGGCAGCCACGAAGCCAAGAGTTTTCTCGCCCGCATTCCTGGTTTCCTAGCAGACATTCACGCTTGAATATGCTAGCCATTAATTGGACAAAAAAGATGAATTTTACGAATTCTTTTCGTTGCCTTCCTTGATTCAATCTAGAAAATCTTGTACAATCAAATCATCTATTGGCCAGAGACGTTGCAAAACGAAGGAAACCAACATGGATACAACGTACATGGAACATGGTCATATCGATACCATCAAGGTAGCCGCTGCCTCTCGCACCTCTGCGGTCGCGGGGGCAATCGCCGGGGTCATTCGCGAACATCAGCGGGCTGAGGTTCAGGCTATCGGTGCCAGCGCAGTCAATCAGGCGGTGAAGGCGTTGGCCCTCGCCAAAGGGTATCTGGCCGAAGATGGGTACGAAATTGTGTGCGTCCCCAACTTTGTAGACGTGGAAATCGACGGCAAACTCCGCACTGCCATTAAGTTTACGGTCGAACCACGCTGATCCATTTCAGCGCAACTTAATTTATTCATAGCTAGGGGTGATTTTTAAACGCGTGGATTTCAGGGGGATACTGCCCAACTTTTATCCCCTCACCCCTAAACTCTGCACACTTAGTTCCCTACCTCGGAATTTCCCGCAATTGCAAATCTGAATACGCCACTTTGAGTTTCGATTTTTTCCCAGGCGAGGCCACTAACCGCACTGTTCCCGAGTGGATTTTGTCATCTCGGAGCGAAGTTGCCAAGACCCCATTCAGGTAAACCCGAATCTGCGACCCGCGCGCGACCACTCGCAACCGGTTGGCCGCGCCCATTTCGGTTTCCAGGGATGGATGACTGGTCCATTTAACCAAAGTCTCACCCCACTCGGTCTCTTCATGAGTCCCAACCTGGAAGGTCCCTTGGGCCGATATTCGAATAACGTAATCTCCCGCGTCACAAGACCGGATTTCAATGCCCGCGCTGATATGATCGTAACTGCCCTCTAAAAACCGGATTGTCACACCAACGTCGAAATCATCAAAGGGGGCCGGAGTCCGCACGACGGGGTGGATCAAATCCGACTTAGGGTGCGTGTAAACCAGTTCTGGGGGTGGGCCTTTCTCGAATTTGACTTTTTCAGGAGAAGAAATCTTCCAGCCGGGCACATCGGGGTCGCGAAAATCCGCGCCTAAAAGTAAATCACCCATTTCGGGCTCCGGCGTCTGGCTCAGCGGGATGCGGAACGTCGTCCCGCAATATTCACACGGCACCACCGCACCGGGAAAAGCCTGCAAATTCAAGTGGCCGCCACAATTTGGACAAGAAAGGGTCTCGATCATGGTGAGGATTATAACCGATGTAGGGGCACAATATATTGTTTCCTTTACCAATTGGCCCGGTCATTTTGATCAAAAAATGGCCGGATTGCCCCGGCTAATTCCCGATGGTAAAATCAAAAACTAGCCATCAAAAGGCACATATTACTCCTACAAACAGCCTACGCTGTTCATAATTTATATAGAGGAAGGTTCGCATGGAAACTCAAGTTGGAACATTCAAAGTTAAGACTGGTTTGGCCCAAATGCTCAAAGGCGGCGTCATCATGGACGTGGTGACCCCCGATCATGCCAAAATCGCCGAAGACTCCGGTGCTTGCGCCGTGATGGCCCTCGAGCGAGTCCCCGCCGATATTCGCGCCGATGGTGGTGTGGCCCGCATGAGCGACCCCGGCATGATCGTTGAGATCATGGAGGCCGTCTCGATCCCTGTGATGGCTAAAGCCCGCATCGGTCACTTCGTCGAAGCCCAAATCCTGGAAGCCATCGGCGTCGACTACATCGACGAATCCGAGGTTCTGACCCCGGCTGACGAGGCCCACCACATCTACAAACACGATTTCAAAGTCCCCTTCGTCTGCGGCTGCCGCAACCTGGGCGAAGCCTTGCGCCGGATCGGTGAAGGCGCCGCCATGATCCGCACCAAGGGTGAAGCTGGAACCGGCGACGTCGTCGAAGCCGTCCGCCATGCCCGCACCGTTTTGGGCGAAATCCGCCGCCTGCAAAGCATGCCCGATGAAGAATTGATGACCTACGCCAAAAACATCGGCGCTCCTTTCTCCGTGGTCAAAGAGACCAAAGAGTTGGGCCGCTTGCCAGTCGTCAACTTCGCCGCCGGTGGCATCGCTACTCCCGCTGATGCTGGTCTGATGATGCAACTGGGTGTCGATGGCTGCTTCGTTGGCTCCGGTATCTTCAAATCCGGTGACCCCGCCAAGCGCGCGGCTGCCATCGTCAAAGCTGTGACCCACTACCAGGACCCCGAAATCCTGGCCAAGGTCAGTAAAAACCTGGGCGAGCCCATGGTCGGCCGCCAAATCCACGACATCCCCGAAGGCGAGTTGATCGCGGGACGGGGTTGGTAGGTAATCGACCGGAGACGGAAGACGGGAGACGGGAGACCGGAAAAAGAGTCCCCGTCTTCCGTCCCCTGTCATCTGTCTAGTAATGAATATCGGCGTACTCGCCCTCCAGGGCGATTTTGAAGAACATGTCTCCATGCTACGCGGAATCGGGGTGGAGGCGACCGAAATCCGGTTGTCATCCCAGCTCGCGGAGATAGACGGTTTGATCATCCCCGGTGGTGAATCCACTACGATTGGCAAATTAGCCACCGATTTTGGGATGATGGACGATTTAAGAGCTTTCGGCCGTGATAAACCCATTTGGGGCACCTGCGCTGGCGCGATCTTCCTCTCTAAAGATGCCCGGCGGAAGCAGCCGCTCCTGGGATTAATGGATATCAACGTGGAACGGAACGCCTTCGGCCGGCAGGTGGATAGCTTCGAAGTTGACCTCGATATCCCCGAAATCCAGGCCTTGGACCCCGAGGCCGATCCCTACCATGCCATTTTCATCCGGGCCCCCATCATCGAATCCGTCCATGGGGAGGCTCGAATTTTATCGGCCCTCGCTGACGGTCGAATCGTGGCCGCCCAAGAAGGGCACTGGTTGGCAACCTCCTTCCACCCTGAGTTGACCGGTGATGATCGGTTCCATCGCTACTTTTTGACGTTAGTTGAAAAGAATTAGGGCGCAACTTAGACTCTAGAAATGAAGCCTCCTGAGTAATGCGAAACGTAGTGAAGCATGTATCGAAGGGTGCGGGCGCTATCCTTCACCAAGCTCAAGACAGCGTCCAAGTTGCTGCTTTAGTAAATATATTCAATTTGTAATTGAACCAAATATCAAACCACGAAGTACCCAAAGGTGCACAAAGTAAAACTTAGTGCACCTTTGGGTACTTTGTGGTTAAATAGCTGTTAGAATGCTACGTCCCTTTGACTGGCGTGATTTGCCCATCCTGCACCGTTATCGCCACCAGGGCCTGTGTCTTGACAGCGCCCATGGGGTGACGCGCGGCGAAACCATCTCACCAACAGTGCTGCTCTCCTATTTGACTCCCACCACGGGCTATTTCACCTGGATCAGCACCGACGATGATTTCCCTATTTTGGGGCAGTTGAGCCATCCTGCGGAGCAAATCTTCGGACGAGTGACTTTTCTCGCTCCAGGCCGGGCCCTTCGCAACCCTCGCACCCAAGTTTTATTGGAAAATCTTGCCAAGCAAGCCGGGAGCCGGGGAGCTCACAACCTGTTAGCCGAAATCGACGAAGTCGCCCCCGGATATGAAGTCTTACGCCAGGCTGGATTTGGGATTTTTGCCCGGCAGCGAGTTTGGAAAATCATCAATGGCACCAATGGGTTTCCCGAAGCCCCCAAATGGCGTGCTGTCAAAGATCGCGATTGTATTGGGGTGCAAACCCTGTTCCATAATGTGGTTCCCGGCCTGGTTGGTCAGATCGAACCCCTGCCAACCAAACATTTACACGGCTTGGTCTGCGCCACTGCGGACGAAATCATCGGGTATGTGGACTTAAAATACGGCCACCAGGGCATCTGGGTTCAGCCGTTTATCCATCCCGATGTGGAGGAAATCGATGAACAACTTAATGGCATGATTCGCAGCATCCCCGACCGCCGGGCGCGCCCAATTTATCTCTGCGTGCGCACCTATCAATCCTGGTTGGAACCCGCCCTCGGGGAGATGGATTCCCAGTCCAGCCCACTTCAAGCTGTGATGGTCAAACGGCTGGCACTACGCAAGAAAATTACGGTTCCCGCGATCCGCCATCTAGAAGGTCAAACCGAAATTTCCCCCGTGGCGCATTCGCGCCGTAATTCATAAAATTAACAGAACTTTGGATATATGATTTTTTAACCACTAATCTCGCTAATCTGCATAAAAATATTCGTGAAAATTCGCGAAATTTGCGGTTCATATTGTCAATTCAAAGTTCCTGAGAAATCATTCATGCCAGAAAAAAGAATTACAGACGATTTAGAAGCCCTGTTGGGCGTTTTACCCCCGGAGATAGCCACCGCCGTTACAGAAATTAATGACAGTAGCAACTTGCTCGAAGTCATCATGGACTTAGGGCGAATTCCGACGGCCCGTTATCTGCGGGGTGAAGAGGTGATCTCCGATACTGAGATCACCCGCGAAAATATTGATTACGTTTCCGAACGGATCGGCGAGTTCGATGATGATAACCGCGCCGGTTTGGAACGCACCCTACATCGCATTTCGGCCATCCGCAATCGCAAGGGAGTGGTGGTGGGTCTGACCTGCCGCGTCGGCCGCGCCGTCTACGGCACCACCGATATCATCCAAAACCTAATCGAGAGCGGGAAAAGTTTACTGATTCTGGGGCGCCCTGGAGTCGGCAAGACCACCATGCTGCGTGAGGCAGCCCGGATTTTAGCCGACACGACCCGCGTCGTTATCGTGGATACTTCCAACGAGATCGGCGGTGATGGGGATGTGCCCCACCCTGCGGTGGGTCGCGCCCGGCGGATGCAAGTTTCTACCCCGGCCCGGCAGCACGAAGTCATGATCGAGGCCGTGGAGAACCACAACCCGGAGGTCATTGTCATCGATGAGATTGGGCGCGAACTCGAAGCGGCGGCGGCCCGGACGATTGCGGAACGCGGCGTCCAACTGATCGGCACCGCCCATGGGAATACACTCGAAAACCTACTGCTCAACCCGACGCTGTCGGACCTGGTCGGCGGGATCGAGTCGGTTACCCTCTCAGATGAGGAAGCCCGGCGGCGTGGTACGCAGAAAACCGTGCTCGAACGCCGTTCACCCCCAACTTTTGATGTTCTAATTGAAATTCAAACTCGCGATCGGGTCGCGGTTCATCTGGACGTAGCTGAAGCGGTGGACTCGCTCCTTCGCGGCTATCCGCAACCGCCAGAAATCCGCTCCCGGATCGAAAATGGCGAAATCAAAGTGGTACGCGGGACGGCTGAAACCGCCGGACGCCGCGATCCGCAAGGTTTCCGGCGGCCAACTGACAAATCAGGCGGGGAACGGCAAGCCCAAGAAGTTCGCGCTCCTGAGCCGCCCAAAGAAGATTTTCGGCACCGCGCGGAAGATTTTGAAACAGTTCGGATTTTCCCCTATGGGGTGGCCCGAAACCGATTACTCCAGGCCGCCAAACGGCTGCGGGTTCCGGTGATCATTGAAAAAGAGGCTGGAAACGCTAATGTCGTGGTCACCTTGCGAACCCATTTCCGCAAACGTCAGCGCACGATCGTTGACGCCGAAAACCGCGGCACCCCGGTGTATGTTTTGCGTTCGAATACGGTGGCTCAAATGGAACGGTTCTTGACCGGCCTGTTTGATCTCCAACCAGCCCGGCCCCGCGGGCAAGACGAGGAGACGGCCCTGCGTCAAACCCGCAGTGCCATTGAAACCGTCCTGAACGGGGAGCGCTGGGTCGAACTCACACCCGCCTCGTCCTACATCCGCCGCTTGCAGCATCAAATGGTGCGGCAGGCCAACTTACATTCCTACTCGCACGGCAAAGAACCCCACCGGCGAGTGCGAGTATATAGAGAGTAACGCGTTGCGGGTTGTGAGTTGAGCGTTGCGGGAGTTCGACATCTCGCCACCCTCAACCCATAACCCGCACCCAAACCATGTTCATCACCCTCGAAGGCCCAGAAGGTAGCGGTAAGACTAGCCATGTTCCCCTGTTGCGGGATTTTTTGTTGAAAGCTGGTTACGCGGTGTATTGCACCCGCGAGCCCGGGGGAACTTCGATTGGGGATCAAATTCGGGAGGTGTTGCTGGCTAATCGCAATACCGAAATGCATCCCCGGTCGGAGATCTTGCTGTTTCAGGCCTCGCGAGCCCAATTAGTGGAGCAAGAAATCATTCCCAGAATCAAAAAAGGGGAAATTGTGCTCTGCGATCGGTATGCGGATTCCACCATTGCCTATCAGGGCTATGGCCACCGGGAAAATCTAGGACAGTTGCACTCGATTGTGGAGTTTGCTACCGGGGGATTGAAACCAGATTTATCGATTCTGCTCGATTTAGATGTAGAGGTTGGCTTGTTACGCCGCCAGCAAGATGGGGATATTAACCGCCTGGATGCGTTTGCGGTTGAGTTCCACCAGCGGGTGCGAGATGGATATCATCAACTAGTGGCCGCTGAACCGGAGCGCTGGGTGGTGGTGGATGCCAGTCGGGGGTTTGCTGAGGTGCAGGCTGATTTGAGAACGGTGATTCGCAATAAGCTGGTAAAACGTAAAGCGTGATGATTTTCAACTCACATATCAGGCCCCACGCAATTGATATCTAACGCGTATTTAAATGAGTCTCTGCGATCAACGTATCCAAATCCTTGAGTAAGATGGGGATATCTTCACTCGAAAAATTAGGATCAATCAATTCCACCATTGCATCTCCCAAAGCCCAGCGCGCCAATCCCCACGATCCAAACCGCGGTTCATAACGCCCATATTGAAGCAAGTCCTGCGATGCGGCCCAGTGGGGATTTTCATGGGCGTATCCGCTCAGAAAATTGACCGTTGACATTTGGGTGGGGAAATAGCCACTGGCAGTGATGAAATCGGCTTGATTTTCCGGCTGCGAGAGCCAATTGACGAAAACCCAGGCAGCTAAATCTTCTTCCAGCGTTGATTTCAAAATCGCATATGCCGGGCCGTATAGATTTAGGACCGGATCACCCAGCGGAGATGGATAGGGTATGACTACCCACTCATCGTGGCTGTCAGCATATTCGAAGGCGCGCATTTGGTAGGGTAATCCCGCGATACTGCTGGTATAGAACAATCCCTGGCGAGTAGCAAACTCATTGTTCGGATAACGCGTTTCCGGCACCCAGGCACAGCCGCTTTTGAAGATACTTTTGACAAAATCGAAAGCCAGATCGACTGGGCGGGTGTTGTAGGCATAAGCATCTCCGTCGGTATTGAGACCATCACCACCAAAGGCCATGATCCAACTCATCATTGTGGAGGGATCAGTAGCCGCAATCCAGCCGCCGGTGCCGTCATTGCGGGCCGCGGCCGCCGCGCAGGACTGTTCCTTGAATTCGACCGGCGTTTTGGGGGCCGTTTCAAAACCCAATTCTTGGGCCCAGGTTTGGTTATAGAACAAGACCATTGCAGACCGAGACACTGGCAGCCCCATCCGCTTGCCGTCGATGACATCTTGCTCCCAAATCACAGGATAATAATCGGCTTGCTCTTCATCTGAAAGTCCCCACTCGGGATCGGTGATGAAGTCGTTGAGATCAACGATTAAATTGCCGTAATCATCCCAGGATTGGATTTGATTGTTGTACCCTGCGGCGATATTGGGTACGGCCCCCAACTCAATCCCCGAACGAACATCCCGATACAAATCTCCGCCATGACTGAAGGCGGTGACCACGATGCCATAATCATTGGCAGCGTTAAATTTATTGACCGAAGTCAGGATGGCAAATTCCTTGTCCCCCGTCCAAGGATGCCAGAATTGGATGTGTGTTCCCTCCAGGTCTTCGGATTGGACGCCCTGCGGGGTGGCAGTTGCCGTCGGTTCAGCAACCAATTCTAACGTCGGGGTATGGGTGGCAGCCGGCGTGTCAGTCAAGGTTGGCAAAACTTTAATCGTCGCGGTTGGTTCGGGAGTCAGGATTTCCGGCGACGCGCAAGCAGAACTCCCAAAAATAATGATCCATCCAGTCAATATTCGGTAGAAATATCGTTTCATCATCGTATCCCCTTTCATCTGAGTCGTCAGGTTCCCACTGGCCTGTTGGTCGGATTATATCAGATATCCTGGAGTAAAAATGGAACCAGAATATCTACTGGCAGATTTCGAAAAACCGCCTGAAATAGAATCTATGCTCAAACCGAAATCAACTCAGGTGTTGCGGTAAATTTTGCCCATTTTATTACAAACAAATACCCGAAACACACTTAAAAGTGACTATGGTTGGGTTGTCTGCCTAACCCGCCTTCTGGTATACTTTGTTAGATGGAAAGATAGATCCTTTGGTATTTCAATGGTAAAAGAATGGTATCGGAACTGGACAACACCCAGGTTTCTGTCGTGGGGGCTGAAAGACACTTTTTCAAGCTTTATCGGAATAATTTAAGAGGAGGGTTCCTTTGGCTGTAACAACATCTTCCCCCCCCGCTACAACCCCGAAACGAAAAAAGATTCGGTGGTTAGATATCCGCGAGCAACTCACCGGATACCTATTTATCTCGCCCGCCGTCATCATCATATCGATGTTTGGGCTTTTCCCTATTGGATATGCTTTGTATATGAGCATGCACAAATGGCGGGTTCGCAAAGGAAATTTTATTGGCTTTGGTAACTTTACCAAAGCTATCGGTGAAGATTGGATTGGGCTGCTGATTTTCCTTGGCGGGATCGTCCTATTGGCCCTGGCCTATTGGGTTTGGAACAGTTCTTTCAAATCAACCAGCAACCGCAAGCTGATCGTCGGTGGTATCACCGCTTTCGCTCTCATTGCAGCCGGGCTGACGATGTCACTCGGTTGGGATCGGGTTTTAGAAGCCGGCGATAAAAATTTCTTAGAGGCCTTGCCGATTACGCTCTACTACTCGATGGGCACCGTCCCGGCCGAACTAGCCATCGCCCTGGTACTGGCCTATATCCTCTTCCAGAATATTCGCGGGCAAGAATTTTTCCGTATGATTTATTTCCTGCCTTATATCACGCCCGCCGTCGCGACCGCCATGATCTTCCGCACCATGTTTAGCCCGCGGGAGACTTCGTTAGTCAACCAATTTATTGGATTATTTGGGTTGGAACCGGAAAAGTGGCTATTCGAAGCGAAACCCTTTAGCTTTGCCTTCTTCGGCCTGGAAATTGATGGGTTCTGGGGCGGCCCAAGTATGGCCCTGGTTTCGATCATTTTCTTTGGTATCTGGACCTATATCGGCTACAACACCGTCATCTTTTTGGCCGGGTTAGGTTCTATCTCTGGCGATCTTTACGAAGCAGCCGAAATCGATGGCGCCGGGCAATGGGGCATGTTCCGTCACATTACCCTGCCGCTGCTCTCGCCGGTGACGTTTTATCTGGCGCTGATCGCCTTTATTGGTACGTTTAAGGCCTTCAACCACATCTATGTCATGCGGGTGCCGTCGGCCCTGGGGTCGGCGGACACCACCAGTATTGCCATTTTTGATACCTTCTACAAGGCCAATCAATATGGTTATGCTGCCGCCCAGGCCTTTATTCTGTTCATCATCATTTTGGGGTTGACTTTCGCCCAAAACAAGATCTTCGGTGAGAGAGTGTTCTATGGCTAATACAACCCTTGACCAAACGATTAAGACCCCGAAGACTTTTCGGATCAAGCCCACCCGGGTAGCCTTGTACGCGATTCTGATTTTAGGGGCGATCGCCTCTTTTATTCCCTTTTTCTGGATGGTCTCTACTTCCCTGATGACTCTGGGTGAAACTATCAACCGCCAGTGGTTGCCCGATATTCCCCAATTGATCAACTATCAGGAAGCCTGGACCGAGGCAAAATTTGCCAAATATTTCCTGAACAGTGTCATTATCACTTTCACCACCTTGTCAGGATTGATCTTCACCTCCGTTTTAGCGGGGTACGCCTTTGGACGGATTAAGTTCTTCGGACGGGATTTCATCTTTGCCGTTTTATTGGCAACCATGATGATCCCCGAATCCGTTACGATGATCCCAAACTTTTTGATGGTCCGCGGTGATATCGTTCCCCTGCCGGGGGGATCGTGGCTGAATAAACTCCAAGCCCTGACCGTACCCTTTATGGCCAGTGTGTTTAGCATCTTCTTGCTGCGCCAATTCTTCGCTCAAATCCCCAACGAATTGTGGGATGCCGCCCGCATCGACGGTGCCGGGCATCTCCGCTTCCTGGTGCGAATCGTGCTGCCGATCAGTAAAGCCCCGATCATGACCGTGATCATTTTTGGCTTCATCGGTTCGTGGAACGCCTTCTTGTGGCCCCTGTTGGTGACGACCAACCCCGATTGGCGGCCGCTCATGGTGGGCTTATGGACGTTTGTAACAGAGGCCGGGCCTGAAACCCAGCTCCTGATGGCTGGGGCCGTGATTACGATCATCCCCATCCTGATATTGTACTTCTTCACCCAGCGCCAATTCACCGAAGGTATCGCCACGACTGGGTTGAAGGGCTAAAATTACTAACCTGTGCGGGTATCCCCGCAGACAATTCCTAAAAAAGGAGGTCGTGAATATACGAATATCACTCACCGAACCCCATGCTTACAAAAATCCTTAATCTTTTACCCTATTCTCTTTAAGGAGGAGAAAACTGTATGTCTAAGAAATTTTGGTTTACCCTGATGGCCCTTTTGGTCATGTTCGCCCTGGTCCTGACGGCCTGTGGCGGCCAGACTGAAGAGGCCCCCGCGGGCGAAGAAGCGCCTGCAATGGAAGAAGCTGAAGCTCCGGCTGAAAAAGAAGAAGCCGCACCAACTGAAAAAGAAGAAGAAATGGCTGAAGAAGAACCGGCCGCGGTAGACCCCTATGCGGACGTCGATCCCACCGGTCAGGTTGTCACCTTCTGGCACCAGCACACTCGCGGTCGCGAAGCCGCCCTCATGGAAATCGTTGAAGAATTCAACGCCACCAATGAGTACGGCATCACCGTAATGGCTGAATACCAGGGTGGCTACGGCGATATCTTCAACAAGATGCTGACTTTCATGAACACCGAAGATGCCCCCAACTTGGTCGTGGCCTATCAGAACCAGGCTGCTACCTACCAGTTGGGCGAAGCCCTCATCGATATGGATCCCCTGGTTTACAGTGAAAAATGGGGTCTGTCCGAAGATGAGCGCAATGACTTCTTTAGTGGTTTCTTCTATGCAGACATCTTCCCCTCTTTCGGCAACCAGCGCTTGGGCTTCCCCCCGAACCGCTCCATGGAAGTGATGTACTATAACATGGACTGGCTGACCGAATTGGGCTACGATGCGCCCCCCACCACCCCGGCTGAGTTTAAAGAAATGGCTTGTGCCGCCGCCGCGACCCCCTTCAGTGGGTCCCTCTCTGAAGGCAGCTTAGGTTATCAGTTGAGTGTGGATGCTTCCCGCTTCGCCAGTTGGACCTTCGCCCATGGCGGCGATATGTTCGACTATGATGCCGGACAGTACGCTTACAACAGTGAAGCTGCCAATGCCGCCATGTCCTTCTTGCAGGATCTCTTCAATGAAGGCTGCGCCACCATCGTCGTCGAACGCTACGGTGACCAGACTGACTTCGGTCAGGGCCGCTTGCTCTTCACGGTTGGCTCCAGCTCTGGCCTGCCCTACTATGCCAGCGCGGTTGAAGAAGGCGCCAACTTCGAGTGGTCCGTGGCTCCGATCCCGCACACCACCGCTGATCCCGTCATGAACATCTACGGCGCCAGCATCAGTATCCCGAAGACCTCCATGGAAGCCCAACTCGCGACCTGGCTCTTCGCCAAATACTACACCGGTGTTGAAGCCCAGGCCAAATGGGCCCAGGCCTCCAACTACTTCCCCGTGCGCGCCAGTGTTGCCGATGGTTTGGGCGAATACTTCGCCGCCAACCCGGCCTACCAGACCGCCTTCGACCTGCTGCAATACGGCACCACCGAGCCCCCAGCCCCTGGTTACGACTTCGTCCGTGACATGTCTGAAGAATCGATGGCCGCCATCATGGAAGGCGCCGATGTAACCAGCACCCTGGACGCCCTCAACAATGATGCCAATGCCAGCCTGGCTGAGCAATTGGAAATGATCCCCGAATCACCCGATCCGTGGGCCAAAGTGGATCCCTCCGGCCAGACCATCACCTTCTGGCACCAACACTCCCGTGGTCGTGAAGAAGCTCTCGTTGGTATCATTGATGAATTCAATGCCACCAATGAATACGGCATCACCGTAGTGCCCGAATACCAGGGCGGTTACGGCGATATCTTCCAGAAGATGCTGCCCCTCTTGGGCACCGAGGAAGCCCCCAACTTGGTCGTGGCCTACCAAAACCAGGCCGCAACCTACCAGTTGGCTGACGCCCTCACCGACATGACCTCCCTCGTCGAGAGCATCAAATTCGGGCTTTCCCGCCAGGATATGGATGACTTCTTCGATGGCTTCTTCTACGCCGACATCTTCCCCTCCTTCGAAAACCAGCGCTTGGGCTTCCCCCCGAACCGCTCGATGGAAGGGATGTACTACAACAGTGCTTGGCTGACCGAACTCGGTTACGAGGCACCTCCCGCGACCCCCGAAGAGTTCAAAGAGATGGCTTGCGCCGCAGTAGCAACCCCCTTCAGTGGCTCCCTGGCTGAAACCAGCATGGGTTACCAACTGAGTGTGGACGCTTCTCGTTTCGCCAGCTGGACCTTCGCCTTCGGCGGCGATGTTTTCGACTACGAAAACAACCAGTACACCTACAACAGTGAAGGCGCCATCGCGGCGATGACCTTCTTGCAGGATCTCTTCAATGAAGGCTGCGCCACCATCGTCGTCGAGCGCTACGGTGACCAAACGGACTTTGGCCAAGGTGGCTTGCTCTTCACCGTGGGTTCCAGCTCCGGTCTGCCCTACTACGCCAGCGCGGTTGACGAGGGTGCCGGCTTCGTCTGGTCCTATGCCCCCATCGCACACACCACCGAAGAACCAGTCCAGAACATCTACGGTGCGAGTGTGAGTATGCCGCTGGCTTCCCCCGAAGCCCAATTGGCTTCCTGGCTGTTCTTGAAATACTACACCAGCCCCGAGGTCCAGGCACTGTGGGCCGAGGCTTCCAACTACTTCCCGGTCCGCCGCAGTGTGGCCGACAATCTGGGCGATTACTTCGCAGCCAACCCGGCTTACCAGACTGCCTTTGATCTGCTGCAATTCGGTAAGACCGAGCCCCCCGTGCCCGGTTACGACTTCGTCCGTGACGAGGCCGAACTGGCCATGGCCGCCATCATGGATGGCGCCGATGTCGTTGAAACCCTCAACGCCCTCACCGAAACCGCTAACTCCATTCTGGCTGACCAGCTCGAACAGTAGTTTTGGTTGAATTAACATAAAAATCCCCGGAAACTTAAGGTTCTGTGAACCCAGTTTCCGGGGATTTTTCTATATTTTTGGTGATGTCTTACTTGTATTCCGGCAGCATATCACCGTGGGCTTCAATCAGATCATCCACCAGATTGTAGATTTCCTCAATGGATAGCTCCGCGGCGGTGTGGGGATCGAGCATGGCAGCATGGTAGATGTGTTCGCGCTTGCCGGTCAGGGCAGCTTCGATCGTCAGGCTTTGGACATTGATTTGAGTTTGAATTAAGGCCGCCAGTTGGGGGGGCAGTTTCCCGATTTGGGTGGGTTGCAGTCCGCTTTTATCGACCAAAATGGGAACTTCAACGCAGCAATCTCCAGGCAAGTTGTCAATGATGCCGTTGTTGGTGACGTTGCCGTAAATCACCCGCGGGATGCCAGTCTCCAAGGAGTGGATGATGTAAGACCCATATTCGTGGGAGGGTGAAATCTCATCGAAATTGGCGATCATGTGGGAAACCCAGCCGATTTCTTCCTCGAAAGCCCCCGCCGCGCGGAGTTTTTCGGCCATCTTTTCATGTTCATAGGCCGCGTTGGGGTCTTCAACCGTATCTTTGGTGGCCTCCCAGCCTGCGATCTGGACTTCACAGCGGCGAATGTACTCATCGATAGGAATGTTGAACTGCTCAATCAGGTCGGGGCGATCACGCTTGATGAACCAGGGGACGTACTCGGCAAAATGCTCGCTCGATTCGGTTACGAAATAGCCCAAGCGTTTCATCATCTCGTAGCGGACCCGGTTCCAGTCGGGGATGCGATCTTCTGCGATCACTTTATGGAGTTCGGGGTACAGGTCCACCCCGTCCCGCTCGAAAGTCAGATAGAAGGCCATGTGATTGATTCCGGCACAAATATAGTTGATCTCGTCAAGTGGAATGCCGATATCTTTGGCCAATTGGCCCGCGGTCCCCTGGACAGAGTGACACAGTCCGACGGTTTTGATGTTGGTGGCCTGGTTAATGGCCCCAGTTAGCATCGCCATGGGGTTGACATAATTCAACAGCGTCGCGTCGGGGCAAAGTTCTTCCATATCCCGGCACATCTCCAGGTAAACGGGGATGGTCCGTAGGGCGCGGAAGATGCCGCCGATCCCGAGCGTATCGGCAATCGTTTGGCGCAGACCATATTTCTTGGGGATTTCAAAGTCGATAACGGTGCTGGGTTCGTAGCCGCCAATCTGGAACATCCCGATGGCATAATCGGCCCCCTCCAGGGCATCCCGACGGTCGAGATGGGTTTCGATAGTCGGGTTAGCCCCCACCGCTTTGGCAATCCGCTTACCGACAACGGCAGTGGTGTTCAACCGTTCGGGGTTGATGTCATGCAGGCTGATCGTAGAATCAGCCAACTCAGGGAAACTTAAAATATCGCCAAGAAGGTTCTTCGCAAAAACCGTACTACCGGCACCAAGAAATGTAATTTTAGGCATTGTGACTCCTTTAGTTGATATCAAATGAACCACGAAGAACACCAAGGGGCCCAAAGCTCTGCTTAGTGGTCCTTCGTGTACTTTGTGGTTGAATCATTTTACTCGAATTGCGGCAGCCAATGTTTTTGGGCTGCAAACATCTCACCGACCATATCCCGGATTTGATCCAGGGTGCAGACCGCGGCAGTGAGGGGATCGAGCATCACGGCGTGAACGATGGCTTCGGTATCGCCGGTCAGGGCGGCTTCGACGATTAATGAATGAACGTTAAGCATCGTGCGGTTGAGAGCGGCCAATTGAGCCGGGAGGTCACCGACTTTGATCGGTTGGATCCCGCTGCCGTCCACCAGACAGGGCACTTCGACACAGCAACCTTCCGGCAGGTTATCGATCAAACCAAAATTGGGGACATTACCGTTGATCTTCGACAGACGACCGGTGACCATCGACTCGATAATGACGGAGCCGTATTCATGGCTGCGCTCATCACGAGTGGTCGTAATGCCATCCATCAACTCAGTGTATTCCTGCTTATATTCTTTGAAGCGTTCCAGGCAGTGCCGCAGGTAACCGCCCGTATTAGCGAAATCGAGCCAGTGGTTGACTTCATCCGTGTATTTGGGAACCAACTCGGTGGCGATCATCTCCGGGTGTTTACGGAAATAGGGCATGTACTCGCTGGCATGACCGCTGGATTCGGTCACAAAATAGCCAAAATGCTTCATGATGTCGATGCGGGTCGGTTCCGTGCCATAGATTTCGGGCTTTTCAATCGCTTCCCACAGTTTGGGATATAAATCTTCTTTGTCGCGGTAGAAATCGAGCATCCAGGCTTGGTGGTTGATCCCGGCGCAGAAAAAGGTCACTTCATCATAGGGCACTTCGGCCCATTTTGCCAGCATCTCACTCGTCCCCTGGACGCTATGACACAGCCCGACATGGGGGCGGCCGGTGAACTCGAAGAAAGCCCAGCAGTTGGAGGCCATCGGGTTGACGTAGTTGAGCAGCAGGGCATCGGGGGCCACTTCGTCCATATTTTGACCGAGTTCCACCAAAACGGGGATCGTTCTCAGAGAGCGGAATACCCCTCCAGGTCCGAGGGTGTCGCCGACACATTGTTCCACACCGTATTTTTGCGGGATTTCGATGTCGAGTTTGTAGGCGTCCAATCCCCCCTGTTGGAAAGTGGTGATCACAAAATCAGCCCCGGTAACGGCTTCCCGCTGATCGAGGGTGGCTTCGACTTTAGTATTCAAACCACGCGCATCCGCAATGGCTTGCACCAAAGCCTGGGCCATCTTGAGCCGTTCGGCGTCAATATCCATCAAAGTTATCGTGCAGTCCTGCAATTCGGGGACCAGCAGAATATCACTACACAGATGCCGGGTAAACACCACACTTCCGGCCCCAATGATCGTTATTTTAGTCATTTTCTCTCCTAACTTTGTCGAACGCAAAGACTTTTAATTTTCTTTGCGTCTGAGCGGCTTTTCGTGACATTTTGTTAAAAATACAGCCCGCGCGTGACGGGCTGTTAAGTTTAAAACTTCTCCGAATTAGAATGGTAATTTAGCCGCCCAAGTACCGATCAAGGCCAGGGGTTTGGTGTTGGGCTGAAAGGCCCGAACCATACCCGTAATCCAAACATTGGCAGCATAAATGTAGAATGCAATCACAATCCCAAAAGCAAACCAGGCTGTGATCGGGCCAATCACAGCGATAGTGAACAGCGGCCAGGCGATCACAAACCAGGCCACCAGCAGCAAGAAAACGAATAAATTCAGCACCAGCGACTGCTTGGCATGGAATTTAACGTGTGCGTCTTTGCGGAAAAAGATCAGGGCCAGCAGCCAGCCGGGAATCAGCAGTAAATAGGATAAAAAGGCGATGATTTTACTCGATGTTTTCATGATTAGCCTCCGATACCCTGAAGTTGAAGTTCGTCGGCATATAGACAGGAAGCCCAATGCCCAGGTTTGACTTCTTGCAAGGTCGGCACTTCCTGTTTACAGGTGTCTTTGGCATACTGACAGCGGGGGTGGAAGACGCAGCCTGAGGGCGGGTTGGCCGGACTGGGGACATCCCCCTCCATGATGATCCGATCGAGTTTGATCGCCGGATCTGCCGGGGGGACGGCCGAGATCAGGGCTTCGGCATAAGGATGGATGGGGTTGGTGAGCAGTTCGGTGGTTTTGGCAACTTCAACCAACCGCCCGACATACATCACCGCGATCCGGTCGGAGATATGCTCAACCACCGAGAGATCGTGGGCCACGAAGAGCAGGGTCAGACCGAGGCGTTCTTGCAGTTCCTGAAGTAGATTGAGCACCTGCGCCTGGACGGAAACATCCAGGGCTGAAACCGGCTCGTCGGCGATGATCAACCGGGGGCTGAGCGACAAGGTCCGGGCCAAACCGATGCGTTGGCGTTGTCCGCCGGAGAACTCGTGGGGGTAGCGACGCATATAGGCCGGGTCGAGACCGACGGCCTTCATCAACTCAGATACCCGGTCTTCGGCTTCACGACCGGCGGCCACTTTATGAATAAAAAGCGGCTCGCTGATGATATCTTTGACCGTCAGGCGGGGATTGAGCGAGCTAAAGGGGTCCTGGAAAATCATCCGCATCTGGCGGCGGAGCGGTTTCATCTCCTTCTGCCCGATATTGGCGATATCGACGCGGTTTTCATCTTGGTCGTGATACCAGATTTCGCCTGCGGTCGGGTCATACAATCGCAAGATCGTGCGTCCAACCGTGGTTTTACCGCAACCACTCTCGCCGACCAATCCCAAGACTTCATTTTCGTGGATGGCAAATGAGACATCATCCACGGCCCGCACATTACCCACCACCCGCTGCAAAAGCCCCTTGCGGATGGGGAAATATTTCTTCAGGTTCTTGACTTCCAAAATCGTTTTATTTCCATTTTTCATAGAGTTGCCTCTTGGAGAGCTAGACCTTCCAGGTTTGCCCCTCACTATGTTCGGGGTGCTTCGCAAAAACCTGGAAGGTCTTTTTTTATTAATCACTCAATCTCAATCACAGCATCTTCCATCAAAATATCGGCATCGTCCCAACCCTTCAATTCCATCAGTTGTTGGTAGGCTCGCCGATAAAGCAATTGGACCTGGACAGTATAGGGTCCTTCACTTGCCGCGTCGAATACAAATCGATTTTCAGCCGTTTCGAACGCAGCGATGCGGGTATCTTCGATCAGGGTGATGTCGCGCCAGTACGCGGCCGTGGGGGTTTCGCCAGTCCAATCATCTTGCAGGATTTTGGCGAAATAAGTACCCGGCAGCCCGACAAAATCACTGATCCATTCAGGAAGTACGGGGCCGGATTTTTGGGTGATCGGTTGACCCGCGGCATCTTGCACACTGACGAGGAGGATCATATGCCGATAGGGTGATCCGGTGGGAACGTGGTGACCGGTTTTATCGTTGGTGATCGCCACCTCGACGATGAGCTCCCCTGCGATCACTTCAGCCGCAGCTTCCATCGTGACCGAGTTTTGCATCAAATCGAGATCGGTGACGCCCGGCATCAGATGATTGTGGATCCGGTTGGGATCCCGCTGCATCCCGCCTTTTTCGGGGAAGACGTAATACTCATAATCGACGGAGGGCATATGACACTGCTGGCAGGTCAGCCCCGATTCCGGATCAGACCAGGGACTGTCGAGCCATTCGCCGTAGGAGTTGTAAACCGTCACCCCTTTCCCTACGGTATGGCTGCCGGTCACCCCGCTGAACACCCCAAAATGACACGGGGCACAGTACTCGCTCTGCTCTAATAATGGCAGATAAGTGTCAAAACCCGGGACATCATCAAAGGTGCCCATAAACAGGTCATGATCGGCATCTGGCCGATAAATTCGATAGGACGAAATGCCCGGCCGAGCCGACCAGGGCAGTTTTGTTTCGGGATCAAGGTCTACTGCGCCGACCTTATGGCAGAAATCACAGGTGATCCCTTCCATTCCAACGCCGACCGCGCCGGTGGGACTGATTCCATAAGGAACCTCATCCGAATATAAAGCTGTATTATTGGCATGGCAGCCCGACCAGCCGCAGGTATTGGTGGTTTCAAGGGGTGAAACCACCGGGGTGTGACAGGCGGCGCAGTTCCCGGTGCGGTCTGGGTAGTCCAATTTGTAGCCCGGGCCAAAATAGGCCGCGCCCGGTTCGGGCGGCTTCAACCGGCCGCTGGCGTTGTAACTAACCTCCGGTCGGTTGCCGTGCACATCTTTCCCCGTGTAAACCGAGAGGAACCGCTGGTTTTTGGCCGTATTGGCATGCGCGTCGGCTTCCCATTCAGAGTTGGCGGCATGGCATTCACCGCAAACTTGGGCCGAGGCAAATTCATATTCGAGGTTATCGACGGTGTGATACAACTCCATCTCGACAACCACGGGTTCAAAATCAAGACGAGCGGTGGCGGCGCGGACATAATAACCCTCAGACCAGGCCGTCACCGAGATCGGCGCGGTCAGCGTCACTTCTCCAAAGGAAAATGTGCCATCCGCGGCTGTCAGGGCCTCATAGTCAGTGCCTTGAATGCGAACGACAGCAGATTCCACAGGGCCCACGGGGTCCTGGACAATTCCAGAGACCGTTCCCGTCTGGGGAGAGCCCGTTTTGGGGTCAGGATCATCCTCAATTTCGGGTTCAGGTTCAGGCTCATCGGGAGCAGGTGCCTCTTCAGGCTGAATCTCAGCCTCCGGTGTGGCAACCACTTCAAGGGAGGTGTCTTCAACCGCGGGTTGTGCCGGGGGTGCGGCGACATCGACAGCACAACCAATAGAAATGATCCCCATAAAAAATAGAAGTAGGGCAATCCGTTTTAGTTTCATAATTTAGCGGACAATTGAATAGGGGTCAGCGGCATCACGCAGACCATCACCCAGGAAGTTGAAGCCCAATACGGCCGTAACAATGAAGATCACTGGGGTCATAATCCAGGGGTTGCTGCCCAAGGTTTGTAAATTCTGAGCATCATGCATCAGGGTACCCCAACTGACCAAGGGGGCCTGGATACCGATTCCGAGGAAACTCAAGAAGGCTTCGGCCAAAATAATCGAGGGGACCGTCAGGGTGAGCACGACGATGATATGGCTGAGCGAGTTGGGGTAGAGGTGTTTAAAGATAATGCGGCTGTTCGAAGCGCCCATCTCCTTGGCGGCCAGGATAAAATCGGTCTCGCGGAAGGCCATGACCTGACCGCGCACTTGCCGCGCCAGGGAAGTCCAGCCCAATAAGGCGAATATGAATCCCATCACCACAAAGATCCGCAATGGCGGCCACGTTGGTGGAATAATGGCCGCCAGCGCCATCCACAATGGCAGTTGGGGAAAAGACTGGACAAATTCAATAAATCGCTGTAGGAACATGTCAATGGTGCCCGCAAAATAACCGGATACCACTCCCAATACGGATCCAACCGCCACGCTGATTAAGGTGCCAAACAGGCTTAATGACAGCGATATGCGGCCCGCCCGGCAAGTCCGGCCCCACAGGTCGCGGCCAAATTTATCGGTGCCCAAAACATAAATGGTGGCCTCTTCATGGACGCCGTAGAGATGTAAGTCCATGGGGATAATTCCCAGGAGCTTGTATTCCCAACCTTTGACAAAAAACTTGACCGGATAGGCCACGGAGGTGTCTTCGGCCCAGTTGGGTGCGTAGGTATCAGGATCCAGTTCAAGTGTCAGGTTGTGGACAAACGGCCGGAAGTGGAAATCACCATTAATATCAAAAAAATGGATTTTTTGCGGCGGGGTGAAACTCCCCTGCATATTCAATTCCAAGGGGTCGTAAGGCGAGAAAAAATCCGAGAAAATAGCCAATATCGACAGGCCAATGATGAGAATTCCCCCCGCAATGGCTGGTTTACTCTTACGAAACCGGCGCCACAGGAGTTGGAAATAGCTCTCGTGTTGTTCTTCTTCTGATAAAGTCGCAATCTCGACTTCATGGGGATCGTTGTAAACTTCCATAAACTACTCCAGAAATTTGGGTATGGAAAAATCAAATAAACCGCGAATTACGCTAATCTGCACCAATTGTTTAAAATATTCGCGGCAATTCGCGAGATTAGCGGTTGAAAATCATTCGTAACGGATACGTGGATCGAGCCAGGCCAGGCCGATATCCGCGATCAGGTTGCCGACCACCAGCAGCACACTGGTCATCAACAAAATGCTGGCGGTGACATATTGATCACTTTGGGAGATCGAATTGTAAAACAACGGGCTGACCGTGGGGATACTCAACACGATCGCCACCTCCAATTCACCTTGAACCATATAAGGCAGCACCGCACCCTGGTACATGATAATGGCATGGAGGGCGTTGGGAACGGCATGGCGATTAATCACGCGCCTTTCTCTAAGCCCTTTGGAGCGGGCCGTGGTCACATATTGGGAGTTGAGCACATCCAGCAAGTTGCCGCGCATGACACGCATATTCTGGGCCACGCCCCCCAAACCAGCGATGAAGATTACGGGCCAAATATGTTTCAAAAAGTCCACAAATTTCGCCCAGGACCAGGGTGCCAATACATACTGCGGAGAGAAGAAGGAGCTAACATGCTGCTGACCCAAGCCAAATACGAGCACGTAAGCCACAATCAAGGCCAATGAGAAACGCGGCATGGAGGTCAAGATAAAAGCAAAAAATGCTGCGATGTTATCCGCCCACCCATATTGGCGTTGAGCGATATAAATACCGATCGCAATACCGATCACGGATGAGATGGCATGCGCTCCTAAGGCCAGCAAAAGCGTCCGCGGTAACCGCTCTACGAGCAATTCCGAGACATCTTTACCGCCATAAGCCATGGCCGGGCCGAAATTGCCTTGGGTGACGATGCCTTTGACCCAATTGAACCAGCGCTCCACCATGATGCCATCCAATCCGTACCGCTCGCGGACTTTTTGGGCTTGAATTTCCGCCATTTCAGGTTCCATATTGGATTGGTTGATGAGGCGGTTTTTATAGGTGGTGCCAAAATCACCCGGTGGCAGTTCTATGATCGCAAAAGATACCAAACTGATGCCAATCAGCACCACAATCGAGAAGAGGATTCTTCGAATCAGATAATTGACCATAAACAGTACCTCATTTTCCGAATATACCGGAAAAAATTATTGGCAAAACATAATCGCGAATATTGCGAATGAACGAATGGCGCTAATTTTCTCAGGGTAATTTTTGAGAAGTTATTCGCTTCATTCGACCATTCGGATCATTCGCGATTTAAAAGTACAACAAAATAATACCGCAACTGAGAAAGAGGGAGGCTGGGCGAACCCCGCCCCCCTCTAAATTGACCTGAGAACTATGGGTAAACCGGGAGGGTTTCGGGATAAATCTCAGCGATTTGTTCTTCGGGCATTACCCAAACCTGATCGGGCTGGACGTTGGCCCAGGTCCACTCATACAGGAAGGTGGGCGTACCCACGGGGACATTCTGGAAGCGCTCGGCCAAAGCCAAACCGTAGCTACCGACCACAATACCGATGTCATAGACGTTTTCGGTGAAGATCTGGTTGTAGGCAGTCATCAGCTCGAAGCGCTTGGTGGCATCGGGTTCCAGGCGGAACTCGTTGACAATGTCAATTAATTCCTGCTCGAAATCCTGCAACTGGCGGTCTTCGGCGCCTTTGCGGTGCCAGCCAGGGGTCTGATCGGTTAGAGCGGCAATATCAGTCGCCCGGGTGAAGGGCACGGCATAGGCCTGCCCGCCACGATCGACAAACATTTCCCATTCACCGTTCTCGACCATGTCGTTGCCGACGGTGCTGGCCAACGGGCGGAAGTTGATCTGGATGCCAATCTCAGCGAAGAGGGGCACCAGGGCTTCAGCGATATTAACACCAGCTACCTGATCTTCGTACGCGTTCATGGCAATAACCAGGTCTTCGCCAGCCACTGCGCTGTCCGCGGGCCAGTTCAGGACGCCATTACCATCGGTGTCCTCGAAGCCCATGTCAGCCAGGATGGTCTTGGAGGTATCCGGGCTGTAGGGGTAGAAGACCACCGAATCACGATTGAAGTAGGGTGATCCAGGATAAAGGCCACCGGGCCAGGCACGGAGGAAAGGCCCACGCACAACGGCTTGGGCCATACCATCACGGTCAATGGCTTGACTGAGGGCTCGGCGGAAGTTCACATTGCGGAACAGGTCACGCAGTGCGGCATCGCGGTCATCCTCAACACCCAGGGTGGCGCTTTGGTTGACATGCAACGAGAAAGCCAGGGTCTCCGGGCCCCACTCAATGTAGAAGTGGGCATCGGGTTCTTCGGCTCGCTTGAGAGTTTCGATGAATACGCCGGGGTTCTCCAGGTTGGAGTGGTCGGCACTGCCGGCCATCGTGGAGAGCGTGCGGCCTACGCCTTCGGTTCCCTTCTCAAACTGGACTTCGTCGAGGTAGGGCAACTGCTTGCCGTTCTCGTCTACTTTCCAGTAGTAGGGGTTGCGGCGGTGAACCATGATCTCGTCGGTCTTGTATTCGACCGCGACCCACGGACCCATGGTGGGAACGGGCAACTCACTCGGACCAACTGCGTTCAGGAAGGAATCATAGTCGGCATCGGCGTTGAAGGCCGGGTGCAGAGGACCCCAGAAGTGCTCGGGGACAACCAAGAAGTTCTCATCCATGCTGAAGAACAATTGGACGGGGAAGGCCACGGGGAAGGTCCACTTGACGGTGTAATCATCCACACCTTCGAGCATCACATCTTCACCCGCAATTTGCCAGGTGGTGCGGGAGGTTTGACTATTAACGTTGGGATCCAAGATAATGTGTTCCCAGGTGAACATGACATCCGAAGCGTCAAAGGCTTCACCGTCGGACCATTTGGCACCTTCGATAAGGTACATCATCAATTCGGTGCCATCCTCGTTCCATTCCCAGCTTTTGGCCAGGTTGGGGAAGGGTTCAATGGCATCGTTGCGCATGAAGATCGGACCAGATTTGAGCAGACCTTCAACGTAAATGATGTTAATGCCGAACCAGCCCTGAGTTTGACCCGCACCGCGGTTCCAACCCTCGGTGGGGCAGGCGGAGAAGTCACGCCAGACGCCACCGTACTCACCGAGACCGGAGGACATACCGGAGGCCAAGAAGATCTGCGGTTCTAGGGGGAGGCGCTCTTCAACTGGCGGTAAATCGCCAGCGGCAACGAGGGCATCCATCCACTCGGGCTGGGAGTAGGCATCGAGGGCCTTGTATTCGATCATATCCGCGAGGGAGTATTTCTGGGAGGGCGCACTACCGAGTTTGGGGACTGCCTCGGGGTAAGGAATCGCGCCAACGACGTCAACGAGTTTTTCAACTTCAACTTCCACCTCTTTGACGACTTCGACTTCTTTCTCGACTTCGACTTCCTTGACGACCTCTACTTCCACTTCCTGAGTCACGATCACTTCTTTCTCGATGATCTGGGGCTCAGGAGCGGCACAGGCAGTAAATACTAACACTGCCAAGAGTATCAATAGGGCAAAACGTACAGGTTTCATTTTTGCAATTCTCCTAAACTTCTAAATCTCCTAAAAGATTGGCGCAGCCAAGGGGCTGCAATATACAAATCAAGTCTTCCGGGCACCACCTCCTCTTAAAAACTTGCGATCTAGAAAGATGATTACGGGGGGCGTGATACGTGAGGTGTGAAGCGTAAAGCACGAGTCTGAGAAAATCATCACATTTCACGTATCACTCATCACGAATATTCTTTCTAAAGCGCCTCTTCTCATTCATGTTGTAAAGCTGCAATGTTGCTTCTCATCTACTCATAAAGCCAGCAGGCCACTTCGTGTCCCGCCGAAACCTCCTGGATTTCGGGCGCTTTCTGAGAGCAGATATCCATCACTCTGGGGCAGCGAGGGGCGAATGAACAGCCGGGGATAATATCCGATGGGGTGGGGACCATTCCCTTGATGGGCACCAACACCTTATCGCCCTTGCGACCAAATACGGGAACTGAATCGAGCAGGCCCACCGTGTAGGGGTGTTTGGGATTGTGGAAAATGGTGTTAACATCCGAATATTCTACGATTTTGCCGAGATACATCACCGCAACATGATCGGCCATCTGAGAGACGACCCCCAGGTTGTGGGTGATCAAAATAATAGCGGAGTCAAAATCATTTTGGAGAGCCCGCATCAAATCCAAAATTTGGGCCTGGACGGTGACATCCAGCGCAGTGGTGGGCTCATCAGCGATCAAAATCGAGGGGTTGCAGGACAGGGCCAGGGCGATCATCACCCGCTGGCGCATCCCCCCACTGAGTTGATGGGGGTATTCGTGCAGGCGCTGCGAAGGTTCGCTGATCTGGACCTTGGTCAGCATTTCGAGGGCTCGGGTCAGCGCCTCTTCCCGATTGCAACCCTGGTGCAGTTCCACCGACTCGGCGATCTGGAGCCCGACAGTATACAGCGGGTTGAGAGACGTCATCGGCTCCTGGAAAACCATCGAAATCTCGGCCCCCCGAATGGCCCGCATCTCGGGGCCGCGTGGATCGAGTTTGGTAATGTCAACCGATTCCCCATTCTCCCGATTGAGCCAAATCTCACCATCAACAATTTTCCCTGGCGGAGATTGGATCAACTGCATCGCCGACCGGGCGGTCACACTCTTGCCACAGCCACTCTCGCCGACGATCCCGAGGGTCGTTTTGCGATCTAAGCTGAAACTGACCCCATCCACGGCGCGCACCACCCCATTTTCCAGGTAGAAAAAGGTTTGTAAATCTTTGAATTCGAGGATTGGTTTTTCGGTTTTCGTTTCTGCCATAAAAAGTCCTCTAAGTCGGTAAAAATATGTAAATTCCAGATAAAACTACTGACTTTCTCATTTGCTTATCAGATAGTCAAAGTACAATTACGCTAATAGCACCCAACCCAAATCGATCCCTATCGTTTGGATTTGGTAGCTATCGTTTCTCAGAGATACCGCTGACCGCCAAGTCCCTGCGGTATCTCTTTCTTTTTCCTACGCCGATTGACGGATAATCAACTCGGTATCGACCACTTCAATGGGGTATTCTTGGTTAGGACTTTTCAGCATTTGCACCAGCAGCGACGCGGCTCGTTTGCCAATTTCGTATTTATCCACATGGATCGTGGTCATCGGGGGATCAACGAGGGCGCTGAAGCTGATATTGTCAAATCCAATGATGGCAATATCAGTCGGGATTTGAAAACCCATCTCCTTACAACCCTGAATGGCACCCATTGCCAGCAGATCGTTATAACAAAACAATGCCGTGATTTCAGGATGTGCTGTCAATAATTTTTTCGCACCCGCCAGGCCATGTTCCATAACTGGAGGGCCTAAGGCCACCAAATCTTCTTCAAATTTAAGTCCATTTTTTTCCAGCAATTCCCGGAAGTTAGGGGGAGAAAAGGTTGACAAGGGTTTTCGTAAACA
>CAYVQU010000017.1:0-46459 GCA_964453155.1 uncultured Anaerolineales bacterium | reverse complement strand
GAGGATACCCTACTTTTTTCTACCCTTGTCTAGACATAACGTGCGTACACCCTGGGTTTATACCTATGACACCTAGTCAAAAAATATTGGTACAATTTAGATAGGATTCAATCGAAATTTGGTGTAAGGGGTCACCAGAAAGAAAGAGGTGACAAAATGGAAGGCATTAGTCGGATCGATTCAGATAGCACTCACGGCTGGTATCTGCGGATTTATTACGAGGACAACGAAGTCGTCTCAAAATTTTTCAGCGACAATGTCCACGGCGGGACCAAACAAGCCCTGACCGAGGCCATCAACTACCGCCAAGAATATACGCAAGGACGGCCAACCCCTATTAAATTACCTGTTCGCCGAAAATTGCTACCGCAAAACAAAACCGGCGTTCACGGCGTATCCGAAACTTTCGACCGGCGTAAAAACGGGAAAATCGTGCCCTGTTATAACGTCTCCTGGCAGCATCGGCCCGGGGTTGCCAAATGCAAGAAATTTTTCCACCATCATTATGACACTCGAGAAGACTGTCTGGCTACAGCCAAACTCTTTCGGGAAGAACGCGAATTAGAAATTCTTGAACGGTTCGCTAAAGAAAATGGCGTAAAACTAGAAGATTTGCAGGCTGCAATCCAGCGGTAACGATGGCGAATTGCAATTGACGGTTGTGGAATGATAAATTTTCGGTTGAAACGGTATAAAAAGGATTTCGAGCACAGCTATTCGTTTGGAGTCTTCCCAACCCTGGAACTGCTGAACCACCGCCCCCAGGATTGCCTACAGGTGGTGGTTCATCCTAAAGGACAAGAAAATACGGGAATCGCCAAAACACAGGCCATCTGTGTTGAACGGGGCATCCCTTTTGAAGTCCAGGAAAAGACGTTTGCCCGGATTAAGGCGCGCGAAAAAGATCTCGCCATCGGCGTCTTCCGCAAAATCGAAACTGGTCTTGACCCAACTGCCAATCATGTTATCCTGGTCAACCCCAGCGGGATGGGAAACCTGGGCACAATCATCCGCACCATGTTGGGATTTGGGTTTCAGGATTTAGCCATCATTCAACCCGCGGCCGATATCTTCCATCCCGAGGTGATTCGGGCGGCGATGGGAGCTTTGTTTCAACTGCGATTTCAATATTTTAAGGATTTCGACAGCTATCGAGCGAGTTTTCCGCGTAGTTTTTATCCCCTGCTGACCGACGGGGCCACCCTGCTCCCGAAAACGAGTTTCAAGACTCCTTTTGGGGTGATTTTCGGTAACGAGAGTAGGGGTCTCGGCCCGGAATATCAAGAGATCGGCATCCCCGTCCAGATTCCGCAAAGTGAGGCGATTGACTCGCTCAACTTGGCAATTTCGGTGGGGATAGCCCTATATCAAATCGAGATTAATTCAACGCCTAGATAAAAGAGGTACGAATGCAAGATATCATCACCCGCCTGCGCGCAAGCGAGGCAAAAATCCAAAATTTACTGGTGCGGCTTTGACTTCCCCGTACTGGAAAAAGAGCTAAGCGAATTACAGAAAAAATCGGAAGACCCTGATCTGTGGAATGACCCTGACAGCGCCCAAAAAGCCATGAAGCGGCTGGCGCGGGTCCGGGAGCGCGTGGAGGGCTGGAACAAACTCACCCAAAACGTGGCCGACACCATCGAACTGGCTGAAATAGCCGAGGAGGCGGGCGATGAAGATTTTCGGGCCGATATTGAAGCCGATACCGACGCCATTGAGGCTGAAGTCAACCGCCGGGAGTTTAATGCCATGCTCTCGGGCGAATATGATCGCGGCGACGCCATTTTTGCCATCCACGCTGGGGCCGGTGGCACCGACTCGCAAGATTGGGCTGAGATGATGCAGCGGATGTTCCTGCGCTGGATGGAACAGCACAAATACGAAACCCAAATCATCGATGCCACCCCTGGTGAAGAGGCCGGAATCAAGAGTGTGACGATTTCGGTCAGCGGTCGCTACGCCTATGGCTATTTGCGCTCTGAAAAGGGCGTCCACCGCTTGGTGCGGCTCTCCCCGTTTGACTCAAACAACCGGCGGCATACGTCCTTTGCGATGGTGGAAGTACTCCCGGCAGTCGATGACGATGCCGATATCGAGATTAGTCCCAACGAGATCAAAATCGACACTTACAAGTCAGGGGGCGCGGGCGGCCAAAACGTCCAGAAAAATGATACGGCCGTGCGGATCACCCACCTCCCGACTGGGATCGTGGCCACCTGTCAGAACGAGCGCTCGCAAACTCAAAATCGTGAGAACGCCATGAAAGTGCTCAAGGCCCGGCTGCTGGAAATCAAAGAGCGTGAAAAAGCCGAAAAACTGGCCGATTTACGCGGCGAATACACCAAAGCCGAATGGGGCAGCCAAATCCGCTCGTATGTCCTGCACCCGTACCAAATGGTCAAGGATCACCGCACCGATCACGAAACAGGGCGAGCCTCAGACGTCCTCGATGGAGATTTGGACGGGTTTATCGAGGCCTATTTGCGGGCCAATGTAGGTGAGGGGGGTGGTTAGGGGATCAGATAATAGACAACTAGGAAAATGGGTGACTGGGAGGTTTCTCGTCCTAGTCACCTTTGTGCTGGTCACAATATTCCTTTCATCTTGCGTTTCTCTCTCCGATCTGGAAACATCCCAAGATTTCACAATCGATATCCTCGCCACGCTGCAACCCGGTCAGTCTGCGGGGCAGACGTTTGTCGCGCGGCGACCACGATTGGATGGGGTGACACTTTGGCTGACCGCGGATGATCCTGCCGCGTATGTATCAATTCGGTTGTATCATTCGCCCACGGACCCGAACCCGATTTTCGCCACAACTGCCCAAATCACTGAGGGGACTACAACGGTTGCCATCTCGCCCCAACCTGATCCACCCCAACAAGAATATTATCTCCAAATTGAGGCCGTTCGCGGCGAAATTCAGGTTTTTGGGCGGGATGAAGATAACTATTCGGGAGGCGGCGCGTATTTAGACGATCAACCTACCACCGCGGATTTAGCCTTCCGGACCACTTACGCCTACGATTGGCGGGCAGCATGCCAAGATTTAGGTGAGTTTATAAGATTGGGGTTGGAGTTATTAATTCTGGGGATGATGCTACTGGTTCCGGGTTGGCTGCTGTTAGATACTCTTACCGACAACATTCAATTTGATCCCGGTGAAAAAATCGCCTACGCTTGCGGATTGAGCCTAGCGATCATCCCTGTTCTATTGTTATGGACAACGGAGTTAGGGATAAAGTGGGACAGGAAATTAGTGTGGATTGGGAGTATATTTCTGCTAATTTGGGTAGCAATTCGGATCGTTAGGAGACAAGGGATAAAGAGCGAGAGTTCAACTCGGCAAGAGAATTCACAATTCACTATTCGCCATTCATCATTCCCTATTCTCTTAGTTATTTTTGCCATCTCGATATTCGTCCGCTTCGCGATGATCCGCGATCTGGCAGTCCCAGCGTGGGTGGATTCAGTACACCACAGTTTAATCACGCAAGGGATTCTTGACTTTGGCGGTTACCCCGAAAATAATCTGCCGCATATCCCAATTGAAGCCAATCAGTACCATCCTGGCTACCACAGCATCCTAGCTACTTTCATTTGGCTCACAGATTTATCTGTCCCAGAGGCAATGTTAATTTTGGGACAAGTCTTGAATGCGGCAATGGTATTTGCCGCGTATGCGTTGACAAAATTATTCGTCAAAGATGAAAAAGCGGGACTAGCAGCGGCACTGATTACGGGTTTATTCACCCTAATGCCCGCGTACTATGCCAGCTGGGGACGCTATACCCAGTTGGCCGGGTTGTTGATTTTGCCGATTGGGATTGGAATGGCCAACAACGAAGTTTCTGGCAGGAACCCCGTTGCAAAATTGATTTTTGGGGGCCTGACCTTTGCAGGAATTTTCATTGTTCATTATCGGGTGCTCATCTTTTTCCTGCTCCTGATTTTGGCGGTTTGGATCAGTCAGCTTTATCGTACCGACAGCTTGACTCGCAAAAGTATCTGGGAATCTATCCTTTTTGTCGGAATCTCTAGCGTTATCGGGATGCTCCTGGCCGGGCCTTGGCTCATCCCAACGGTGAATGAATTTGTACTCCCCCGCGCACTCAAATGGGGAACTGGCAAAGCTGCTGGAGCGGGATTCCAAAATATCGGTTGGCGGTATTTATCACCCGCTTCGGGGACGCCTGCAATGATACTGGCAGGGTTAGGTTTGATAGGGGGGATTTTTCGCAAAAGACGATTTTCAATCGCAATGTTGGTGTGGGTGATTTTTCTGTATGGGATTGTGCGTCCTAATCCATTCGGATTGCGCCCTCCCGGATTTGTAAATCAAACCTCGGTTGAGATTATGTTGTTCATCCCGATCTCAATTCTGGGAGGTTATTTGGTTAGTGAGATTATTGCTGGAGGGGAGAAAGTCTTCCCTAAAAAATGGAAAGTGGTTTGGCAGGGTTTAGTGCTCATCCTAGGGGTTGGTAGCGCCATTTTGGGAGCGCAGCGGCTGCTGCCAACCCTAAACCCGGTCACTTTTCTATATCGGGAGGCAGATTCAGTCGCCATGACCTGGATTCGAGAAAATATCCCCGTAAATGAAACCATCGTCATCAATCCAACCGGTTGGGGTTATGGTCTCTACATGGGTCATGATGGTGGATTTTGGATTTCCCCAGTGACGGATCGGCAAACGATGCCACCGAATGTGTTGTACGGAATGGATCGTGATCAAGGGATTAAAATCAATCAATTTGTCGAGGAAATCCTACCCATCGGTGAAGATGCCGATCAAATTTGGGAATTATTGGATCAAAACGGTTACAAGTTCATTTACCTTGGCGGTCGGGGCGGGGTTATATCGGCGCAAGCATTGGATGACAGTGATCAATTTATCACTCGTTATCAGCACGAAAACACCTGGATATTTGAGGCCCAACCCTAAATCTCCCTATTGACATCCCGCCGCCCATTTCGTATAATCCACCCGCCTGCCGAGATGGCAGGCGTTGTTATGAGTTCTAGAAAATGGAGTAAGCTATGCCACCGCTACCAAAACAAAAATCATCCCGCACCCGCCGTGATCGCCGGCGCGCCCATGATGCCCTGAAGGCCAAAAACTTGACCCAGTGCAACAATTGTGGCGAAATGCGGTTACCCCATCGGGTCTGCCCCAACTGTGGGCATTACAAAGGCCGCGAAGTGGTCGTCGTCGAAGACTAAGTCGTTTCCTAAGATCACATCCTGAAAACAGGCTTGCTTTCAAGCTTTAATCGGGATTGTTCTTGGAAGCAATTTTGGAAAACACCTAAATGAGCCGTGACTTTCACGGCTCATTGGCGTTAAGTATATTGATCTTTCTACCGGGCGGTATGGCCCGGTTTATTTTTTGAAATGCTCTTTTTTGGACGCTAGTTTACGCAGTTGAACACGGATATCACAGATTTTTAGCGTCCAATTTTAAAATGGGCAGGACATTTTTTGAGGTAGCTTAATGGAATCAATATCTACTGCATTTTTATACCCCGGACAAGGGTCTCAGGAAGTAGGAATGGGAACCGAGTTAGCGGCCGCGTATCCGGCGGCAAAGGAAATCTTTGAGCAAGCGAATGATTTATTAGGGTTCAACCTGTCAAAGATGGCCTGGGAAGGGCCTGAAGACCAACTCAACGACACGGTAAACACACAACCAGCCTTATTGACCCATTCGGTTGCGGCGCTGCGGGTTTTTGAGGCTCACAGCCCCGAATTTAAACCCGCGTTTGTGGCCGGGCACTCGATGGGAGAATTAAGTGCTCTGGTTGGATCAGGTGCCCTAGATTTTGCCACCGCACTAAAACTGGCTCGGCGGCGCGGTGTGTTGATGAAACACGCCGGTGAAATCTCTCCTGGCGGGATGGCTGCCACCCTGGCGCTGGATATCCCTACCCTTGAAGAAATATGTACTCAAGCCAGCACTCCGGATGAAATCGTTCAGGTAGCCAATGACAATTGCCCCGGGCAGGTGGTCATATCTGGTAATGTGGCCGCATTGGAACGCGCCATGGAATTGGCGCGGGAGGCTAAAGCCCGGAAAGTCGTCCGGCTGGCGGTCAGTATTGCGGCCCACTCGCCATTGATGAGCGCGGCGCAAGCAGATTTCAATCAGGCCGTTGCCGAGGCTGGCATTGTTGATCCTGTCATACCCTTGATCGGCAATGTCACCGCCCAACCCCTCACCACCGCGGCTGAAATTCGGGCTGATCTTGAGGCCCAACTCAACGCCCGGGTCCGCTGGACAGAGACCATCCAGTTCATGCGCGCCCAGAACATCGATACCTTCATCGAAATCGGCAGCGGAAATGTCTTAACCGGGTTGACAAAGAGAATTGACCGCAAAACCAAGCGCATTTCCTTAGGAAAACCTGCGGATTTCAAAAAACTGACAGCTGATAGCTAACCGCGATTAGCTGCGGTATAATTACGTCGCCCTACGGGGCTTACACAGGAGCAACAAATGTCTTATCCGAATGGATTATCTTTAGCAGGGCGAGTGGCCCTCGTCACTGGCGGTTCCCGGGGTATCGGGAAAGCCATTGCCTTTGAATTAGCCCAACGCGGCGCAGCTGTCGCTGTCAACTATGTTAGTTCATCCGCGGCCGCAGATGAGGTCGTCGCCCAAATCCAGGCTGATGGCGGTCAAGCGGCTGCCTTTCAGGCCGATGTTTCTGACTTCGCCCAGGCCCAAGGCTTAGTCAAGGATACGATCAAAACGTTGGGAAATCTCCACATTCTAGTCAACAACGCCGGGATCACTCGCGACACCTTAATCATGATGATGTCTGAAGATGACTGGGATGTTGTCCAAGATGTCAATCTCAAAGGGACGTTCAACTGCGCCAAAGCCGCCATCCGCCATATGATGCGCAAACGCTACGGCCGGATCATCAATATCACTTCCGTTTCCGGGCAGATGGGCAATGCCGGACAAACGAATTATTCGGCTTCTAAGGCTGGTCAGATCGGCTTCACGAAAGCCTTAGCCCGTGAGGTTGCTCAACGTAAGATCACGGTCAATGCCATCGCCTCCGGCTATGTCGAGACCGATATCTGGGCCGAGGTTCCCGAAGAAGCCAAAGAAATGGCTTTGAGCATCATCCCACTGGGTCGCAAGGGCGAACCGCAAGAAATCGCCTACGGCGTGGCCTTCCTGGCCTCCGATCAAGCCGCCTACATCACCGGTCAAGTTTTGGGAATTGATGGCGGCATGGCAATGCTCTAAAGTTAACGCAAAGGTGTGGCGTTTTTAATACGCCAAGAGAGCATTTATTTAAATAATAAACCTTAAAACATCTTTGCGTCTCTGCAACTCTGCGCCTTTGCGTTAGAATAACGTTGATTTTCAAAAATATTATTGCACAGGTAAATTATGACTGAAACAACTCGCCCGCCGGGCAAAACCACCATCGCTCCCAACGTTTTGCTGACGATTGCTCAATTGGCGACCCTTGAGATTGAAGGGGTCAGCCAGATGAGCCAGGTCCCTGGGGGCGTCAACCGCATTTTCCAGCGCGGTTATGAAGAAGGCGTCCGCATTCGGATCGAAGAAGACCGGGTGTACGCCGATCTACACGTCATCGTCGATCATGACGTCAACGTCCGTGAAGTCAGCCGCAATATCCAAAATGAAGTTGCCCGGGCAATTTCTGAGATGGTTGGCATGGAAGTCGGCCGCGTCAACGTACATATTGACGATGTGCGGTATCCCACGGAGGTCCCCGCGGAGGAATAAACGCGCATGAAACCTCGCACCAAGGCTCGCAGTATCGCCTTGCAAGTACTTTACGAAACTGATTTAGTTGAGCATCCCCTGGGCGTGGCCTTAAAGTTCCGGCTGGAGGCTGCAAAACTTGATGATCGGCTGGCCGATTTCGTTCAGCAGATCGTTCAGGGTGTGTGGCCGTTGGCCGAGAAGCTCGATCAATTCATTGCTGAGCACGCTCCCGAATGGCCGCTGGATCAGGTCGCGATCATCGACCGCAATATTTTGCGCATCGCTTTATGGGAATTCGCCGTTAAAGGCGATACCCCTATCAAAGTCGCCATCAACGAAGCCGTAGAACTAGCCAAAACCTACGGATCCGACAGCAGCCCGCGGTTCGTCAATGGGGTCTTGGGCAGTTTGGCTGCCCATCAGAACGAAATCAAGCAGGCTCTCGACAAAACTCCCCCAAAATAAAACATTATGGATTTTCTTGGTATTGGTCCCCTCGAAGTATTGTTCGTGCTGGTCATCGCGCTGATCATATTTGGCCCTAAAGACATCGTCAAAGCGGGGCAGGCTACCGGACGGTGGCTGCGCCGCTTGATTACCTCCCCCGGGTTTCAAACTGTCCAGCGAACTTCACGCGATCTCCGCAATCTCCCCAACAAATTGGTCCGAGAGGCCGGGTTGGAAGAAGTTCAGCAAGATATTGGACAAATCGGTTCAACGTTTAAACCCCCGGATATCAAAAAAGAAATTGACGAAACGATGGATGAGGTCGGCGAGGGGTTATCAGCGTGGACGACTCCGGTGATAGCAACGCCAGAGAACGAGGGGGCGTCAAAGGAAGTAGAGGAGGGGAAACCTGAGGCTGAAGCAGATGAAAATCAGCCCGAAAATCCGTTTTCTCAGGGGGCGGGTGAGTAGCGATGAAAAAAGTTTTTGGGACGATCTGGAAAGTTTTAACGGCTCCGTTTCGGTTTATTTTTTGGATTTTCAAGAAAATAGCGCAGTGGATCGCGGGGATTTTCACGGGATTTAAAGTTTTATTCCTGGATGAACCGGAGGATACCCCGCTACCAGAATCGCTGGCTAAAGCCGTTCAGGCCCCGATGGATATCCTCGACCATCTCAACGAGTTGCGGAAAAACTTGTTTCGGGGGGTGCTGTTTTTTATGATTGCCACGGCATTGTCATTTGCCTACATCGAACAACTCCTCGATTGGATCACTAAACCCGCGGGGGGTCTCGATACCCTCCAGGCCATCGCAGTTACGGAGCCGTTGGGAACGGTCATGCGGGTGGCCTTGTTAGCTGGTTTTTCAGCCTCGCTCCCCTATCTGACCTTTGAACTCTGGCTGTTTGCCGCACCGGGTCTCAAACGCCGATCTCGTATTTTTGGACTATTGGCTATTCCGATCGCCTTCGCATTTTTTGTCGGGGGGATGGCATTCGCCTATTATGTAATGATGCCCACGGCCCTGCCGTTCTTGATCAATTTTATGGGGATCAACACTGTCCCCACTCCGTCATCATATGTCCAGTTCATCACTGGGCTGATGTTCTGGATTGGGGTGGCCTTTGAATTCCCGTTGGTGATCTTTACCCTGGCGAATATGGGATTGGTCCGGGCCCAGGCTCTGGCAGCCCAATGGCGGATTGCGGTGGTTATTATTGCCATTGCCGCGGCCGCAATCACCCCCACGATTGACCCCGTCAATATGGGATTGGTGATGGGACCCTTGATTTTCCTATATTTCTTGAGTATCGGGTTGGCCTATATCGCCCAGGGGCGACGCGATCGCAAAGAGGCCGAAAACCAACAATAATTCTGAGGCGCAGGTAAAAAGACCTAGAAAATTATCGCCGAGACCACAGAGCGCGCGGAGAATATTATTTTTCTCTGCGCTCTCTGTGGTTAACCTGAATTTCCTTTTTTACCAAAAGTCCTCTCAAAACGGGATTTTCATCCTTGCGGGTCAACCCACTCTCCATGCTATAATTTTTCTATAATGGGTATCAAAGCCATAATTCCCCTACCGAAAATTGAGCCACTGCTGCATCCTAAAGTTCCATTTTACAAATTATTGCAGCTTGGTTTTTCCCTAAATCTCCCCAATTCAGTGTGATTGTATGATCCCAGCAGACAGATTTGCTGGGATCATATTTTTTTATCTTTCAACCGTAATTCAAGCATCTATTTAGGAGGCATCTGTATGAATGAACGTGTCGCCATCGTCGGTGTGGGTTGGACGGGTTTCAGTCCCACCACGCCCGACATGTCCTATAAAGAATTGATGTATGCGGCTGCGATGAGGGCCTATGCCGATGCGGGCGTTGACCCCCGCCGAGATATCGACAGCTTCGTCACCGTGGCGGAAGATTTTCACGAAGGGGTCAGCATCTTCGATGAATATGTCCCCGATCAGATTGGCGGGGCGCTCAAACCTGTCCAGACGATTTGTGGGGACGGATTGCACGGGTTGGCTACTGGATTTATGCTGATTCGCACGGGCCAATGTGATCTGGTCGCGGTGGAAGCCCACAGCAAAGCGTCTAACCTGCTAACCCATGACGAAGTTACCGCCTATGCGCAAGACCCAGTACTCAATCGGCCCCTGCGCTTCAACACCCATTTTGTCGCCGGAATGGAGATGAACCGCTACCTGCATGAAACCGGCAACACCCGGGAAGAATGTGCCGCCGTCGTCGTCAAGAACCGACACAACGCCTTATCGAACCCCTCCGCCCCCTATGGCGCCGACCTATCCATCGACGATATCGTCCACGGTCCGCCGCTTTCCTGGCCGCTGGGCCGCCGCGAGACCGCCGTACACGCCGATGGTGCCATTGTCATGGTACTGGCCTCCGAAAACGCCGCCCGCAATCTGACTGACAAACCCATTTGGGTCCAAGGGGTCGGTTGGGTGACCGGGGCCGTATCGCTGGAAAGCCGCGATTGGGGGAGCGTTGAATATGTCAGTCGGGCGGCCCGAATGGCCTATAACCAGGCTGGCATCGATAATCCCCTGCAAGTAGTTAATTTTGCGGAAATTGACGACATCTACGCCTATAAAGAATTGCAAGCCTTAGAAGCGTTACGGTTCTGCCGACCTGGAGAGGCGGGTGACCTGACTCTCGATGGATTTACCACACCAAATGGTGACCTGCCGGTTAATGTCTCCGGTGGCTCTTTAGGCTGTGGTCATCTGCTGGATGCTACCGGATTGGCGCGCGCCCTCGAAGTTGTGCTCCAACTGCGCGGCGAAGCCGGAAAACGACAACTGGACGATGTCCAGGTCGGTTTGGCCCAATCCTGGCGCGGCGTTCCCACGACAAGTGGGGCGGTCGCAATTATGTCTAATTAGTCGAAAATGTCTGAAGGGTCTAAGCGGTCCGAAAAGTCTAATTCGTCGAAATCATCAAATAAGTCAAACCGATTAGACAAGCAAGTCATGTAAGACCAATTAGACCAATAAGACGTTTCCGACCAGGAGACTTATGATGAGAAAAGTTGCTGTTGTGGGCGCCGGGATGACCAAGTTCGTCCGCCGCGCCCAGGAAACACCGAAAGAATTATCGTTCCAAGCCACGAAAATGGCACTGGATTCGTGTGAAATAACCTTAGATGACATTGAAGGCGTCTGCATGGGAACGGCCCCCGACGCGTTCGATGGCGTCCATATGAAGGGGGAGTATTTAAGCGATGGAGCGGGAGCCTTCAACAAACCCTATATGCGCTCATTCGTGGGTGGGGGGACTGGAGTCTTCGCCCCCATCCAGGGTTGGTATCACGTCGCTTCGGGATTATTCGATCTCGTTCTGGTAGTTTGCGAAGAGAAAATGTCATCGTTTTATCCCCACGCCCAGGCCGCGTTTTTGACGATCTTTGATCACACCACCGAACGGCCGCTGAAGCCCAACTTATTATGGATTTTCGCGATCGAAATGAACCGGTACATGAATACCTACGGGCTGGAAAAGAAGGATATCGCTCAAGTTGCCGTCCAACACAAAAAGAATGCCGCCAACCATCCCTGCGCGCTGCTGGGAGACAAGGATATCACCGTCGAAGATGTGCTCAACTCTGAGACCCTGGCCTGGCCAGTACAGCGGTTTGATGTCAGTCCCGTCAGCGACGGGGCGGTCGCGATCGTATTGGCCGCCGAACACGTCGCCAAACGCCTGACGGACAAACCCGTCTGGATCGAGGGCGTGGGCTGGAATGTCGATACGGCGCATTGGACCAACCGTGATCTGGCTTATCCGCGCTATGTGGAATATGCGGCCCGGCAGGCCTATGAAATGGCCGGAATCTCCGAGCCCCGCCAACAAATCCATATCGCTGAACCCTATGATCCGTTCGACTACAAAGCCCTCCACCACCTGGAAGGGCTGCAACTCGCCGACCGGGGTAAAGCCATTGATCTGTATCTCGACGGCACCGCCGCCCCCGATGGTAATATGCCCGTTTGTCCCTCAGGGGGTCTGTTAGGGGTTGGTAATCCCATCGCCGCGGCTGGTCTGATGAAGATCGCGGAATTATTCTGGCAATTGCGCGGCGAGGCCGGCGACCGGCAGGTGACGGGCTCCCGCAAACGAGGTTTGGCTCAAGCCTGGGGGGACCTGATGCAAGTCGGCACCGTGGTGATTATGGGGCGTTAGACCTTCAAGGTTTTAAAAACCTTGAAGGTCTCGAAGGAGATAATTATGACAGCTAAAATCAAGCATTTCCCCGGAACGCCTCTGAGCGAGAAAGATTTTGCCGAGGGAAAGATTCTGTTCAATCATGATGAACTCAAGGCAGATTTCGCCTGGGATACTGGAGTGGGGATCGGTTCGTATCTGGCGACCCTTAAAAAAGGTGTCATTCTGGGATCGGCCTGTTACACCTGCAATAAAATCGTAGTGCCGCCACGCACCGTTTGCGAGTGGTGTTTTAACCCAATGGATGAGTATATCCCGCTCAAGGACACGGGGACGATCAACACCTTTTCTTTGTGTTATGTCACCTGGGATGTGAAACGGATCGAAGAGCCAGAAATTCCCATTGTCGTGGAACTCGATGGCGCTTCTAACCTGGAAAGCGGCCCCATCATGGGCGGAATCATGCATCTGCTCGGAGAAGTTGATCCCCAAGAAGTCAAAATCGGGATGCGTGTTCAGGCCGTTTGGAAACCGGTTGAGGACCGTGAAGGCGCGATCACGGATATTTCATATTTCAAACCGTTGGAAGCGTAGTTATCAGTCATCAGTAGTCAGTAATCAATTCTTTTTCAAATAGGCTGCTCACTGATCATTGTTCACTGAGCACTGGAGACAGTTATGACACTATTAGAACGAGATAAAAATGCCCCGCAGGCCTGGCACGGTAACTTACCCGTCACCAGCCGCTATACTTTCGGGCTGGCCGGGGAGAAGTTTTTCCGAACGATCAAAGATGAAGGAAAATTTTTAGGGACCCACTGCCCCAAATGTGAACGTACTTATGTGCCGGCAACCCTGTTCTGCGAAAGATGTTTGAGTGAATTGGACGAATGGGTTGATGTGGGCACAGTTGGTGTGGTCTACACCTTCACGCTGCTGCATAAAAACTATGATGGCACCCAGCGTGAGGTAGCAGAATTGATCGCCTTCGTTTCTTTTGGAGATGGGGGTATCGTCCACCGGTTGGGCGGAATTGATCCAGAAGATATCGAAATCGGAATGCAGGTGGAGGCTGTTTTCAAAGAACCTGCAGATCGCGACGGATCAATCACGGATATTGTGTATTTTCGGCCAGTCTAGACCACAACCAAAAAGTGACAGTCACTTGGCAAGTGACTGTCACTTGATTAAGCAAATGGGGGTAAAATCAACGCATGAAATACTATCGTAACCTCACTGAACTCATCGGGAAAACCCCCTTACTCCGGTTGGAGCGGTTCGCGCCAGAATTTCGGATCTTCGCCAAATGTGAAATTATGAACCCATTAAGTTTGAAAGATCGACCAGTCTTGCAAATTATCCAAGATGCAGAACTGGCCGGTCAACTCAAACCAGGCAGCACTCTGGTTGAAGCCACCAGCGGGAATACGGGGATGGCAGTGGCCTATATCGCGGCGATCAAAGGGCACCGCGCCATTTTGGTCATGTCGGAAATCCAAAGTCTTGAACGTCGAAAGATATTAAAGGCCTTAGGGGCGGAACTAGTGCTAACACCAGTTGCAGAAGGAACCAAAGGAGCCCAGAAAAAACTCAAACAGATTCTGGCTGAGAACCCAGATTATTTTTATGTTGGCCAACATGTCAATCCATCCAATCCCAAAGCACATTATTTAACCACCGGTCCAGAAATTTGGGCAGATGCAGATGGGCAAGTCGATATTTTAGTCGCGGGTTTAGGAACCGGGGGTACGATCTGTGGCGCGGGGAAATATCTGAAAGAACAAAACCCCACCATCCAACTGATCGCGGTTGAACCGGCTGAATCCCCGACGATCTCTCAAGGCATTTTCCACCCCCACAAAATGATGGGGACCGCGCCGGGATTTGTTCCTGAAACCTTAGATCGAGAAATTATTGATGAAATTCACCTGGTCAGCACCCCAGATGCTTTCCAATGCTGCCGCGACATCGCCCAGAAAGAGGGTCTTTTGGTTGGGATTTCATCTGGGGCGGTGGCCCAAGCGGCCCTTGAGATTGGCAACCGCCCTGATAATCAGGGAAAAACCATTATAGGTATTTTTGCTGATACCGGTCAGCGATATTTGAGTGTGGAAGGATTATTTGACTGATATGTCTGAGAGGTCTAATTTGGATAGATGTTAAATTAGCAGACCTTGCATCGACGTCCAAGACCTTTCAAACCAATCAGTCCATTGAGGAGACCAATATGACCAAATCGCGCGTCGCTCAACCCGGCGACATCTTCATCTTACTCGTCCCATCGGCACAGGAATTGCATCGTCTCCAGCAATGGCAATCAGATTTGCAATCGATTTACGGTGGTCATCCAGTGAATCACATTCATATAACGTGTCAACGTTTTAGTCCAATGGCAGGTCAACCGGATCAATTTTGCACAGCCGAACTGAAATCAAAACTTCACAGGTTGCAGGCATTTAATATCCTCACTGATCAGTTCATTCAGTTCAGAGCCCCTTACTGGCAAACTTATGTTCTCCGCTGGCGGGTTCAAGAAACCCCTGAATTTGCAGATTTCAGGCATCAATTGGACGAATTGTTAACCGAAATTGACTGCCCTTCTCATTTTAATCGAGACCGGCATGCCTCATGTACGGCCTTAAATCTTTCGAGGCGGGTTTCTATAGATAAAAATCTTTCTAAAAACAATTTTCCAATTCAATTGTTTTCAGCTAAAAAGTTGATCATTTCCCAATTACGCGCGAACCACCAATTTAAGATCCTTGAAAATATCCAGCTACCTGAATAACTAACATATTTACTGAAATTTTCCCGTGCCGCATACAAAAAACAACCTGGGTCCCTTGATAGCAGAATATCGTGATCGCCCCCTCAAATGGCGGGATTTAGCAATCACGTTTATCCCTGCAGTTGTGGCAGTGTTGATCCCGCTTATTTATGGCTGGGCAAGAGGAAATTATGCCAAAAACCAGTTTGGTCCCGCGGTGGTTCAACAGTGGCAGTGGCCTTGGTTCGCACTGGCCACGGTGGCATTAATTCCATTATTGGGATTAGGTCTTAGACGGATTCGACAGGCACACCGGATCATAAAAGTCTTTCAACTTGGCCTAATTATTCAAGGCACCCAGGGAAGGAAGTGGATCTATCGGTGGGAAGAAATCGAGGGGGTGGCCGTGACCACTTGGAAAGATGTTTTTTTGGGGATCCAAGTTCGCCAACGCCATCGCGTGGTTCTCTTTCCGGTTATTGGCAAGCCCCTGCAGCTAGATTCCCATATTCACAGTCTCGACGAATTAGCCGCGCGCATCAAAGCCAAAATTTATCCCCACATATTGCCTCAATTGAGAACAGCTTTAGCAAAAAACTTAGATTTGAATTTTGGCAAAATTTTCTTCAACAAACAAAGGATCAACCTTGGTAATGCCACGTATCCTTGGGATGATATTAATCGGGTTAATCTGCAGCAAGGATACCTGATGGTAGAATTTAAAAACCAAAAAGTTGAGAAAATTCCAGCTGGCAAAGTCCCCAATATCGAATTACTCATCCAACTGATTGAGGAAGGGGTGGAGGCATAATCCCCATGCGATTTATCTGGTTGAAAATATCCATCACAAAATTATTAGTCATCTGTTTGACACTGATTGGTTTATCTGGGTGCAATTTTTACAATTTGCTCCCTGCCAGCACTCCGCCACCACAAGAGGTTGAACCCCAAGAAACTTCGTACGAAGCCTTGGTGATGTTTTATGCAGAAATTCCGGAGGGGACCCCCACCGATGAACCGATTTTGCTCAGCGTTTTAGATGAAGTCACGGGGTTAGCCTTAAATACCACTCGCCACCCTTTGGATCGCACTGAGAGCGGACAATATGTGGTCGGATTGACCTTTCCGGTAGGAACCACAGTCAAATACCGCTATTCACGACAGGGGGACATTTTAGCGGAAGAACATCTGACCAACGGCAGAGCTGTTCGCTATCGTATGTACCAGGTTGACGCGCCTGGTGAAGTCCATGATGTCGTTGCGCGGTGGAACGATACCCCATTTACAGGTAATACCGGCCGCCTGACCGGAACCACCACGGAGGCAGCCACCGGTGATCCGGTTCCCGGAATGATTATTTCGGCTGGGGGTGCGCAGGCAATGACCACCGGAGATGGCAGCTTTTTGATCGAGGGCTTACCCCCCGGCACCCACAATATGGTCGTCTATGCCCCCGACGGGGCTTATCGCACATTCCAGCATGGCGCAGTTGTCGCGCCAGAATCGAACACAGAAGCCCCTATCCAACTTCAAAAATCCGCCAGTGTTGATGTAACTTTCATATTGAACGTTCCTGAAAACACACCGCCAATTGTGCCAATCCGGATAGCAGGGAATCTACACCATTTTGGCAACACCTTTGCAGATTTATCGGGTGGCGTCAGCACTTTGGCAACGCGGATGCCAACCTTGACCGCCCTCCCAGATGGGACCTATGGCGTGATCTTAGGTCTTCCGGCTGGAGCCAACCTGGAATATAAATATACTCTCGGCGATGGTTTCTGGAATACGGAGCGGACCAAGACAGGTGGCTGGGTAGTGCGGCAATTTACGGTCCCAAATGAACCAACTATCATCGAGGATACGGTTGAAACCTGGCAAGTGGGGAATTCGGGCGAAATCACTTTCGATATCACCGTACCTGACAGCACCCCCGCCGAAGAAATTTTTATCCAATTCAACCCCTATGGCTGGATGGAACCGATCCCCATGTGGCATCTGGGCGGCCAACGGTGGGCTTACATTCTTTATAGCCCATTAGACAAAGTGGAGCGTCTCAGTTATCGCTATTGCCGGGCTGGACAATGTGGCCATGCCGATGATGGTCGAACACCTGGAGATCACACTGCGGCTTTCGTCGTTGAAACGGCTAAAGACCCTCAGGGGTTACCCGATCAGATTCCAAACTGGGCCTGGTTGGAGTCAGGCACAACCACCGAGATTGATTTATCTGAAATCGTGGTGGAAGAATCACATGGAGATCATTTTGTGGCCGGCGTTGAATTTCAAGAACGGTTCCACCCCTCCTGGCTTCCTAATTATGGTTCTACCTTGAAGGATATCACTGACCTGAATGCCAACTGGATCGTTTTGACGCCCAATTGGACATTCACCCGCCTGTCGCCACCAGTGCTTGAACCACTCAATGGCCAAAATCCGAGCTGGTTAGATATATCCCAAATGATCAGGCAAGCTCAATTGCATGATTTGCAAGTAGCACTCAAACCTGTTCCCCAATTTCCCACCAGAGTAGATGAGTGGTGGCAAGCCGCTCCCAGAGATTTCCCCTGGTGGGTCAGTTGGTTCGATCGTTACGAGGCTTTCATCTTACACCATGCTGATCTAGCCACCCAAAGTGAGGCTGAAATCATCATACTGGGCGGCGATTGGATGGCGCCCGCATTACCCGAAGGGCAGTTACCCGATGGCAATCCATCCGGAGTGCCACCGGATGCTAACGACCGCTATACAGACTTGATTAACAAAACTCGAGAGCGCTTTGAGGGCAAAATTGGCTGGGCACTGCGGTACCCAGAAGATGTTTTGGACCCGCCAGCATTCATTAATTCGGTTGACTTGCTTTACATCTTATGGAGCGAACCTCTGGCAGATGATCCCAATGCCTCATTTGAAGAACTACAGGCCAAAGCCGAACGGCTGCTGGCGGTGGATGTGTATTCCATGTGGGTGGTCTGGCAACACGGCAAAGAAAGTAAAGATTTAGTTCTCAGTATTGCCTACCCATCTGTGGTTGGCGGGGCGATGGGCTGCCTAGCCGATCCGCTCCAGGAGTGCATCGCGCCTGAAACCATCAATTTCCCTGCCCCTGACTATCCGCTGCTTGATCTCGATTTGGAAGGCCAGGCCCGGGCCTATCATGCGATGCTGGGGGCCGCCAGCCAGTATGGGTGGATCGATGGTGTGGTGAGTAGAGGGTATTATCCGCCCACTGTTTTGCAAGATAAATCCACTTCAGTCCACGGTAAACCCGCGGAAGAAGTACTAAAAGCCTGGTTTGAAGCTTATTTAGCTGAAGAAACTTTTATAGATCCTTAACTTTACGGAACCCTGACCCTGTGCTACAATCTCGCCCAATATGTATAAAAGCGATCTGTCCTGCACTCATCATCATCATCATTATGCAACCGGCAAAACCTGTCCGGTCAGGACTGCTTTAAGGTAAATTAGCACCAAAATTCGCATACTAATTCCAAAGCACCCTTCGATCGGAGGGTGCTTTTTTGTTGCGTTTTTTACCCCCAAGAGGGGAGATGATAGACCAAGGAGATAATATGAGTCAAAATCGAACTGAAATTCGGTTGGCCTTACCGAGTAAGGGTCGCCTGGCCGAGGAGGCTCTCAATTTACTCGCTAAAGCAGGATTAGAGGTTTACAAACCCAACCCGCGCCAGTATATGGCCTCGATCCCCAGTTTGCCCGGGTTGGTGGTCATGTTCCAACGCGCCGGGGATATTGCGGTCAGCGTCCATGATGGAACAGTGGATTTTGGCATCACCGGTTGGGACATGGTTTCGGAGAAAGGGGGGTCCAATGGGGAAATTCTAACCCTTTATCAGGAATTAGGGTTTGGTAGCTGCACTCTGAATGTTATCGTTCCTGAGGAGTGGGAGGCGGTCCGCACAATTTCAGATTTAACCAAATATCAAGAAACGCTAGACCGGCCTTTACGGATTGCCACCAAATTTACAAATTGTACCCAGCGATTTCTCGATGAAAAACAATTTAAAAATGTCCAATTGATCTCGGCTGAAGGAACTTTAGAAATCGCCCCTACCATCGGTTACACCGACTTGATCGTCGATCTGGTTTCATCGGGAACCACATTACGCGACAACCGGCTGCGAATGTTGGAAGATGGTCAAATTTTGGCGTCTCAGGCCTGTTTGGTTGCTAACCGCAAAGCGCTCAAAACTCGCCCAGAAGTTTTAGCAGTTGCCAAGCAGTTGATTGAATTCATCGTTGCGCATTTAAGGGCGGCTAACAACGTGGTAATTTTTGCCAATATTCGGGGCGACTCACCTAAAATCATCGCCGAAAAAATGCTGCCGAAACGGGTAATCGGGGGGTTACAAGGACCCACAATTTCGCCTCTGATTACCCAGGATGGTGGCAATTGGTATGCGGTCAATGTCATTGTACAGAAAGATAAACTGGCCCAGGCCATTTCAGAAATTCGCGGTATCGGGGGGAGTGGGGTCATCGTCATGCCAGTGATGTATATCTTTGAAGAAGAACCGGCGGCGTATAAGCAGATGTTGGCAGCGCTGGAGATGGGTTGAGATAGGGATAGAGACTGGAGAGCCGAGATTGAAGCTAGAGGATGAAATTATGTTGAACTTATATAATATAGCAGAAGCCGAGAAAACCATTTTACGGCGGAGGCCGTTGAATTTAGTAGCGTATCCGCCACGATTGGTTGCCAGTGTTGAGAAAATATTTGGAGCGGGGGCAACGCCTGATAGCGCAGTCAACGAGATTTTGACCTCGGTGCAACAGGATGGAGATGCCGCCGTTCGAAAATGGTCAAAAACCCTAGATCAGTCTGATTTGGATGATTTCCGCGTCCCAAGTGAGGCGATTCTGACGGCATATGAAAACTTAGATCCAGAATTGACCCAATCATTGGAATTTGCCGCCAACCGCATTCGAGATTTCCACCAACGCCAACCCCTCCCCGACTGGCGGACAACCGAGATGGGTGGCGTCATCGGCCAGCGGGTCAGCCCGATTGAGCGAGTTGGGGTCTATGTCCCCGGTGGGACTGCACCCCTGCCTTCTTCGTTACTGATGTCGGTGATTCCAGCCCAGGTTGCGGGAGTTGAAAAGATTGTGGTGTGTACCCCGCCTAATCCCCACCCCAGCATTCTGGCGGCATCCAAAATTTGTGGGATCGACGAAATCTACCAAATCGGTGGGGCCCAGGCAGTAGGGGCGATGGCTATTGGCACCGAAACCGTCCCCCAAGTCTACAAAATTGTTGGCGCGGGAAATTTGTTTGTCACCCTGGCAAAAAAACAAGTCTATGGCATTGTTGGGTTGGATGGGTTGTTTGGCCCTACCGAAACCATGGTTATCGCCGATGAAACTGCCAATCCGGCTTGGGTGGCGGCCGATTTACTTGCTCAAGCTGAACATGATGTGTTAGCCAGCGCGATTTTGCTAACCACTTCTCAGGTTTTGGCAGATGCTGTTGAGGTGGAAGTATGTCGCCAACTAGAGCAATTGACTCGCACTCAAGTTTTGGAGCAATCGTTGGCGTCTCAAAGTGGGATTGTGATCGTGCCAGATATGGAAACCGCCGCTGATTTGGCAAACGATTATGGTGCCGAGCATCTCTGTCTGGCGGTTTCTGATCCCGAAGCGCTGACGGAACAGATCAATAACGCGGGCGGTTTTTTCTTGGGTGATCATTCTTTTGAAGTGTTAGGCGATTACGTGGCGGGTCCCAGTCACATCATGCCAACCAGCGGCACGGCCCGGTTCGCCTCCCCATTGAATGTATTGGATTTCGTAAAAATCAACAGCATTGTGGCGCTTGATCCCCAAACTGCAGCCAAACTCAGTCCAATCGCGGCCAGAATTGCGCGGGCCGAATCCTTGACGGCGCATGCCGCCGCGGCTGATTTTCGATCTGAAGCTTAACTTCATAGGACACAAAGGAACCCGAAGATATGGCTAATTCTATTTCGATTGACGAATCTATCCTGCGTCCCCATATCCTTGAGATGGAGTCGTACACTCCGATTATGCCCTTTGAGGTACTGTCGGCCCAATTGGGAATTCCAGCGGAGCAAATTATCAAGCTGGATGCCAATGAAAACCCGTATGGTATTCTGCCGGAGGTGGCCGAAGCCCTGGCTGCGATTCCCTATCCCCACATTTATCCGGATCCTGAAAGCCGTTTGCTGCGGCAAGAAATCACACAGGCTTATCAGGTGCCATTTGATAATATTTTGGCTGGGGCTGGGGCTGACGAGTTGATCGATTTGATCATGCGGGTGGTGCTAGATCCAGGGGATCGGATTGTGAACTGCCCCCCCACTTTTGGCATGTATGCCTTCGACGCTGGAGTGAATGCTGCTGGAGTGATCTCGGTGCCGCGCCAGAAAAATTTCGAGTTGGATATTGACGGAATTATCACGGCGGTTGAGCAGCATAAACCGAAGCTTTTGTTCCTGGCAAATCCGAATAATCCTGATGGGGGTGTGGTTGCACCGGAGATAATTGAGCAGTTATTGGAATTACCATTATTGGTGGTCCTCGATGAGGCGTATATGGATTTTACTGAGGCGGGGAGGTCGATGATAACCCCCCTCGGTCCCATTGTGGACGGGGGGAGGATTGGGGATTTCTCGGATATCTCTACAAGGAAAGAATTCGTCTCAACCAACAAGACTATACGCAACAATTTGATTATATTGCGCACATTTAGCAAACGGGCAGGGTTGGCTGGGTTGCGAGTAGGGTTTGGGGTATTTCCAGACTGGCTGATGCCGCACTTGTGGAAGGTCAAACAGCCGTATAATGTCTCGGTGGCCGCGGCGACGGCAGCAATTACGGCCCTTGAAAATGGAGAAAAATTAGAACAGCAAGGAACGCGAATCATCACCGAAAGAAACCGACTATTCGAAGAATTAGAGCAAATTTCCTGGTTGAAACCATACCCTTCCGAGGCCAATTTCATTCTCTGCCAGGTCAACGGCCGGGACGCGGGTCAGCTCAAAGCCAATCTGGCCCAACAAGGCATCCTAATCCGCTACTTCAATAAACCGGGACTGCAAGACCATATCCGCATCAGCGTCGGGCGGCCAGAGCAGACGGACGCGCTGCTAGCGGCGGTGAGAGAGATTGGAAATCAAGATAGAGAATTGTGATGGGGCTAGAGATTGGAGAAATTGAAGTCTCTTTATCACATCCCTATCCCTATCTCATAACGAGGTACATATGCGAACTGCCGAAATCTACCGAAAAACGAATGAAACCGAGATCACCATTTCTTTGAACTTGGATGGGAGCGGAAAAGCCGAAATTGACACCGGGGTGGGGTTTTTTGATCATATGCTGCACCATATTGCCGTTCACGGGCTGTTTGATTTAGCCGTTCAGGCCCGCGGTGATTTAGAGGTTGACCCCCATCATACGGTCGAAGATTGTGCCCTGGTTTTGGGGCAGGCCTTTGACCAAACCTTGACCAATCGAAAAGGGATTTCCCGGGTGGGGCATGCCTATGTCCCAATGGATGAATCGCTGGCTTTTGTGGCGATTGATTTTTCTGGCCGGCCCTACACGGTAGTCCAGACCGAATGGCATACACCTTATGTGGGGAACATTCCGACGAGTTTGTTTGAACACTTTTTCGAGAGTTTTGCCATAACGGCCCGCTGCAATCTGCACGCCCGGGTTCTATATGGTCGTGATGACCACCACCAGGCCGAGGGGTTGTTCAAAGCGCTGGCCCGGGCATTGGATACAGCCACCCAAATTGATCCCCGGCGAGGTGATATTCCCAGCACCAAGGGCACCTTGACCGAATGACGAGTGAGGAATGACGAATGGCGAATGAAAAATTTACGGTTTTTCCAGCGATTGACTTGCGCGGCGGCAAAGTGGTGCGCTTGGCCCAAGGCGATCCGGACCGGCAGACGACATATGGGGATGATCCTGCATTTTGGGCTGAGAAATGGCTAAGTGCGGGGGCACGCTGGCTGCACATCATCAATATGGATGGGGCTTTTGAGGCCAATGATTCGGCCAATCAGAGCGCGTTGGAAATCATTTTGAAGACGGCGGAAAGATTTAATGCCAAAATTGAGTTTGGCGGGGGGATACGGGAACGCGTGAATGTCGAGGCTGCCCTGGATTTAGGGGTGGCCCGGGTCTTTTTAGGGACAGCCACTGTGAAGAATCCCGATCTCGTCGAGTGGGCCATTAACCAATTTGGCCCTCAAGCCATCGCGGGAGACATAGGGATTCAGGAGAGACGGGTGATGGTCCGCGGCTGGCAGGAAGAGACCCCTTTGACGATGTTGGAGATCGGGCAACGGCTCAAGAATCAGGGCGTAGAATGGTGCGTCTTAACCGATGTCAACCGCGATGGCGTCAGCACTGGGGTTGATGTTAGCAGTGCGGTCGAGCTTCAAAAAAATACCGGCTTGAAAGTGGTCGCCTCGGGCGGTGTCTCAACTGTGGCAGATGTGGACCAAACCCGAACTGCAGGGCTGGCTGGAGTCATCATCGGTCGGGCTTTGTATGAAGGGCAAATATCAATGGCGGAACTCGGATTGCGGAATTCGGAATAGTTTTCCGCAATCCACATTTCAAATTCCGAAATGGAGTACTTATGATAACGATTGTAGATTACGACGCTGGAAATTTGACTTCGGTCAGGCGGGCACTTAATCATTTGGGGATTGAAAATGTGATTACGGGTGATCCGGAGGAGGTCCGGCGGGCGGAGCGGGTCATCTTCCCAGGAGTAGGCCACGCGGGGGCGGCAATGGAGGTGCTGAAATCTCGGGGGTTGGATTCAGCCCTGAAGGATGTTTTCCTAAGCGGCATCCCCATTTTGGGCATCTGCATTGGGTGCCAAATCATTCTGGATCATTCTGAGGAGGCCGATACCCCCGGGCTGGGACTCATTTCCGGAGTTTGTACCCGCTTCAATTTACAGAATGAAGCCCTTAAAATCCCTCACATGGGCTGGAACGTTGTAAATGTCTCTCAACCCCATCCCATTCTGTCTCACATCCGGCCTGGTGATGAATTTTATTTCGTCCACTCCTATTTCCCCAACCCAACCATTCCCCAGAATGTTTACGCGACCGCAGACTATGAAATCACTTTTCCGACCGCGATCGGGCAAGACAACTTGTTCGCGGTCCAATTCCACACCGAGAAAAGTGGGCCAGTCGGCCTGAAATTACTCGCAAACTTTGCAGAGTGGAAGCCTTAAAATTTCACGAATCACGTGACTTGTGATACGTGATTGGGAGATACCTATGTTAAGTAAACGCATCATCTCTTGTCTCGATGTCCGAGATGGGAAATTGGCGAAGAGTATCAAATTTGTAGATACCAAGGATATTGGCGATCCGGTTAAAAAAGCCAAGAAGTATTACGAAGATGGGCTGGATGAATTGGTGTTTTATGACATTACGGCCTCGAGCGACAAACGCGATATCATGATCGACGTGGTCAGCCAAGTGGCAGAGCAGGTATTCATCCCCTTCTCAGTCGGCGGGGGTTTGCGGACTGTGGCGGATTGCAGTCAGGTTTTATTAGCTGGAGCTGAGAAAGTGAATGTAAACTCGGCCGCGGTCAAAAATCCGCAGTTGATTGCCGAGGCTTCATACGCCTTTGGTGCCCAAGCCGTAGTGTTATCGATGGATATTCTGCAAGTCGAAAAATCACCCCAAATTCCATCGGGCTATGAAATCGTAATCAATGGCGGCCGGACTCCGATGGGAGTCGATGCCCTGGAGTGGGCCCAACGCGGCGAGAAACTTGGGGCGGGTGAATTGGTGATCAACTCCATTGATGCCGATGGCACCAAGGAAGGATATGAAATCAACTTAACCCGTCAGATCGCTGAAGCTGTGACGATCCCCGTCATCGCTTCGGGAGGTGGGGGAACGCCTGAACATCTCTACGAAGTTCTTACTGAAGGCAAGGCAGACGCCGCGTTGATCGCCTCGATGCTGCACTATGACGAATACACAGTTGAAGAAATCAAAGATTATTTGGTCAAGCGAGGTTTGAGAATTCGGAGGCCAGTGTGAAACCAGAAAAGGAGAGCTTTCTAGCGTTTGCACGTAAGAACATTGAAACGTTAAAATTCGATGCAAACGGTCTCATCCCCGCAATCTGTCAGGATGATAAAACGGGTGAGGTAGTAATGGTCGCTTGGATGAACACCGAGGCACTTGAATTGACCCACACCTCGGGTCAGGCTCATTTTTGGAGTCGCAGCCGCCAGGAGTTGTGGCATAAAGGCGCAACCTCGGGGAATTTTCTCAATGTCACCGATATTTGGGTCGATTGTGATGCAGACACGTTGCTATTGAAAGTCAATCCCGATGGGCCAGCGTGTCATACTGGAAAGAGATCTTGCTTTTTTCGAAAATTAGGGAACTAACCACAAAGAGCACAAAGTTTCACAAAGCTTTTTCTTCGGATCCCTGTGTGTTCTTTGTGATTTGATAGGTAAGAAAATTATGCTTAATATATTATATAAAATCATCGCAGATCGAAAATCGAATCCCACAGCAGGTTCATACACGGCCCACCTGTTTTCTGCTGGGGAAGACAAAATTTGCCAGAAAGTCGGTGAAGAGGCTGTTGAGGTCATCTTGGCAGCCAAAAGCCAAGGGACACAACGCCTGATCGAAGAAACTGCCGACCTCTTTTACCATGCATTGGTATTGTTAGCTCATAAAGATATTACATTAGAAGCTGTTGAGGCCGAATTACGGCGGAGACATAATAAATAGCTGCGAAGTTCGTAGAATCTCCGAAAATTATGCTATAATTCCTGCGATTTCTGATATTAACACTCAAAACTACTACGAATATCGCAAGGAATAAATCGATGGATAAGCTTGATCTATCAATAATAGACTTACTAAAAACGAACGGACGCCGACCTTTCACTGAGATTGCCGACCGGTTAGGAGTCTCCGAAGGGACGGTCCGCAACCGAGTTTCCAAACTGATCGATGACGAAGTGTTACACATTGTCGGGTTAGTTGACCCGAATCGGGTTGGCCTGAACGCTCCCGCGATGGTCGGCGTTGAAATTACTTCGGGTGATATTGAAGAAATTGGGCGTACGATTGCGAATTATCCCGAAGTAAGTTACCTCAACATGGTTTCAGGTGAATTTGATTTCATCCTCGAAACCCTCTGCAAAGATCGGGATCATTTAGCAAACTTCATCAACCAAAAATTGCGTCGAATTCCAGGGATTGGGCGTACGCAAACGTTCATCACACTCCGGACATTTAAAACTCCATATGGGGTTCCCGGGAAATCTCCGGAAGAAGTAACCTAAACCTAGGGCAATCGCATGTTCATGAAAACAAGGCGACTGAAGTCGCAGCAACTGGCGCATATGCGCTGGAAAAACCTGCCTTCGCAGGTTGAAACTCAGTCGCCGAAGGGCGACTTCGCAGTTGTCGGTGCAGTTTTAACTGCCCTTTAAGGTTACATGCGATTGCCCTAAACCTAAACCTGGCTTGTGACTTTCACCACAAAGGTTATGCTATAATATTTTCAATCATGGAAAACGATAACATCACTCCTCAAATTGAAGTAGAAATTCCTGAAACCACACCAGCGGAAACCAAACCAAACACCGCTGCTATCGTGGGCGGGGTCATTGGCGGGCTGGTTCTTTTAGCGCTCATCATTACAGCAGTTGTCTTGTTAATTACTGGAGAGGCCGACACCACTGCTAAAATTCGAGATGTTTTCATCATCTTCATGGCGCTTGAATCATTGGTAATTGGGATCGCCCTCATTATATTGATCATTCAATTGGCGCGGATGATCAACTTGCTGCAAAATGAGATCAAACCCATCATGGACTCGACCAATGAAACAGTAAACACTTTACGGGGTACAACTCAGTTTTTGAGTGACAATTTGGCCGAACCGGTGATCAAACTAAATGAGTATTTTGCGGGCTTGCAATCGTTTCTAAAGATTGTCCGCCCCGCTCGAAATAAAGAAAATAATTAACGTTTTAAATACCAAGGAGTAAATATCATGGGTGATAGTAACAGTGATTTTGGAGCCTTTTTGGCTGGATTTGTGATCGGTGGTTTAGTTGGTGCGGCAACCGCGTTGCTGCTGGCTCCCCAATCGGGTGAAGAAACTCGCACGGTGATCCGCGATAAGAGTATCGAACTCAAAGACAAAGCTGCGGAATCAACCGCTGAAACCCGGGCACGGGCTGAAAAAGCTTATGCCGAGGCCCAGGCCAAAGCTGAGACCGCAATGAAAGAAATGCAAACGCGTGCCGATGAACTGGCCCAACAGGCCAAGGTTAAAACGGATGAAATAAAACAACAAGGCCAGGTCGTACTGGAAGAACAAAAAGCCAAATTCGACGAACAAAAGGCTAAAGTTGAAGGAGCCATTGCGGCCCGTAAAAAAGATGGCGCGGGCGAGGAAGAAATTCCCGTCGAAAGCTAATCTCGAAACGTCTTTACAACAAGGGAGGCTGCCCCAAAAAGGCAGCCTTTTTTCATACCTAGCTTGAAAAAATATAGAGGAGGAGTTAAGAAATAAAAGCGATCAGGATGCTACTTTCGAGAGGATGCAAAATTTTTTGAGGTTATGTCAGATCAGAAATAATATCGACGCTGGCGGATAACACGTCGCCAGCGAGGACGGTTGCCGTGCTGCCGAGTATATCAGCAGCGTACAGACCGGCTTGCGCGTGAATCCAGGCTCCAGCCGCGGCCGCGGCGTAAGCATCCATTCCTTGGGCGCGTAACCCAACGATTAAACCAGCCAACACATCCCCCGTCCCGGCGCGGGCCAGCGCGGGAGTGGCGACGGGGATGATGGCGGTACGTCCATCTGGTGATGCGATGACCGTGAAAGCTCCCTTTAGGACTACCACATGTCCCCACTCTGCGGCGTATTTTTCAGCGATTTCAACCCGACTGGATTGGATTTTTTGGACCGGCAGATCAGTGAGAATTGCCATCTCGCCAGGATGGGGGGTCAGAATCGCGGGGTTTGGAAGTTGGGCGGCCCAACCAGGGATTTGGGCTAACAATTTTAGGCCATCGGCATCGATCACCAGAGAGGGGAAATTGGACGCAGATAAACGCTGATTTCTTTTGGAGCTTGAAAACAATAAATCTTGAACGAAGAGTCCAGTTGTAGATTCCACCCCAAAACCAGGACCGATGAGGAGGGTTGTGACCCGATCCAAATTTTTCTGGACGATTCGGGCGGCATCTTTCGCTATCCAGCCATCTCGATGGGGCAAAGGCAGCCAGGTGGCCTCGCTGAAGTGTCCAGCAAGAGCCGCGTGGAGGGGATCGGGGACAGCCAAAGTCACCCAGCCCGCGCCGCTGCGAAATGCAGATTCACCGGCTAGCAGCGCGGCCCCACTGTAATTGACCGACCCGGCGATAACCATCACCACCCCAAAAGTAGATTTATGGGCGTTTAATGGTCGTGTGGGGAGTACGGCCTGCACCCACTCGGGCGCTACAATTTCCCGGGGAATTGATTCGTGGGCATTCAATCCGTCGGGCAGCCCAATTCCTACTCCTTGCAGATCACCGACAAAATTAAAAGCAGGAAATTTGAGTAAACCTTGTTTGACTGCGGCCATAGTGACCGTTATTTCGGCGGGAAGGCATTCGGTTGCGGCCGCGCCGGTATCACAATCGACGCCTGAAGGGCAATCGACGGCGATGATATGGGGTGAGGCTTCCAAAGCGGCGATGGTTTGGGATACTAACGCTAACATTTCGCCCACATTTCCCCGTAGGGGGAGGCGGATACCGGTCCCCAGGATGCCGTCGAGGAGGACGGGGTTGGTTTTCAGAGCTGCGATCAGATCTCGATGGCCAGAATCACTCTCAATTTCGATGATTTTGCCACCGGCAGCGCGCACCCGCTCCAGGAGGGGATCATCGGCGGGACGTGGTCGAACGATATAGGCCGTGGTGTCCCAACCCCACTGTTGAAGATAGTCAAACGCGACCAGCGTATCACCGCCATTATTTCCTGATCCTACCAAACCTAAAACACTTTTCTCACTCAAATGAATATACGCATCATGGGCAACTTCTGCCAGCCCCCTGCCAGCGTGCTCCATCATCTCAGGATAAGTATGACCCGCGGCATCAGATTCTTTTTCGATAGCGATCATTTCGGCGACAGAGACATATTTCATGACGGACTCCGTGATTTGTGCAGTAGGATTATTTTTCAGGAAATTCGAGTTGAAACTGATGAACGGTATCGTAATCTTGGCCGACAACAACCTGAACTTCGCCGGTGGACATGCCATAGACGACGGACCATTGGGTGCCATCTTGGGCTACGGCCGCGAGGGTATCCATGGCAGCCTGAGGGGTGAGGTTCCCCTGCGTTTCAGCCAGAGTGTGGCTGATGGTGTCAAAGCGCCAACACCGGCCGGGACCTGAATCAGCATATGCCGACCTAAGGAAATTCGTTGCCTGGTGCCAAGGTTGGTCGTTGCCAATGATATGTATCTCACCCTGATAAAACTCGATTAAGGCCGCGGCTCCAGAGACATCGGCTAGGAGGTAATGAATGGGAGGGCCACCGGAAAAATCGATGTTATATTGGGAAAAAATATCGAGGGCTTCTGCCACACTCGCGGCATGATCAAGCATTTCTCGGATGATAAACACCGATCCCACGGTTTCTTTGCTGGGGTCGGTTTCCATATCACCGGGCGGGACCGCGGCCATGCCGATCACCAGACCCATTTCGTTCATTCCATCAAAGGGGAGGTAGGGCGCATCCAGCAGCGTGACCAGATAATTGAGATCCAATTTATCTAAGGTGAGCATCTGGTCAGCGTGGAAGCCTAAAAACGCGATATCAACCATCGAAACAGAGGCGTAACCATCGGGCGGATCGGTGAACAAGAGCAACGCCGGGCTGTATTCCCAATCAAAGTTGCGGCCATATACCATCGATTCAGGGTCGGCCAGAGCAGTGAATAAGGAGCAGGCCCAAGGAGAAGATGCCAGTTTTTGGCTCGTAATTGAAAGGTCAACCAGCGAATCGTTCGTTAGGGGAGTGTTTGGGGGCAGCGCGGCGGTTTCGTAATCCGCATAGTAGTGCAAAGTATAGAGCGGGTAGGGATCAATTTTTTGGAGACTTTCGAGCGTGAGGACGTCTCCAACAGTCAGTCTGAGAGGAGCGTATTCATCGACTGGAGCAGAAAGATCGCGCGCCTCACTTTTAGCGAGGTCAACAACATCCGTTCCAGCGGGAGCCCCACAACCCGTCAGCCAGAGTACCGCAAGGATCAGGAGCAACAGGAACTTGTGAGTTTTCATAACACACCTCACGATTCACACGCGCAAAAAAACAGCTTATCCTATATATACCATATCGATCCTAAGATAAATCAACCAGGCGTTCCAGTCCTAATTCCTGGATTTTTAGACGGTTCGGAGCGCCCGTTTTCAGATCCCAACCACGGGCGGCGTAATAGGCTGCGAGCATTTCATCAAAGGGGATCTCATATTCAGCCGAACCCCCATCAGGATAGGGTTCTAAAAGGGGTGGTGGTAATTTGTCATCGATCGGGGTCAATCCTAACCGAATGTTAATCATCCGCTTCAAATTCCAAGCGCGTTCCCCGATTTTTAGCAGGTCGGCCAGGGTATAGTTTTGTCCGGTCGCGGCGTTTATCAGTTCCATAACCGTCACTGGCGGGACATTGGCAAAAAAGCACATCACCAGGGAATTAAAAACTGTTCGCCAATTTTGGTGGATGGCGACATTGAGCGCTTTTTCGGCCCCAGCATGTCGGTCAAAGAATTCCATCCCCAACCGGGCTTCGACATGGCCATACAGATCGGCCAGGAAATAATCGGATTGGTTATGACATGCCCCACGTGGTGAAGTAGCATAGGACAAAGCCATCCCAGAGGCACCCCGGGGATCGTGATAAGCCACCTCCAAACCGTTAACCTGGACGGCCATTTCTTCCGCATCGTACCGCCGGCCTAATTCCCGGGCACCTTCGGCGATGAAGGCCCCAAAACCTTCCCGGCTTGCAGTTTGATGTACCAACTCTTCCACGACCTGATGATTCCCCCACAGCAGTTCTAAACCGCGGGTATCGGTAACCGTAATGATTTTCTTTTCGAACAACGTAAATGCCAAACCAATGGTATTGCTCAAACTAATCGTGTCCAGGCCATAGCCATCACAGAGATCATTCATTCGAGTGATGAATTCAAGATCATCGATGAGTATATTTGGGCCAAATCCGACAATCGTTTCGTATTCTGGACCCTTTTGATCGTCCGTGGCTGTCGAAAGGCGAACTTCACGCCCGCAAGAAATTACACAGGCATGGCAAGCTTTAGTTTTCTGCAAAATTGTTTCGGCCATCGTCGCACCAGTGACGTTGTAAACTCCGTCAAACGTCCCGGCTTGAAAATACTTTTTGGGCATTTCACCCAAGTAATCCATGTAATCAGCCCCCCCCGAGGAGCCTAACTCTTTGACGGCCTGGGTCAAGTTATCTTCTTTCAGGGCCCGGTTGGCATTGACGCGGAGTTGGGCATAAACCTCATCGGCAAAAGGAACTTTACCCGTCCCCTTGACCGCCACCGCTTTGAGATTTTTGGAACCCATAACGGCCCCCATCCCCGTTCGCCCGGCGACGCGACCGTGGTCCGTGAGAATCAGGCTCAGGGGAATTTGGAATTCGCCGGCAGGACCGATGACGGCTATCCGGGGATTTTTTTGATCAATTTCTGCCTGGATCAGATCCTGGGCTTGGTGGGTGGTCTGCCCCCACAAATGATCAGCAGCTCGCAGCTCGACCTGGTCGTTGTGTATCCAAAGATATACTGGCTCTTCAGATTTTCCGGTGACCCACAAGCCATCAAACCCAGCCTTGCGGAGTTCCGGCCCCCAAAATCCCCCGCAATTCGACTCACCCCATAAACCAGTTGCGGGCGACTTAGCACAAATCACAAAGCGGCCCACCGCGGGGCCAGCTGTTCCGGTTAATGGACCGGCGAGAAAAAGTAAAGGGGCTTCAGGGGCGAGGGGGTCTTGGTCTAAAGTCAGTTCGTCAAATAAAATTCGAGCCCCGAGGGAGGCCGCGCCTAAATAATCGCGCTCCCAGTCAGCGGGAACGATGAACTGGTCAATTTCTTTGGTGGTCAGGTTGATCGTGAGAATGGGCTGCATAGAATCTCCGTGATGCGTGATGCGTGATGCGTGATGCGTGATGCGTGATGCGTGATGCGTGATGCGTGAGCAAGTTTACCAATTCTTGGCCAGAGGGACAACACATTCGGGGCATCATTCTTGGCTGGGGGCACAAGTTGGGCTATACTACCGGCATGTCAAACCCCCAACCCGACGTTTCTGTAATAATGCCCGCCTACAATGAAGAGGCCATCATTGGTCAGGTAATTGAACAAATTGCAGCTATTTTGGATCAGTACGAATATCCATATGAAATTCTCGTTGTAAATGACTGCTCAACAGATAGTACCGCCACGGTCGCGGCCCAGGCGGGAGCCAATGTTATTGACCATCCTTACAACATTGGAAATGGAGCTGCAATCAAAACCGGGATTCGGGCCGCAAAAGGAAAAACCCTGGTCATGCTGGATGCCGATGGGCAGCACCCGCCAGAAGAAATCCCCCAATTGCTTGAAAAAATTGGACCCTTTGACATGGTGGTCGGGGCCCGCACCAAAGCATCGGATAGTGAGCTGCATCGGGATATCGCCAATCAAGTTTACAACTGGCTGGCCACATATGTTAGTGGGCGGAAAATCCAAGACCTGACTTCTGGTTTTCGGGCGATAAAAGCAGCCACAGCGCGCGGGTTTGTTTACCTCCTCCCCAATGCGTATTCTTATCCCACCACGATCACTTTGGCCACCATCCGATCGGGACGCAGCCTGGCCTATGTCCCCATTGAAGCCAAGAAACGGGTCGGCAAGAGTAAAATTCGGCTTTTCCGGGATGGCGTACGCTTTTTGATGATCATTTTGAAAATTGCGACTTTTTATTCCCCGCTAAAAGTATTTGTACCGGTAAGCGTCGCGATGTTTCTCACTGGTTTTGGATATGGGTTGTTTAAAATTTTCGTTTTGGGAACTCGGTATGGACCGACGTCTGCGATGTTGATGACGGTATCGGTAGTTATTTTTATGGTGGGGTTAGTTTCTGAGCAGGTGGCTCAACTTCGTTTTGATCGGAGTGAAAATTTTGGGGATGGTTAATGGTTTTCCACGTCATTCTTTGACAATCAGTTCCCTGTGATACAGCTAACAAAACACCGGTCTACTCAAGGCTGCCCTGACTTATCGAAGGGAGGCTACCTTAGGCTTCGGTTTCATGAAATAAGTAGCCAGGCCAAAGAAACCAACTTCGATAATTGACCAAGCGACCCGTAACAAAACAGCAACCAAAATGGGGATGGGTTCAGGAGCAAATCCACGCAACAACAAAACGATCGCGGCCTCTCGTAACCCGATCCCACCGGGGTTAAAAACAGATAGAAATCCAATTAACCAGGATAGAGAAAATATCCCTACTGCCGATAAAACGGGGATATCAGGCAAGTCTCCAGCTATCGCCCAGACAATGCCATAAAATCCAATGCCAGTCAGCACCCACATCGTCAAATAACTCCCGGTTGAGATCGTCAGATTCAACACCCGCTGCTTAATAGTTACCCCCCTCAAATCAGACAGAATTTTCAGCCGGCCATAAAGCCTCGGCACGAAAGTTAGGATTATCTCGGGGGCGAATAATATGGTGGTCAGGCCCAAAACGCTAACAATCCCGAATACCAGGCCAGTTTGGAATTGCCCAATTTCGGTAGCCAGGAAAGTTTCAAGGGCCAATAATCCCACTAATCCACTCGATATCACCATAGTTAAGGATTCAAACGCTAAGCCCAAAGAGGCCAAACTCGTTGAAACCCCACTTTCGGCCAATAAAACAACCCGGGATGGAAAAACCCAAATTCCACCCGGCAAATACTTAGTCAACTGAGAGATAAAATAGGCCCGGCTACTTTGGATAAAGCTGATTTGGTCAGGCGTGTCTCGCAAAAAAATAGCCATTGCTATTGGACGAGGGAGAAAGCTGATAGCCAAAATAATAAGTGCGATTCCGAAAATCCACCAATCCATTTTTTTTAGGGCCATCCCAATCTCGGTCCAATTTTGATACAAAGAATAGCCCAAGAAAATGAAACAAATCAGGATAAATATTATTTGTAAAGCTCGTTTTAGGCTGTCAGAATTGAACATAGAATTTATACTTATCATTTCAGATTATGGTATGATCACAAACCGTTAGTTTTTGAACAGACAGCGAATTTTAGCATAGCCGGGCCGTAATTTTTAGGATTGTTCTGGCTATAGGAGTTTTATGTTTCTACTGGGCAGCCTTGCTTTTATTCAAGTAACATTCTTACCTGGTGTTTTAGCTTTAAAAGCTTTTCGAATAAAGACGAATTGGCTTCAGACCCTGATATTTTCTTTCGGGTTGAGCTTGATCATAAATCACTTATTGGTCCTACTCATCACCGCGACGAAATTGCCGATATCGATCGCTTTCTACCTCATATTCGGAATTGAGTTATTTTTTGTAGTTCGATTGTATCGCAATGGCTGGAAAATCAACTTAAACAATGGGGTCACAAAACTAAAAATCAAAATTCAAGGGAAAATTAACTGGTTATTTCCACAGGTTACGGCCGGGCAACCTTATACATTATCCGCTTTCATTTCGGAGGGGGTTCGCCTAGTTTTTATCATTTGGGCCTTAACCAGTATTTGGTGGGCATTACGGGTTTGGATGACCAATATCGACACCGTGTTTACCCAATGGGATGCCCTTCAATCTTGGAATAAATGGGCAGTTCACTGGTATTCGGGGATCGCGGCCCAAGGAACCTGGCGGTATTCCCAACTGATTCCAACCAATTTTGCGGTCACCTATGCCTTTTTACAAGATACCCAACTTCAATTCTTCGCCAAGGGCTTTATGCCCTTATTCAACCTCTATATTTTACTGATCATATTTGATCAGGGCGTTGAAACTCGCGAGACAGGATACTTCATTGGGGTTGTTGCGACCCGCTATATTCTCAAAAAATTTCTCGGTGATTACATCAGTTCTGGTTACGTAGATGTTGCGCTGGCTTTTTATGCAATTATCCCAATTTGGGCTTTACTTAAAGCTGAACTGGTACAACCAAAAAGTTCTGCGGTTCGGTTTCTGTGGTTAGGTGGGATTTTATCAGCCGGGGCCGCCCTCACAAAACAAAATGGCCTGCTAATCTTAACTGTTTACCCTGTTTTATCTTATTTTTTGATCCTTAGGAAAGATACTGAGGCCACATTTCTGCAAAATCTGGGCTTACTTGTCAAAATTTTCGCCGCTGGGGTGATAATAATTTTGCCGTGGTATTTGTATAACGAATACCGGATCTTTATCGGCACGAACGAAGCAAATGTGACTTATCTGATGGGCGATCGCCATGGTGGTCGTAACCTCATCGAAAGATTCGTTCGCGCGGTTGGCCTGCTTGAAGAATATGCCTACCTTTACCCTCTGATCATAATATTACTCCCCTTTCTTGGGAGCACCTTCAGGTGGTTGGCCATTACGATTCTGCTCCCCTATTCGTTAATTTGGGCCTTTTTATTTAGTATTTTCCCTCGGAATTTGTCGTTGGCGCTACCTTATCTGGGTTTACTCACTGGCATGGCTGGGAGTAGGCTGGTTCAGATGGTGAATGGGGTTGTTGACCGCATCAAGCTAGGAAAACTTAAAGTAGGGATTATCATCGGACTCGTTACAATCTTAGCTGTTGGTGGAAGTTTCCTGGTACCAAACGAAACCCTTTTTCAGATTCAACAATCCCAACAAAAAAATATTCTGCTAAAAAGTGTCAATCAGGGGATTTATGCCTATTTTGATGAAATTGGGCAATACGAACCGATCATCACCAATTACCCCATAAACTACTTGCCCGGTCTGGAAGAAATGCGAATTGATGCTGGCAACTTTAAGGATTTTGATCAATACATTTGGACGATAAACAACCATCCCGAAGCTAACCTTCTACTGGTCTTTGAAGGCCGGGCTGATGACCGCGTCTTACAAGATATCGATGAGAAATTAGCCAGTGGAGCATATGAGCTAATTTTTCGAGATGGTAAATATTCCCTGGTGAAAATTATCCACCGCTAAACATCCCTGGAAGACATGCCAAAAAAGAAAAATCAAATCCTTTTGTGGGGGGTGATCATGATCATCTATATCGGGTTGCGCCTCACTAATGTGGCTGCCATCAAAGAACCCAAAATCTATCCTGACACGCAACGGTATCTCGATATGGCGACTCAACCCCTATTCTCGCTGGATTTTTGGGCCGGTCCATATCCAGTTATGGTCCCAACAATTTTCAAAATGCTAGGCTCAAATCCAACCGCAATCACCTGGTTTCAATTGGGGATATCGATCATAGCCTGGACCTGGTTATCATATGCTGTTTCAAGCAGCATCCGTACAAACTGGCTAAGAAAACTTACCTTTATCGCCATCTTGGCCCTCAGTCTTGAGCGGACGATACTCTTGTGGGATGGGGTGCTCCTTAGTGAGTCATTAAGCGGCTCATTACTGGCCCTTTATTTAGGAACCTGGTTGTGGTATCTAAAGGAGAAAAAAGACCGGTGGCTAGCGCTTTTTATGCTAGCATTCTTCGGGCTTTTATGGGCTTTTACGCGCGACACAAATGCACTGTTCAATTTGGGTGTCATTTTAGTTATTCTGGTGGGTATTGGACTGCGATATTTCTTTCCCCAGTTTCAAAAATCGACCAGTTCAGAACCAAAAAATGTACTCAATCTCGTCCTGGCTGGGATATTATTGACCTCATTCCTATTCAGCAATCACTTTGCCAACCTGGCCGGTCGCTGGATTGGTCCCAGTATGAGCGCACTTGGGATTCGGGTTCTGGTTGCCCCCGAGAAAACTTCCTTTTTCGAAGCAGAGGGGATGCCCGTCAATGCAGAACTAATGTCATTTGCCGGGCAAAAAGCCCTGGCAATAGATGGTGGGTTTGGGGATGACCCCGCGTTGGACTCCTTTCACGATTGGTACCGTGAAAATGGAAAAACGGTTTTTGTGAAATTTATTTTGTCGACCCCGGTGGCGTCCTTGCTGGCACCATTACAAAATATGTCTCCCTTGTTTGATACTATCCACCTGACCTACTACAAACCGGCTGGATTTAACCCCATACTTCCCCCTCCCCTAGAAAAAATGATTTTTTTTGAGTATTGGAATACCGTGGTTACCATCTTGTCTCTCAGTGTATTTGTAGTTGGGTTAGTTTTTGCAATTAAGCATCGCCACTCCCATTGGCTCGTCTTACTCTTTTTACTTATCGCCCTTTACCCCCATGCGTTTTTAATTTGGCACGCTTCCGCCTGCGATATGGAGCGCCACGCATATCAATTCCGGCTGCATTTTAATCTTACTTTTTTGCTGTCATTATTGTTTGTTGGGGATCAAATCGTAGCAACTTATCAAGAAAGTCTAAAAAAACGCTTCCCCCTTATAATTAGCGCGCTTTCAAACTTCTGGCTAGGATTTATAATCCTGGGAATTATTCTCTCAGGACTGGCCATCTTTATGGATTTCATCACAGGTAACGCGGCGGATTTCTCCATCGGTTATGCCCAAGGTGTGGGGATTTTATTGGGATTCAGTTTGGTCGGAGGGGGTATCTGGCTGCGATCACTGATCAAAACCGGAAACCTAAACAAGCCATGACCGCCCCAATCTCCACCACTGAGAAATGGCTTTTGATAATTTGGGGGATTTTTTTAGTAGTCATCGGTCTTTTCATCGTTCAAGATTACGGCATTGTAATTGATGAACCAGCCTATTATCTATATGCTGAGCAAAGTACCGCCACGTACAAATCCCTGTTTGGTCACCGATTTGAACCGACCTATGGCCCCTCAAACCACAGATATTACGGGCCAGCCTTTATTATGGGTATCGGTTCGGTTATCAAGTGGGCAAATCTGGCCCCCACCGATCCCGCAGCCATTCCGATTTGGCATTTCTCATATTTCACTTTTTTTATCTTAACGGGTGTCTGTCTATATTTACTTGTTCGGCGTTGGTTTGAAATGTGGCCAGCCTGGGGCGTACTCGCCCTGTTTACAACTCAACCACTATTATGGGGCCACGCTTTCATCAATCCTAAAGATATCCCGTTTATGTTATTTTTCAGCTTGAGTATCTTACAGGGCTACCGGATGGTTGATCACTTTGGGACAGATCCGCCAATCGTAGGGGCATGTACCTGGAAATTCCTTACAACTAAATGGCAACAAATTAATTACGAGCGGCGTAAACGTTTTCTTTGCGCGCTGGCCATCATCAGCACCAGCGCGCTTCTGGGCGGAATATTTGCAAATTCCATTCTCGAAGTCGCTTTTCGATTTGTGTTTAATGCCGAACCGAATTCCTGGAAGGCTAATCTCCTCCTCCAGATCGCGCCAAATGCAAACGTCATTCCAGTAGAAAACTATATTCTAAAATCGCAAATTATTTTTGGGCGTTTCTTTTGGGGATTAATCACCTGCAGTCTGATCGTAATTTTGGTGGATTTGTTTGCTGTTCAGTTAAGAACTATCTGTCACCCTCGGAACCTGAACTTCCAACCAGGAATTGGAAAAAGATTCTTTCAATTTTTGTTTTCTCCGAAAATCATCATGGCCGGGGTGGTATTGGGTATCACCATGGCAGTCCGAGTGATCGGTCCGTTGGCAGGGGGAATTGTGCTATTTTACTTATGGTTTTCCAACCGCAAAAGATTTTTGCCGGTTGCTATTTCTTATCTTCTGTGGGCAGTCGGAGTCACTTACCTTTTATGGCCATATTTGTGGTTGGCACCTGTCTCTCGGTTTATTGAAACCCTGCAAATGATGTCCCAATTCCCCTGGACTGGTGAGGTCCTTTTCAATGGGACCTACTATCACCCCACCGAAATTCCCCGCGCTTATTTACCCACCCTGATACACATCCAATTTACAGAACCACTTATCGTGATCGTCTACTTGGGATTCGGGCTGTTATTTTGGCGATTTTTGAAAAAGGGGGTCAAAATCGATCAGCTTTTCCTGATTCTATTGGGCGCATTGGGACCAATCATCGGGTTCATCATTCTCAAATCGCCGATGTATGATAATTTTAGGCAAATTTTTTTCCTATTGCCTGGGATTTTTGTCGTATCGGCATATTTTTGGGAGACAGTATCCGGTTGGTTTCACTCCAAATGGACGCGGATAATTTTGATTTTGGGATTAGCTCTGCCCGGCCTAATTGCCATCTATCAGCTCCATCCTTACGAGTACATTTATTACAATTCTTTCATCGGTGGGCCGGCGGGTGCTTTCCGCCGGTTTGAAACCGACTACTGGCAAACCGCTACTCTTGAAGTTGCAACCGAACTCAACGAGATCACAGCGCCCGGAGACAAAATTATCGTCGATGGCACCCTGCGTTTAATAAGGTATTATCTCCGACCAGATGTAATTGTTGAGCGAGTGGGAAATGAAACTTTCGACCTAGATGGCGATTATGACTATGCCCTGTTACCCTCCCGTTGGGAGCGCGATCTGGTCTATCCTGAAGCCCCCACAATCAAGGTTATCGAACGACAAGGCGCGGTTCTGAGTGTAATAAAAGCCGTCCGCGGTCAAATATATCATCCGAAATAACCATCATGAAACACTCACTGAAGATTTTTCTACTCGGCGGCATACTTATTAGCCTCATCAGTTTTACCTGGATGGTCAGCTTATTTCTAAAAGGGCAATCCAGTTCAAAATTGGTTTTGATGATTTTTTTTGGTGTCGTTGGACTGGTTCTGGGCTGGCAGTATATTTCTGTTAGGAGGAGGAAGGTAACTCTAATTCATCCCACGTTGCAGCAATTAATGCATTCCCAAAAAACAAGTACGCTGTTCATCAGTAGCGCATATCTCTTTGTTTTGAGTGGATTTTTCATCCTTGCCACCACCCTCCAGATTAGCGATGATTTTGTAAACGGCATCATCTCACGTTTACGCCCATTAATTTTCTTCGTAAGCTCTTTCAGCGCCTTGATTTTATTCTTTTTTGCTATCTATAATGGCGATGGCTCGGAAATCCGCCGGAAAAATCGCGATCGGTTACGCCACATCGGAATCATCAGCCTACTGCTCTTTACTTTTGTAAGTCTCAATATTGGTAGCCTGAAAAATAAAACCTTCACCACCGATGAACCCTTCCATTACCAATATGGCGTGAATTTATTGTCTGGCAACACCGACCGGTTTGATGACAGCAAAATGCCGTTCTCGGCTTTTAATGCCCTTTTGCCGACCCTGTTATCGAAGACGCTTAATCCAGAAATAGATTTTCATCAGAAATATCCCCTTACCGGACGGATTTTTACCATCCTTTTCTCAACCCTAAGTGCCTTTTTTGTATATTTTTGGAGTGCAAAGCTTTTTGGTCGATTGGGTGGGTATTTTTCTTTGTTGTTATACATCTTCGACCCCAATATCATCGCCCACTCGCGGTTGATCACGACCGATATTTTTGCTACGGGGATGATTCTCATAAGTTTTTATACCTTCTGGTTGTTTTATCAAAAGAAATCCTGGTCTTATGGGTTACTTAATGCGACCGTATTGGGCTTGAGCCAACTAGCTAAATATACCAGCGCGTACCTGTATCCAATTTTCCTCGGCTTAGTCATCATCCAAAATTTTCCGCAGTGGTTAGCTCTGATCAAAGCAAGAAAGATCCGCATATTAAGTTCCAAAGCATTATCCGGCTTGACCTATTTTCTGGTATATGGGCTAATGAGTTTGATCATCATCAATTGCGGTTATTTATTCAACCGCTCCTTCACCCCTTTAGCGGAATATTCATTCCGGTCAGAAATGTTCCAAGAAATTCAAGCAGAATGGTCGATATTTGGTGAGGTTCCGATTCCCGTACCATATCCTTATCTCGAAGGTTTAGATTGGGTCAAAGAGCGCGAACGAACCGGACATGGATATGGCCGCAACTATCTATTCGGTGAGTTGCGCCAGGCCGATAATTTTAATGGCTATTTTATTTATGCGGCGTTCCTTAAAGTGCCAATTGCCAGTCAAATTTTGATCTTGGGAAGCATAATTTTCCTAATAGGGCAATGGAAATCGACTCAATTTTGGAAAAACGAGTCATTTTTGGTAATCCCGGTATTATTCTTCTTTATATACTTCAATTTTTTGTTCCGGGCCCAGATGGGGATCCGATATTATTTAGTCATATTCCCATTCTTATATATTTTATGTGGTAAATGGGTCCAAAATTGGTCTAACTTACCCCCTCACAAGAAACTTTCTATCGGGGTGCTGGTTGGCTATTTGGTTGTTTCGGTTGGAGCGGCATACCCCCACTATATTCCCTACTTCAATGAATTTGTGTGGGATCAAACCCGGGCTTACAAATATCTGGTTGACTCCAATTTGGATTGGACCCAGGCCCACTGGTATCTGGAAGAGTACCGCAAAGACCATCCGGAGGCCATCCACGAACCTCCCGAGCCGACGGCTGGCTTGATTACGGCTTCACCCAATCGGGTCGCCGGAATCGCCAACGAAAAAAAACTACGCTGGCTCAGAGAAAATTTTAAACCGGTTGATACGATTGCCGATACCTATTTAATTTACGAAATTTCGGTGGAAGAGGTTAATGAACTCCAAGTTACCAAATGAGGTAAAATTCGCCGCGCTGCACCCTTCAGATCGAACCTGGGTAAGTGAAATGCTAATATCTCAATGGGGATCTATCGAGGTTGTTAGCCGGGGCCAGTTGCATTTACCTACCGAATTACCAGGTTTTAGCGCGTTTCAGAATCATAGCCCGGTTGGCTCAATCACATTCAATATTGTAGATTATGGGTGTGAAATTGTTACCCTCAATAGTTTAGTGGAAAATGTTGGGATTGGTTCAACGCTGATCGCCAATGTAAAGCAGGTCGCGCGTCAGAATAGCTGTCACCGGCTCTGGGTGATCACTACCAATGACAATCTTCCAGCCTTAAGATTTTATCAAAAACGGGGTTTTCATATCGCGGCAATTTATCCAAATTCCATAGAAATTTCGCGCAAAATAAAACCGACTATTCCCGAACTGGGTTATGACGACATCCCAATCCGAGATGAAATCGAATTAGAAATCCGTTTTTTGCGATAGAATGATCATATGAGTGCTCTACCCGATAAGCTTAGCGCAATTAATGATTTTAATGATGCCCGACGGAAAGCGGCTTTGCGAGAGGTTTTTGCACGTCTGATGGGGGAATCGGTAGAATTGCTTTCCTATGAAGATGTTCGGCAAAAATTGCGGGCCGTGGAGGGCAACGCACCACACTTAAAAGATATCCTGCTAGATGCCATTATCGGGAGCGTCGGGCGGTACTCAGATTTTACCCGGGATTTCTTGCCTCGATTTGATTCGAATCAGACTCGCTGGGTAGGAATTATGACCGAGGCCACCGGCGCGCGCGGATTGCCACCCATTGATGTTTACCAAATTGGAGAAGCTTACTTCGTCAAAGATGGCAATCATCGGGTCTCAGTCGCCCGGCAATTAGGAAATACTCACATTCAGGCTTACGTAACTCCGGTTCGCTCGCGGGTTTCACTAGCCCCCGATACGAGCCCCGATGATCTCATCATCAAAAATGAACTTGCTAATTTCCTGGAGGCCACCCAAATCGACATACTCCGCCCCGATGCGGATCTAACTGTCACTGTACCGGGACGCTACCCGATATTAGAAGAACATATTTCGGTTCACCAGTATTTCATGGGAATTGATCAGGATCAGGAAATCCCATTTGGGGAAGCGGTTATCCATTGGTATGATGAGGTTTATACCCCGGTTATTGAGATCATTCGCGAACGCGGTATTTTGCCCCACTTCCCAAACCGAACCGAAACGGATCTATATTTATGGATCGCCAAACGCAGATTCGAACTTGAGGAAGCCCTCGGCTGGCAGGTTGAAACCCAAGATGTCGCAGCTGACCTAGTTTCGAAGTATGCCCCCGATTTCCAAGAAATTGTTGCCCGAATTGCGAACCGTTTCATCGATATCATAACTCCAGACTCGCTTGAATCAGGCCCGCCGGTAGGATATTGGCGGCGGGAACACCGAAAATCGCAATCATCGAAGGTTCTTTTTGAAAACATCTTAGTGGCAGTTAGTGAAGATTATTCAAAATGGCACCCTCTCGATCAGGCCATCATCTTGGCCCAAAAAGATGGTGTGAATTTACGCGGTCTCCATATTGTACCGATTGAAACGCAGCGAGCAACTGCCCAAGTTCAGGCCATTCAAGACCAATTTTCCGAGAAATGTTCCCAGGCCAATGTCAATGGCGAATTAGCCATTGAGACTGGAACCATCGCCCGAAAAATTTGTGAACGCAATAGTTGGGCCGATTTAGTTGTCCTAAACTTGGCACATCCACCGGGCGATTCACCGGTTGAACGCTTAAACTCTGGCGTCCGGACCCTCATCCGCCGCTGTTCACGGCCTATCCTGGCTGTCCCTGGCAATGTCACCAACCTGGATCGAGTACTACTGGCATATAATGACAGCCCTAAATCCCAAGAAGCCCTCTACATCGCCGCCTACGCCTCCCAGGTTTGGGGTGCCCAGCTATCCGTTCTTACCTTGGAAGAAAGTGGTCAGGATGCGGAAAAAACCCAGGCTCATGCCAAGAAATATCTCAAAAACAAAAATATCCCGGCCGAATTTTTTACGCGCACATCAAATGATCGCCCGAAAACAATTCTAAACACCGCGCAAGAAAATCGCAGTGAATTGATTCTGATTGGGGGATACAAAGCAACCCCATTAGTTGAAATTGTTTTGGGAAGTGTTGTAGATGAGATCTTACGGGGGACAAAAATCCCGGTACTAATTTGCCGGTAAACAAGAAAACCTGGAAGGTTTAGAAAAATTCCAGGTAAATTAAATTAGCGGAGATCCAAATCCGTCTCAAAATACTGATAAGCATTGATCACTTGGGTTTCATGAAAGTGGGTCTGGCGCGGCTCATCGGGGCGATAGATATGGGTATGGCCATGGAAATGATACTTGGGCTTGAAAACTCGGATAAACCAGCGAAAAGCGTTCACACCTTGATGAGGAAGGTCTGACTTGTCATGGATGCCTTTTGGGGGCGCATGGGTCACAAAAACATCCAAATAACGCCCATATCGCAGTCGATTTAGCCACAACCTGGGAATCAACCCAAAAACATGCTGCCACATCTGGCGTTGGGAATACATAAACACTGCCCGTTGGTTATAACGAATGCACCCCTCCACCCCGGCGAACAGCACCCCCTTGAAATGGATCACACTGCGATGGAGATCGGTACCCCCCTGCGGCCCAGTGTAAGCGCCAGTTTCACTATATTCCTTTACAGGATCGTGATTCCCTCGCACATAAAAAAGGGGCACATCCAAAGTACTGACAATATATTCCTGGTAATAATATGGTAAATCTCCACAGGCAATGACAAAATCAACATGCCCGTATTTCAATTTGACTTGGGGACTGTAAATAAACGAGACGATTTTATCGCTAATGGATAAGATTTTCAAAATGATAAACCTTGATAAGTGGGTTGCGGTCAGCTTATCACGCCAATAAAGTTATTGTCAACAGTCTGTCATCTGAACCAAATTTGTAAGCGCTTACTGTGTAATTTGACATGGATTATCCTTAAATAATTACATTTTCATTGCAAAAACCAAACCCTTTTCTTGACAATGGAACCTAAGTATGTCATACTAATCTTTATTGGAACCGGTTCCACGACAATTTCCAAAATCGCCGTGATTGGCGATTTTGAATTTCGAAAGACAATTTCCAGCTGTTTAAGCCAGGAGCTTTATGCCAGCCACCATCCGAGATGTTGCTCAAAAAGCAAATGTAGGTGTAGGTACGGTTTCACGGGTATTGAACGATAGTCCCGCCGTGCGGGAGGAAACCCGGAATAAAGTGCTGGCTGCAATTGCTGAGTTGGATTACACCCCTAATCCTATTGCTCGGCGGTTATCCACCGGACAAACGCTGACCATAGGGGTAATTCTCCCCTATCTCACAATGCCATCGTATATTGAGCGTTTGCGTGGGGTTCAAGATGTTTTAGCAAATAGCAAATACGATCTAGTTCTCTTTGCGGTTGAAAATGAAACCCAAAGAGATGCCTATTTTCAAAATCTTTCCTTAAAATCGAAAGTTGACGGTGTACTGCTCATTTCATTGCCACCAAATGATGAGCAGGCTGAACGATTTGCAGCTTCGAATATCCCAACTGTCCTCATCGATGCTTACCACCCGAGCTTATGTTGTGTTTTACCCGACGATTTCGGGGGCGGGAAAATAGCAACCCAGCATTTGATAGACCTAGGACATCGAAAGATCGGTTTTATTAGCGATTTTTTGGATACTGTATTTCATCCTTCAATGCGCTATCGCTATCAGGCCTATCGTGAAACTTTGGATGAAGCCGGCATACCATTTTTTCCAGAATATCAAATTGAAGGAGCGCGCGGCCGGGCTCCAGCCCGCGAAATGGCGCGCCGATTGCTGCAGCTACCTGATCCCCCGACCGCAATTTTTGCGGCTTATGACTCGCAAGCCATCGGCGTTTTAGACATAGCCCATGAGTTAGGGGTCAGAGTACCAGAAGAGCTTTCTGTCATCGGTTATGACAACATTCGTGACGCTGAATATGTCGACCTGACCACGATCAATCAACACCTAGACCAATCTGGCCATCAAGGCGCAAACCTACTTTTGGAAATGTTGACGACCAAGAATACCGATTTAGAGTGTAAACAAACCATTGCAGCCAAGCTTCTAGTCCGCGGCTCAACAGCCCCACCACCAGCCAAATAAAAATAACGTAAAACCAATTGAGATTGATTGACAAAGCACTTTTTATTTCATAAGATGAAAAAATAAATTCATGAAAGCTACGCACAATCTGCCCAAAATCATTTCGACCCAAAACCAACTCACCATGCAATGGTATCGTTGGCAGTTGATGGGTATTAATTGGTCCCCCACCCAAAATTCCATTCTCGTTGATAAAGTCCACCTATTTGCATATTTTTAGGTGGATTTTTA
>CAYVQU010000016.1:0-47021 GCA_964453155.1 uncultured Anaerolineales bacterium | reverse complement strand
CTTGGGGTTGGTGTGTGATTTTGTTTCACCCCCGAATCATTGAAAAGATACGATTACCATCCCTAAAAATAACCGCAGAGCCGCTGAGAGCGCAGAGATAAATAAGCTCTGCGCTCTTTGTGATCTCCGCGGTTATACATTCCGATACCAAGTCGGAGCATCATCACCAGGAAACGATTAGGATGATAAAATCCATCCTATGCATCTGGTTATCAAAGCCTTATATCAAATTTGGGGGAATTTTCGAATAAACGCCAGGGTTATACCGTTTTAGGGATGAAAGGATATCCACCGGCGTGAACCCTACGAGCGTCAGACTGCGACCAGTTCGCACCACCACCGAAATCGATCTCATTACCCAGGCCAAAGAAGGTGATCGGAACGCCTATGGCGAGTTAATCCGCATCCACCGCGCCGGGGTGATCAACGTTGTCTATCGATTATGCGGCGATGCAGAACTGGCCGAGGATACCGCCCAGGATGCATTCATCAAAGCCTGGAAAAACCTACACCGTTACCAGCCGCGTTCGGCGTTCAAAAACTGGATTTACCGAATCGCCACCAATACGGCCCTGGATGTGCTGCGACGTCAAAAAGATACCTCTGATATCGATAACATCCCACTAAGATCATCACAACCCAGCCCTGAAACTGCGGCGCTGACCCAGGAACGAGCCGAAATCATCCAAAACGCGGTACTGGCGTTGCCCCCCGCCAGTCGGGTGGTATTGATCCTGCGGGAGTACGAAAGTTTTTCGTACCGAGAAATTGCCGAGGCTTTGAGCATCCCGGTTGGAACGGTGATGTCTCGCCTGAATTACGCTCGCAAACAGTTACGCCAATCCCTGGCATCCTTGATGGAGGTCGCATGACCGAACATGTTACCCACTGGCTAACCGCCTTTACCGATGGCGAACTCTCGCCCCGACGGGCGGCTCAGGTTGAAGCCCATTTAGCTGAATGCCAAAGCTGCCAGACCGAACTCGAAAACCTACAAAGTCTTTCGCTGCTGCTAGCAGAAGTCCCCGCCGCCAGCAATCTGACACCCCCGGAAACCTTCGTAGCCCAGGTCGGGTTGCAATTGCCACGAAAGTCTTCACCAAACGCGCTTCAAAGAACCCTTCGAACGAGTTGGCGGTTAGCCCCAATTGGATTATTGGGAACCTGGGCTTTCATCCAGGCAGTTTTGATTGTCTCGGGATTGATTAATATCGTTTTACGCGTTTTTCCCGGTGGTGATCAACTCATCGCTAGCCTTCCGAACCAAAATGGTGCGGGGCTATTCTCCCAATTCAATATCCCAGAATTTACGCTCTTTGAAGTTGGGGCTGCTCGTTTCGGCATTTTCCCTGGGATTATTAGTCCTTTAGGGTGGGGTCTTTTGCTCAATTTTGGGGTGAGTATCATTATCGGCCTGCTGTATTTAAGTTGGATCGCCAGTTGGTGGGTGCAACAGAACAATTTTGAAAAAGTCGCGGCGTCAAATGGAACATAGCGTCGAAAAGGAGTACCACATGAATCACAAAGATATCCTAAGCAGAGCCTGGAAACTTTTATGGAATTACAAAGTCTTATGGGTGTTCGGAATCATCCTGGCCCTGACAACTTCATCGGGGGGCGATCGAGTGTGGCAGTCGAGTGACAATTCGCGCCATGTCGATTCCGAATCGGTCCCAAGCGAATCAGGGAAAGAGTTTTTCGAGGGCTTAAAGGTATTTGATAAAGAATTAGAAAAACTATTTACCGAAGTCATTCCAGAAGAAGTCACCGCGACGGTAATCACCATTTCCATTTTGGTTGGCTGTGTCATCATCTTGCTGATCATTGCTAGCACATTTCTGCGATATATCAGTGAAACTGCGCTGATCAAACTCGTTGATGAGTATGAAGCTACGGGTGAAAAACGAACCTGGAAAGAAGGGTTCAAAATTGGGTGGTCACGCACTGCCTGGAAATTATTCCTGATTGATCTTTCCATTTTCATCCCCGTTTTTCTAGTAATCATCCTGTTATTGGTGCTGATCGCCGCGCCGAATTTCTTGTGGATGACGGACAATATGCCCGCCGGGATCTTTGGTTCCGTCGTGAGTATGGGCTTATTTGTCGGCTTCATTTTCCTGATCATTATTGTGGCCGCGGGGTTGTCGTTACTCATGCACTTCTTCCGCCGGGTTTGCGCCCTCGAGGGTTTGGGCGTGCGAGATTCGATCCGGGCTGGGTCTAAGTTGGTTCGCCACAATCTCAAAGATGTGGGCCTGATGTGGTTGATCATGATCGGCGTCAATTTAGGATTTGGTATTGCCCTGATCCCCATCGTTTTCCTGCTGGTCATTACCGGCGGGATCATCGGCGGATTGCTCGGGTTGACTGCGGGGGGACTCACCAGCCTGTTTGCGAGTGGAGAAGTACCAATCATTGTAGGCGCCATCGTCGGGAGCCCGATTTTCTTGTTGATCTTGATCGCACCCTTGGCATTTATTGGTGGACTGAAGGAAACTTTCGTCTCGAATACGTGGACTTTGACCTATCGGGAGTTGAAGATTTTTGAAAGTTTAAATCCCAAAATCGAGGCGGAATATCTCGAAATTGAGGGGGATGAGGAAATCCCTGAGGCTGATCTCTAACTTATAGAGGGCTCTCACTTAAGTTTCCGGGAAATTAGGCTGGACTGGATGAACTTCTAGACCAATCCAATTTCCCGGAAACTTTTTAATCCCCTCCTTAACTCCAAATTATCATACCAAAAATCACCCGTTGTGGTATTATTCCGCAGATTGTAATAATATCCCCTATGACATTCATCGCTTATGCTTTGGAATTGTTTTTGCTTAGCATCAAACGCTTCCACAAAGCCTAAACGAAAACATTACAACCCACATCAACATTTTGGAGGCAGTAGTATGGCACGCGCTAAAATTAAAAAAGGCGTAATCGCAATTCTGACCGGCGGTGGCGACGTCCCCGGTTTGAACCCCGCAATCCGCGCCGTCACCATCCGGGCGATCCGCGAAGGTTATCAGGTGATTGGTCTGCGTCGCGGTTGGGCCGGGATTACCGAGTTGGTCCGTGACAAAAAAGCGGATAACTCCGACAATTTCCAAATCTTAACCGAAGATATTGTCAACAAAGCCGGGCGCACCGGGGGGACCTTCTTGCACAGTTCCCGCACCCGCCCGAGTCACGTTCCGAAGGTCAAAGTCCCCGAGCAGCATAAGGACATCTACACCGACGAAATGAACGATATGACCCCTGAAGTCATCAAAAATCTGGACTTCCTGGGTGTAGACTATCTCATCCCCATCGGCGGTGACGACACCTTGAGCTACGGGGTACACCTGTACACCCAAGGCGTCAACGTAATCGGGATCCCCAAGACCATGGACAACGATGTCCCCGGCACCGATTACTGCATCGGTTTCAGCACCTGTGTGACCCGCACCATCGAGATGACCAACGCCTTGCGGACCTCGGCCGGTTCCCACGAGCGCTTCCTGGTTCTCGAGGTCTTCGGGCGCTACGCCGGATACACGGCTATGCTCCCCACCATGGCTGGCTCCGCCAACCGCTGTGTGATCCCTGAGCACAAGTTCGACATCGATCAGTTGACCGAACTGCTCTCTGAAGACCGCTATAAGAACCCCAGTCGCTACTCCATCGTTTTGGTTTCAGAAGGCGCTATGTTTGAAGGTGGTGAGATGGTTTTCGAAGATGCCACCACCGATGATTACGGCCACAAGAAATTGGGCGGGATCGGCGATCTGGTTGCGGAAGAACTCAAAACCCGCTCCCCGAAATTTAATAACGGGCGCCCGATCAACATCATTAAGCAGAAATTGGGCTACCTGGTCCGCTGTGGCGACCCCGATGCGATCGATTCCATTGTCCCCATGGCCTATGGTAACCTGGCCCTCGATTTGATCATGCAGGGCGTGCACGGCCGCCTGGTTGTCTTGAAGAACGGACGCTATGACAACGTGCCCATTGACGTCGTCACCAGCACCAATAAAGTTGTAGACGTCAACAAGCACTACAACATCGAGCGCCTGCGTCCGCACTACAAGCGCTTTGCGATGAAACCACTCTTCCTTATGACGAGTGAGTTAGAATAAGTGCAGAACGGTTCAACTTGCTGATAAATTCGAAAAAAATACCGTTCTGCCTAAGCAGATTTCGGTTTCAACTCATTTTTTTGACTCAGCCAAGTTGCCAAAATCTGCCAATAGAAAAGAAATTTATCCCGGTTGTGAGAATTCACTCCCGGGATTTTATTTTCCAGGGTTGACAGCACCCTTCACTTTGGTAAACTCTCAATTCACTTTCTAAATCCTTACCTACAATTCTTACTGGTATCCAATGACCATGAACAAAAAACTACAAAACCTTCAAAATATTATCCAAGACATGAAAAGCGTCGTCGTGGCATTTTCAGGCGGCATCGATAGCACCCTGCTCCTGAAAGTCGCGCATGATGTTCTCGGGGATAAGGCCATTGCCATCACCGCGGCGTCTGCCAGCGTTCCGGCGGATGAACTTACTGAGGCGAAAGAGCTGGCCCAAGACATTGGGGCCAAACACATCATCATCCACAGTCGTGAAACGCAGGATGAACGCTATCTCGAGAATACGCCTGATCGGTGTTATTTCTGTCGGCATATTACGCTTGACGATATTATTGACTATACGCAAAACAATGATTTCCAATTTGTGATTGATGGTAATAATGCCGACGATCTTGACGATTACCGTCCGGGGCGTAAGGCAGCCAAAGAGCATGGGGTCCGCAGTCCCCTACAAGAAGCTGGAATCAGCAAAACTGAAATCCGACAGCTAGCGAAAGATTTGGGCCTCTCCAACTGGAATAAACCCGCCGCGGCCTGCCTGTCTTCGCGCATCCCCTATGGGACCATGATCACGGTTGAAATGCTCTCCCAAGTCGATCAGGCTGAAGCTGCCCTAAAACAGATGGGGTTTGGTCAACTCCGGGTGCGGCATCATGATCAGGTCGCCCGGATTGAAATTCCACCCGATGATTTTGAGGCGGTGTTAGAAAACCGGGACACAATCGTCACCGCGCTCAAAGCTACGGGCTACAACTATGTCACCCTTGATCTGGTTGGCTTCCGCTCCGGGGCGATGAATGAGGTGTTGCAATAACCCGTAGGGGCGCAGCATGCTGCGCCCCTACCCATACAATTATGGACACGAACAAAATCGAAAATTTATTAAAATCCGTTCAAACGGGGGAAACCGAAGTTGAACAGGCTCTTGAACAACTAAAAAATCTACCCTTTGATGATCTCGAAGGTTACGCCCGGCTGGATATGCACCGGGCCTTGCGCCAGGGGATGCCCGAAGTGGTATTCTGCGAGGGTAAAACCCCGGAACAGGTCGCCAAAATTATGGGGCGGTTGTGGGAATATCATGACAAGGTGATGGGGACCCGTGCTAACCAAATTACAGCTGATTACGTGCTGGCTCAACTCCCTGCAGCCAAATATGATCCGGCGTCCAGGTTAGTGACTCTGTCTCGCGGAGAATTGCCAACTAACAGTACCGATACTCCTTACGCGGCTGTCGTTACTGGAGGAACCTCCGACCTCCCGGTTGCCGAAGAAGCCGCGCAAACGATTGAATTTTTCGGCTCGCGAGTAGAACGGGCTTACGACGTTGGAGTCGCTGGCATCCACCGTCTCCTCGACCGCCGCGAATTGCTCTTTGGCGCTGACGTAGTCGTCAGCGTGGCCGGTATGGAGGGCGCCCTTACCAGCGTGGTTGGCGGATTGGTTTCTTGTCTGGTCGTTGGGGTACCGACTTCAATTGGCTACGGCGCCAATTTTGGCGGTCTGGCGGCCTTGCTCTCGATGCTCAATTCTTGTGCAACTGGAGTGGCAGTGGTCAATATCGATAATGGGTTTGGGGCGGGAGTGTACGCCCATCAGATTTTGCGGAGATTGGAAAACAAGGGGTAAGGGGAAGGGGAATTAGGGGTTAGGGGAAGGGGAATTAGGGGTTAGGGAGCAAGTGATATGAAAATGCATGCTGATGAAGTCATGACGGATGTTACTCTCGTACAGAACTTGCTCACAGGGCAGTTTCCACATTGGGCCGATCTCCCTATCCAGCCGGTACCCTCCGCGGGGACAGATAATGCACTGTATCGATTCGGCCCAGATTTGGTGGTTCGGCTGCCGCGTATTTATTGGGCCATCGATCAAATTGCGAAAGAGCGCTGCTGGCTGCCAAAACTCAGACCGCAGCTCCCGCTGGAAATTCCCAAACAAATCGCCATCGGCCAACCGGATGCTGGCTATCCTTGGGAGTGGCAATCTACAAATGGATCGATGGTCAGAATGTTTCCTTGGATCAAATTACTGATCCTTGTCAGGCCGCGATGGAGATCGCCCAATTTCTCAAAGCCTTACAGCAAATTGATACTACTGATGGACCCCCAGCTCTAAAAAACAAACTCCGGGGTGTGCCACTCAAATATCGGGATGCTACCACTCGGAAGGCCATCGCTGAAATGGAGGGCCTGATCGATACCGAAAAGGCCATTGCCGTTTGGGAAGCTGCTCTCGAAACCCCCGAATGGGATCAAGAGCCCGTCTGGTTTCACGGCGATCTACTAACGGGCAATTTAATTTTTTATCAGGGCCAGCTGCGGGCGGTGATCGATTTCAGCGGACTGGGAATCGGTGATCCGGCCCCAGATTTGATGATCGCCTGGAGTTTGTTCACTGGAGAGAGTCGGGAAGTTTTTCGAGCTACGCTCAAAGTTGATGAAGCCACCTGGATGCGGGGGCGCGGACAGGCCCTATCGCAGGCTGTTATTTTCATCCCCTATTATCTGAATACCAATCCAGTCGGCGTGGCTTACGCCCAGCACATGCTCGCGGCTGTCTTGGAAGATTTTGAGTAACTCTTATCTTCATTTCAGTCTCGAATATCTATCTCTTTCTCAGCAATCCTTAAACCAAACCCTAGTAAACCTCCATTTTGATATCTTAGTTTAGACACTAAAATTACGACAAATCTATCGTAATAGGAGTCGTAAATGTCAAAACTAAAATCTTTTGCTGCCCAAAAACCGAAGCTGACCAGTGTGTTACTCTGGATTTTGGCTGGCATCATCACCATTGGTTGTTTTATGTATCAGGATAAAACGGGGCCAACTTATCCCCTCGAAGGCAGGTTAGATACCAATGTGGGAATTGTGCAATATAAAATCCTGCGCAGTGAAACCATTGGCACCAATCTAAAGATCATGTTCCTCGATCCCGTTCCTGAGGGGATTGAAGGCCATGTTCAATACAAACGTTACAAATCCAACGATGAGTGGTCCACTATGCCGTTGGAGGCCGGGACATTTGAATTCTCCCGCCGAGGTGAGACCGAAACCGTCGAAGGCTTCGGGGCTGAACTCCCCTATCTGCCAGAACGGGCCGGGAAATATGAGTTTTTCGTTTTTGTGGATGATGGTTCCGGTGATCCCATTTCCGTGACTGGCGACAAGGCCATCTACGCTCGTTACAAGGATAGCGTCCCCATGGTCACCCTGCTTCTGCACATTTTGGCCATTTTTGCTTCGATGACGATGGCCATTCGCACCACACTAGAAGCTATAATCGATGGCAATTACAAGTGGATGATCAACGCCACGATTATTACCCTGATCATTGGGGCTTTCATCTTGGGACCGTTGGTGCAATGGTACGCCTTTGGGGTCTGGTGGTCAGGCATCCCCTTTGGATATGACTGGACGGATAACAAAGTACTGCTGGAGTTGGGCTTCTGGGTTTGGGCCGCCTACCTGAACCGCGGAACATTGCGTGATCGGAAATCCGTATTCCTGGCTGGGTTTGTAACTTTGCTGGTTTATTTCATTCCCCATAGTATCTTTGGTTCGGAGTATGATTACACCACCGGCAAAGGACACGGTACCGCAGGATAATACGAATTCAAACCGCGAATTACGCTAATCACCGCTAATTTTGTTTCCATTCGTGAATATTGGCGAGATTAGCGGTTAGCATAATAATTAATACTCAAGACCCGGTTATCTCAAAATCGGGTCTTTTGTTATACTTCGGGACTATGAAAACACTCTATTTTGACTTAATTGCCGGGGCCTCTGGCGACATGATTTTGGGTGCCCTGATCGACGCGGGGCTATCAGCAGATGAATTATGCTCAAAACTCGCCAAGTTGAAAATCGACGATTTTGAATTGGCAGTGAAAAAAGTCGATAAAAACGGATTCAGCGCTACCAAAGTGGATGTGCTCGTTAAAGATGATGTCCCAGCCCGACATCTGCCGGATATTGAAGCCATCATCACGAACTGTGATCTACCTGCTCACATTCAGGAGAAATCGATTGCATTGTTTCGCCGTTTAGGTGGGGTGGAGGCTGGGATTCACGGCACCTCGCTGGACGAAGTTCATCTCCACGAGTTAGGTGGGGTTGATACGATCGTGGATGTCGTTGGAGTATTAGTGGGGTTGGAAATATTGGGAATCAAAAGAGTAGTCGTATCCCCAATTCCATTGGGGCGCGGATTCGTAAAAGGTGCGCATGGACAAATCCCTCTCCCAGCACCCGCGACGATTGCCTTGCTCAAAAATGCCCCGATTGTGGGCAGCCCGATTGAAAAAGAAACAGTCACACCCACTGGGGCGGTTTTGCTAACATCCCTGGCTGATTCTTTCGGCCCGATTCCAGCGATGCGATTGGATACTCTCGGGTACGGCGCGGGAGGCCGAGATTTACCGATCCCCAATTTATTGCGAGTGCTTATCGGCGAGCAAACTGATCCTAAAACGGCAAATTTCAGCACATTGGTGATGTTGGAGACGAATATCGACGATCTCAACCCCGAATTCTATGAACATGTAATGGAACAACTTTTCGCTGCCGGCGCGCTGGATGTTTTTTTCACCCCCATCCAGATGAAGAAAAATCGCCCGGCTACCCTCTTGCAAGTGTTGGCTAAACCGGGCGAGGCCGAAAAGCTACGCGCCATCTTATTTAGAGAGACGACCACCCTCGGAGTCCGTCAAAAGTCCGTCGAAAGGTACGCGCTTGACCGGGAATTCCGTCAGGCTGAGACTCCTTATGGGATGGTCCCGGTTAAGGTCTCCAAACTCGGGGATGGCACTCACAAATTTAGCCCGGAATATGAAAATTGTCGCCAAATTGCCGTCTCGAACAATATTCCCATTCAAGTCGTTTATCAGGCTGCAATTCAGGCATCTCAATCTGAGACCCTATCTTGACAGATAGTGATCCTTTGGTAAGATAACCAGCGTTATGGTTTTCACAACCTTCCCAGCCAGCCCCGTCCCTAGCACCCGTTAGCCACCAGCTTGCGGTCTTTTGGGCCTGGCGGAAAAATATCCGCGAATACAATCCCTCTGACTGTCAGCCAGAGGGATTTTTTGTTGTAAATGAGTCACCTGGAGAAAAAATGAGCAAAGACACCCTTCCTTCACAATCTGAGAGTTTCGCCGATTGGTATAACCAATTGGTCCAAAAAGCTGAACTGGCCGATTACGCCCCGGTGCGTGGCTGTATGGTCGTGCGCCCTTACGGCTGGACTTTGTGGGAGAACATGCAATCTGGTTTGGATCGTCGCTTCAAGGAAACCGGGCATGTTAATGCCGCGTTCCCGATGCTGATCCCTATGTCCTTCTTCGAGAAAGAAGCCGACCATGTTGAAGGGTTCTCGCCTGAATTGGCCATCGTAACTCATGGTGGCGGCGAAAAACTCGAAGAACCGCTGGCCGTACGCCCGACATCCGAGACGATTATCGGGTATATGTATGCCAAGTGGATCCAATCGTACCGGGATTTGCCGGTGCTGATCAACCAATGGGGTTCGGTGCTCCGTTGGGAGCTGCGAACCAAACTTTTCTTGCGGACGGCCGAATTTTATTGGCAAGAGGGTCACACCGCCCACGCCACCGCTGAAGAAGCCCTGGAAGAAACTTACCAAATGCTGGATGTTTACGCTGACTTCGCCATTACCGACTGCGCCATCCCGGTGATCAAGGGGATCAAATCGGACAGTGAAAAATTTGCTGGGGCCCAGATGTCGGCCAGTATCGAGGCCATGATGGGCGACAAACGCGCCCTGCAATCGGGGACGTCACATTTCTTCGGTGAAAATTTCGCTAAAGCTTTCGATATTCAATATCTTGATAAAAATAACACCCTGCAATATTGTCACACCACCTCCTGGGGTCTCTCCACCCGAATGGTCGGGGCCGTCATCATGGTCCATGGCGATGACAAGGGTTTGGTACTCCCGCCGAAGATCGCGCCCTTCCAAGTTGTGTTGGTGCCCATTTACCGCAAAGACAAAGAAAAAGAGCAGGTTTTACCGGTTGCGGAACAAATTCGGGATGAACTGGTCGCCGCGGGCATTCGCGTCAAATACGACGACCGCGACGAAGTTACCCCTGGCTTCAAATACAACGACTGGGAAATGCGCGGCGTCCCACTACGAGTCGAAGTCGGCCCCCGCGATATCGCCAAAGGGACCGTGGCCCTGGCTCGGCGGGATATCCCCGGCCGAGATGGCAAATCCTTCGTCCCGCAGGAGAATCTGGCCGCGACGGTCCAAGAAATGCTGACCACCGTTCAGGCCGCCCTGCTCCAAAAAGCCACCGATTTCCGCGATGCCAACATCCATGTCGTCGAGGATTACGACGCCCTGCAAGAGGCCGTCAAAACTGGTTGGGCCTTCGCCTGGTGGTGCGGCAGCGCCGACTGCGAAGCCAAGATCAAGGAAGACACCAAAGCCACCAGCCGCTGCATCCCCCTGGATCAACCCGAGGGGGAGGGTGAGTGTGTGGTGTGTGGTGCCAAGGCTGAAAAGAAAACCTATTTCTCAAGAGCATACTAAAGTCTAGGGGACAAGGGGTAAGGGTTAGGGAAAAAACTCCTGGCAGTCAACCCTTCCCTATTCCTTGTCCCTTAACCCTTTCCCCCTAAATCGGAGATTTCCAATGAAAATGTCCCGCCTATTCTCTCAAACCCTGCGTGAAGCCCCCGCAGATGCCGAGATGCCCAGCCATCAATTGTTGGTGCGGGCCGGGTTTATCCGGCAGTTGGCCGCGGGGATTTACACCGCGATGCCGCTGGCTAAACGCGCCCTGACAAAAGTTGAAAACATAATCCGCCAGGAGATGGACGCCATTGATGGCCAAGAAATGACGATGCCCGTTGTCCATCCCGCCGAAATCTGGCAGGAAACTGGGCGGTGGTATCAGATTGGCTCCGAGATGGGCCGTTTCAAAGATAAAAACGAGCGTGACATGGTTCTGGCGATGACGCATGAAGAGGTCGTGGCCGACCTGGCCCGGAATGAGATTCAATCCTACCGTCAACTGCCGGTGATGATCTATCACATCCAGACCAAATGGCGCGATGACCCTCGGCCGCGGGCAGGCTTGATCCGGGTGCGGGAGTTTACAATGAAAGACTCCTATACCCTGGATGCTGACTACGCTGGACTTGACAAGCAGTATCGCAACCATTATCAGGCTTATTTCAACATTTTCCATCGTTGCGGGATTCCGGTGATCGCGGTCAAATCCGATACCGGGATGATGGGCGGTAAACTGGCCCATGAGTACATGTATTTGACCGAATTTGGGGAGGATACGTTGGTCGTCTGTGACGAATGCAATTACTCGGCTAATCGGCAGATTGCATTGTTCCAAAAATCGGCTCTCCCGAACGAAAATTCATTGGAAATCGAAAAAGTCGCCACGCCAGAAACCAAAACCATCGCAGATCTGGCCGCTTTCCTGAATATCCCCGAAGCAAAAACTGCTAAAGCCGTCTTCATGATCGCTACAATCCCTGGAGAAACCCAAGCGGTTGAGAAATTCGTCTTCGCCATCACCCGCGGTGATATGGAACTCAATGAGACCAAACTCGTCAATGCCCTCACAGCCAGCGAAATCCGCCCAGCGCAGGAAGATGAGATCGAGGCCATCGGGGCCGTCCCGGGCTATGCCTCGCCCATTGGCCTGCCCGAGAAGAATGATTATATGGAAGTCATCACCGTCGTTGATGATTTAATTCCCGAGTCCACCAATTTGGTCGCCGGGGCCAACGCTGATGGTTATCACCTGCTCAACACCAACTACGGTCGCGATTATAAGGCCGATATCGTCGCCGATATCACCGCGGCGCAAGATGGCGATGGCTGCCCCTCCTGCGGCGCGCGCTTGCGGACTGTACGCGGGGTGGAAGTTGGCAACATCTTCAAATTGGGCACCCGTTACTCTGACTCGCTGGGCTGCACCTTTCAGGATAAAGATGGCAAAGATAAACCGATCATCATGGGTTCCTATGGAATTGGCAGCGGCCGTTTGTTGGCCTCTGTCGCTGAAGAACATAATGATAATTGGGGCTTGATTTGGCCGATCACAGTCGCGCCCTATCACGTTCACCTGACGATGCTGCCTGGAAAGAAAGATGAAGGGCGGGTCGCGGCAACGGCGACAAAATTATATGAAGACCTGATGGCCCAGGGGGTGGAAGTCCTATTCGATGATCGCGCCGACAGCCCTGGGGTCAAGTTCAACGATGCCGATCTCATCGGGTTGCCGATTCGCGTCACGGTTGGGGATCGCAACCTGAAAAACGGAATGGTCGAGATCAAACGGCGAGATCAGGATAAATCTCAGAAAAGATTGATCCCTTTGGATGAGATTATCGATGTCGTTTTGAGCGATATGGATGCCCTATTTGCCGAAGTTGCTGAAATGGTCGTCGAAGTCCCCTACGAAGAGTAGGTCGCGAATTGCGAATTGCGAATTGCGAATTGCGAATTGCGAATTGCGAATTGCGAATTGCGATAAAATTGTAGCCGGGTTTCGGGGTTGGGGGGACCTTTGAAATCCGGCTTTTAGATTTGACAATGCATCTCCATCAACGGAGAGAATTGTTTGAAAATAATTCATCCTTGAGGTAATGTATGCCAGAGAAAAAACATCTATATTTATTATGGACCAACGCTGACCCCATCACAGCTGACAAAATGGTCTTTATGTACACCATCAACTCCCTGCTGCAGGCTGGTGGGAAGAAGTTACCTTGGTGGTCTGGGGTGCTACAGCTCAGTTGGTAAACGATGATGAACAAATTCAGGCCCGTATCAAAGAAGCCCAAGAAGCAGGGGTGTATGTCACCGCCTGCAAAGCCTGTTCTGACCAACTTGAGGTATCTAAAAAATTAGAAGAACTGGGTATTGATGTCCAATATCTGGGCAGCGCGTTGACAAATGTACTAAAAAATGATGAAAGCTTGTTAACAATTTAAGTTCGTACCGATTTGTGTTATAAAATAAAGCGAGAAAAATTTGCCGCCACACCTGAGCAGCTTTCTGCTTGAGCTTGTGTTTTCGAAGGGGTCTTGCAAAAACTACTTAATGCGCGGTGCTATTAAATTCTTATTGGAGACAAAACGTGAAAAGATTTTTTACGAAGAAAATATTTGGGGTTGCATTCCTTGCAATTAGCTTACTCTCTGTGATTTATTCCCCAACATTGGCCCAAAATGTTGAAAACTCATCGCTGACCGGTCGCGTCATTGATGCCCAAGGTTTGCCGATCAGCGAGGCGAAGATCACGCTGTACGTGGACGGACCGCAGCGAGCTGAGTTTCACACTGAAACCGGTCATGATGGGTTGTTTTTATTGGATTTTTACGCTAGTGACCTGGATGAACTTATAATTGAGGTCCGTCACCCTCATTTTGATCCGACTAGCTGGCGCCCTTCGGTAGATGAACTGGAATTGATTCGCGCCGGGGCCGCTCAACGCGTGCCAGATATCGAATTAGAACGCAAACTCACCCCCGGTTTTTGGATTGCCACGGTCGTGTTCATCGCGGTGTTGATCCTAATTATGACCGAACGTCTACACAGCACCGCCGCGGCCCTGTCGGGTGCCGCCATCCTGCTGACCACCAGCATGATCGGTACTGCCCTCGGTGGTGATTTTTACATCTTCGACTTCGAACAGGCCATTAGTCATGTCGACTTTGAAGTGATCTTTCTGGTTTTAGGGATGATGATCATCGTCGGTACCATTGAGCGAACCGGTATCTTCCAGTGGGCCGCATATCAAGCCTACCGCCTGTCACAAGGCCGAATTTGGCTGCTGGCCGTCATCCTGATGCTCTTAACCTCAATCGCCTCGGCTCTCCTCGACAATGTCACGACGATGCTACTGATGACCCCCATTACTTTGCAGATTGCCTTGACTTTGGGGGTTTCGCCTCTGGCTCTGATCATTCCCGAGATGCTAGCCTCCAATGTCGGCGGCATCGCTACATTGATCGGTACACCCAACAACATCTTGATTGGATCTTATGCCGGCCTGGGATTCAACGATTTCCTTGGAGATTTGACTCCAGGAGTACTAATCGGCCAAGTCGTTCTGACTTTATATGTGTTGGTAGTCTTCCGCAAAGATTATCAGGTTACTGAGGGCACCGATTCCGAAGTTCTACTCCAGCGCTTGAAAGAAAATGCCCAAATCACTCAGCCAGACGTGCTCAAAAAAGCCGGAGCCGTATTTCTGGCCACGATGGCCTTATTCATCTTAGGTGAGAGTCTGCATATGGTACCAGCGGTGACCGCGATGATTGGGGCTGCAGGAACCCTATTTGTCGTTCGAGCTGATGTGGATGATATTATGAAAGTGGTCGATTGGACCACTTTGCTCTTCTTCATGTCCCTTTTCATGATCGTCGGTGCCATTCAGGAAGTCGGATTGATCAGCATGATCGCCTCTGGCATTCACACCTTGGTCGCTGACAACCTGACAGCCGCTATCCTGGTCACCATCTGGGGGACGGGGATGTTCTGTTTGCTGATTCCGACTATCCCCCTCACGGCCGCCCTGCTGCCAGTGATCGGTTTTCTTAGCAAAACCATCCCTGGGACCGGCAATACACTATATTACGCTCTTTCCATGGGATCGGCCCTGGGTGCCAACAATTCCTTGATCGGTGCAACCAACAACCTGGTCACCGCGGGGATCGCCCAACGGGCAGGGTATCCCATCAGTTTCAAAGATTTCATCAAAGTCGGATTCCCGGCCGCCTTACTGACTCTGGCGGTGGGTACCGCCTACATTCTTATCCGGTTCTAGGAGGTAAAAATGACCAAAATACTATGTGCAATTCGAGGTGGGGAAGCCAGTATCCGGCTCCAAGATATCGCGATCGAATTGGCCAAAGAAAGCGAAGATGAACTGGTTTTTCTATATGTTGTCAATGTGGAATTTATTGATACAGCCAGCGCTGTCATTCGAGAGACGGTCACCCAAGAAATGGAAAAACTCGGCGAATTTCTGCTGCTGATGGCTATGGAGCGCGCCCGCAAACAAGGCGTTCCCGCTAGCGATATGATCCGCCACGGCAAATTACAAGAAGAATTTGAAGCCGCGGCGAGTGATCCCAAAATTAGAAAAGTTATCTTTGGCAAACCCGGTGAAGAGGGATTATATTCACTAGAATCGCTAGAAAAAATGGCGGCCGAAATTGCTGAAAAATATCAGGTGGAAGTATTGATCTGCTAAAAAAATAACCCCGCAAGTTGCGGGGTTATTTTTTAGCCCATTTTGAAGAAACTTGTCAACTTCATTGCCAGGTTGAGATCCCCGGCTAATTTGAGTTTTCCCATCATAAAGCCCTTCATCCCATCCTCCTTGCCCAGGAGGACATCGCCAAAATATTCGCCATCGGCGGTCAAAGTCATGGTGGGATTTTCGGCCTCCCCTTCCTCTACCGTACACTTGCCATCGGCAATATTGATGATGTAATCCCCAGCTTGATCGCCAGTAAACTTATACTGGATCACGGCATTTACACCCGCGGCTTTCTCCGGCATAAAGGCTTTTTCGTGATTAAAGACCATTTCTTTTACGGTGTATTCAGACATTGTTTATCTCCTTAAAATATCAGTTATTCTATTTTTACGTGATGAGTGAACCGTGAAACGCGATTTTCGCACGTTCCAGCTATCACGTTTCACGTTAGATTCTCATAAATCGCCGCGGCCCCCATACCGCCGCCGATGCACATGGTAACTAAGCCGTATTGTACTTCACGGCATTGCATTTCGTAGAGTAATTGGGTGGTTAACTTGGCACCGGTTGCCCCGAGGGGGTGTCCCAGGGCAATCGCGCCACCGTTGACGTTGGTAATCTCGGATTTCATCCCTAACTCTCGCATAACGGCGATGCCTTGAGCGGCAAAGGCTTCGTTAAGTTCGATCAGACCAATTTCAGCCAGGTCCAAACCCGCTAATTTCAGGGCTTTTGGAACGGCTTCAACTGGTCCAATTCCCATGATTTCGGGGGGGACGCCCGCCACGCCAAAGGATTTGAATCGGGCCAATGGTTTCAGACCTAACGCATCTGCTTTAGCCCGCGACATGATCACGACCCCGGCCGCGCCATCCGACATTTGGGACGAATTCCCGGCCGTGACGGAGCCACCATCCTTGAAGGCCGGTCGCAAGCGAGCCAAGGCCGCAGTACTGGTGTCAGCCCGCGGGCCTTCATCAACCTGGAAAGTAATGGATTTCATTTTGGTTTTGCCATTAGAACTCGGTAGTACAGTTTCAATTTCAACCGGCACAATCTGGGCTGCAAACGCCCCACCCTCAACTGCCTTGATTGCTTTTTGATGGCTTTCATATGCGAAGGCATCTTGATCTTCACGACTGACACCATACTGCTCGCTAACATTCTCGGCCGTGATCCCCATACTAGTAAAGGCTTCGGGATAATGTTCTGCCAGATAGGGATTGGGCGCAAATTTGTAGCCCGTCATCGGCACCAGCGACATGGATTCAACCCCACCCGCGATCGCGACTTCAGTCTGCCCGGCAAGAATGGCATATGCAGCATGGGCGATGCTCTGCACGCCCGACGAGCAAAAGCGGTTGATTGTCTCGGTCGGTACCGAAACCGGCAATCCGGCCCGGAAACCGATCAGCCGGGACATATTCATGCCCTGCTCTCCCTCTGGGAAGGCACAGCCAACCACCAAATCATCGATATCTTCTGGTTTTAGGGGTTCAGCGCGCTTCAACAAATCTTTAATCACCGTGGCCATCATATCTTCAGGCCGAGTGGTTGCCAAACTACCACGTTTCGCTTTTCCTACCGCCGTTCTCGCCGCAGCGACTATGACGGCTTCTCGAGATGAATAACTATTACTTGTCATCTTGATCTCTCCTGGTTTTGGACACGGATAAACACGGATCTCACGGATTTTTTCACTGACGCGTGGAGGATGGTTTTGTCCAAGATAAAGAACCTTTTCGATTGTTATCTAAGACTCGACGAATAAACTCTGCCTTCGGACCAAAGTTTAGCACTAAACCAACTTCGATTTCGGTTGCTTTGAGATAATTGAGTAATTGAGCTTCATGATCTTGGTTTAATTTCCGAACAGCCTTCAATTCCAGCAACACGAGATCATTGACCAGTAAATCAACAACATACTCCCCAACAACCTTACTCTCAAAGTAAACCGAAACGGGTAATTGTTGATTAACCTTTAATTGATTTTGTTCAAGCCGGATCAGCATAGCATTTTCATAAACTCGTTCGTTAAATCCATACCCTAGTTCATTGAATACTTCATAGAAAACCCCAATGATTTTGTTCGTCAAATCACTATGCTTACCCTGAAATTCAGTTCTGGCACTTTTCGGGCGATACATTATTACATTATCCACAAATCAAACAAAAATCCGTGTTCATCCGCGTAATCCGTGTCCAATAATCCTAATTCCTCAATGGTCTGCCCGTATCCAAGATTGCGAACATCCGCTCTTGAGTTTTTTCTTCACCGCATAGTGACAAGAAAGCTTCACGTTCGAGATCGAGAATGTACTGCTCATCCACCCAGGTGGGCTTGCTCAACTCACCACCGGCTAAAGCATAAATGGCTTTTTCACCGATCACTGTTTCGTATTCGGTGATGTATCCACCCTGACGGAACATGTATAGTCCAGCTCGCAGTGCGGCCAACAGATCACGGCCACCCGCGTAAACCTTCTCCGGGACCGGGGGAGTCCAACCGATATCGAGCATATGTAGGGCTTCCTTCTTCGCTTCGGCGATCAAATGGTCACGGTTCAAGACAATCCGATCCTCAGGGCCTAAGAAACCAAAATCACGCGCCTCGACCGCGCTAGTGGCGACTTTGGCCTGGCCAATCAACTCAAAAACCTGTTGCACTGCGGGTAACGGCGGATTGTCTTTGATTTTCATGGAGGGGTTCACCACCCGGCGGATCAACTCCTTGGTCCCACCACCTGCGGGAATGACCCCAGCCCCGATTTCTACCTGACCGATATATAACTCCCCAGCCGCAACTACCCGGCTGGCATGCATCGTCACTTCAGCCCCACCGCCCAATGTTAATCCAGCCGGAGCCACAATCACGGGTTTGGGGAAATAGCGCATCCGCATCCCCATATCCTGAAGATACTTGACGACCGCCTCGAGCATATCCCATTGCCCCATTTTAGCTGCCATCAAGACCATCCCCAAGTTGGCTCCCGCGCTGAAAGCCTGCGGATTGTCGTTGCCAATCACCACCCCCTCAAACTCCCCGGCTTCGGCCCGATCCAGGGCATCCATGACCATATCCATGATGTCCTTGTCGAGGGCGTTCATCTTGGTGTTGAATTCCACACAGCAGATGCCATCACCTAGGTCGATCAAGGTCGCTCCCGGATTTTGATTGACAACTTTACCGGTATCTTTCTCCTGTTTAAGCACAATTTGGGCGGGATTCTTTTCAATAGGATCGTATTTACGACTGGTTGGATTGTAAGCCCCGATTTTTCGGTCACCGTCATACTTATAGAATGAGGCAATCCCGGTTTCGAGCATCTCTGCAACCCAAGGTGCGGTTGTGAACCCAATAGTCTCCATCTTGGGAATCATCTCCGCAACCCCGAGAGCATCCCAGATTTCAAAGGGACCGGCTTCATGCCCAAATCCCCAACGCATCGCATCATCAATGGGCTGGGCCGTGTCCGCGATTTCAGGGATCATCTCGGAGGCGTAGGCAAAACTTTGGAATGTTATGGCCCGTACAAATTCGGCTGCCCGGTCATCACCAGCAATGAAGGCCGTCAATTTTTCGGGCAAGGTTTCAGCCTTGCGGGCCACGCCGACGGATTCAAACCGCGGCTTCGTCGGCTCAACATGATCAAGAGTCTCTAAATCTAAGGGCCAAAATTGTTTTTTTCCGTCGACCATCGTCAATTTGTAAAATCCGCATTTGGTCTTGTTTCCCAACCAGCCCTTTTCGACCATCCCGCTCATCAAAGCATTGACCTTCTCCGAATTGAGATACTTCAAGGCGTGTTCGTCATGGGGAATAGCTGGAATCAGGTTGCGGGTGACATGCCCCAATACATCTAATCCGACCAGATCGATCAACCGGAATGTGGCCGTTTTCGGACGACCAATTGCGGGCCCCGTAATGGCATCGACCTCGGGAACGGTATAGCCATTTTCAAGGATGTAGTGCAGGGTGAAGGCATTGGTCCCGGAAAGCAGCCGATTGCCAATGAAATTGGGCGTATCTTTGCAGGGCACGATTCCTTTCCCCAGGCGGTACTCTCCAAAATGGTTGATAAAATCGACAACTTCTGGGGCGGTGTCGGGGGTAGGAATAATCTCCAATAATTTTAGATAACGCGGCGGGTTGAAGAAGTGGGTTCCTAAGAAATGTTGTTTGAACCCTTCTGAACGCCCATCAGCAATATCTGCGACCGGAATCCCCGATGTATTGGTGCTGATGATACATTTTTCTGGTCGAATTTCATCGATCCGGGCCATCAGGCTTTGTTTAATGTCCAGGCGTTCAATAATGGCTTCTATGACCCAATCGGCCGCAGCGATGACATCGAAATCATCATCCAGGTTGCCGACTGAAACCAACGGAGCCAGATTTTTACTAAAGAAACTGGCTGGACGGGATTTGATCGCGGCTTGTAACCCGGCAGTGACGATCCGGTTGCGAACAACCGGGTCAGCTAGCGTCAGTCCCTTTTTCTCTTCCTCTGGAGTTAGTTCCCGGGGAACAATATCCAGCAGGGTCACTGGCACCCCCGCGTTCGCCAGGTGCGCTGCGAGGGCAGCCCCCATCGTTCCAGCACCGATGACCACCGCTTTGTGGATTTTATAGTTCATCGTGGCCTCCTAAATATTTGTTGATTTGCAAGTGACAGTCAAAATATTTTTTCATTCAAACATTCGGCTGAAAAAACACGGATATTACTAATCCAAGGTGATTGTCACCTGCTTCGGAAATTACGGTTCATCTTCTATCGGACCCCAGATTTCGATATTATCGAATACGACCACCAACCGATCCTTGTCAAATTGGGTCCCAATCATCATCCCCACCCACCCAGGACCAATGGCTTCGACGGTTTGCTGGAATAACAGAGTACCATCGACAAACAGTTTGAGGGTGTTACCGCGACACTCAGCCATGAGTTGATACACATTTTCGCTCCCACGGGCGGTGTTGATCAGATCGGAGGTTCCCAAAATATTCAAACTTATTTTTCCTTGCCGGGTTTCACCCCAACCGTATTCACCTTTATGGGTGACAAAAATTGTGTAATAGGATCCGGCCACAACTTCCCGGCAAGAGATACCCCAATAACCCTGCCCATTATTTTTAAACACATCAACAATGACCCGCACATCCCCTAATTTGAGCCAGGATTGGGTGCTGGTAATTTCGACGTTGTAGTCCTCCACACTCATAAAGTAGCCCCCTTGAGCATAGCCCATCCCCCAGTTACCACCATCTTTTTTGTACCACCAAGGAGATACCTCTGAAAAGTCATCTTTGAGAATCCAACCGACTTCTTTGGTAGCCGTCGGCGATAAGGTGGGGGAGGCAGTCCAGGTGGGGCGCAGCGTTTTGGTGGGGAATGGCGTCCAGGTGGGTCGCTCGGTGGGAGGGATGGTTTCAGAGGGGATCGGTGTTTCGGATGGGACTAAGGTATTCGTTGGCGAAGACCACGGAATCCGGGTTTCTGTCGCGGTGAGGGTGATCTCAGGTTGGTCTAGCTCTGGTTGTGGTTCCTCACTGCTACTACCCGGCAGCAATGAACAACTCGAAATTACTAGAATAACGAGTATTCCTGCTATGACTTTTTGGACAATTCGATGTTTGATTGGAGATTTTATTTTTACCATCAGATTCACCTCGCTATGGGAATTAGGCAGATCCCGGAAAGTGTTCTGAAATAAAATCCAAGCCAAAACCGGAAGCTGCTCAGGTGTGGCAGTAAACCATTTTATTTTTTTCATAAGAACAAACCACCACACACTAATGGTAATAATAACGCAAAATTATCAAACAGGCTGTTGATCCCTGCACCGGTAAGTTGATTCCCAACAATCATCGCAACCTTATCACTCTGGGCATCGCCATCTGCTGCATTTTGCAATAACTCACTGTATTCGTTTTAGGATTCTTTGAGCAATAACCGTCATCCAAAACGAAGGGATTTTTTTCTGACCAAAATCCCAGTCCTTCCAAGCCATCCAAACTGACTCTGGCGTGAAGCGGCCAATTGCATCCGATTTTTCCATGAGGACGGCGATCATTTCATTGAGACGGGGATCCGCATGTGTCCAAGGGAATTGGGTTAAAACCTCCAAAACGTGCAGCAAGTCATACCAGATCAGGGGAGCTTTCAAACGAGAGAAATGGGTTCCCATAGCAAAAAGGAAGGGTTTCACTTCTCGACGTTGGGCCCATAAACCCAAAAGGGTATCGGTCCCAAATCGACAGGCTGGGTGTTCCCGCCAATCCGGATGTTGGGCCAGCGCTTTGAGCATGACCAAGTTGGCATACGGGCAAGGATTCTCACGTTTCCCAGGACCTTTAAATTTACCGAGATCAGGAGTCGCGGCGCACGGCCAACCATTTTCGCGGACCAAATCCAGTAAATATTCCCCGGCCATTTGGACTTTAGGATGATCATCTAATCCTATTTGAAGTAGTGCCCCGAGCACCACCGGTGCATCGCACAACATCCACACGAGATGATCCCCAGAACGCCCGCCAAACCGCGGATGTAAGTTCATCACAATTTGAAAGGGTCCCTCTGGGGATTGGTTGGCCAGGATACGTTTGAGAATGGGTTCCATCCCTGGATCGGTGGCAACCACCCCTAAATCGGCCAAAAAGGACAGTTTGTGGATGGGGTGTTTGGCGTCATTGTGGCGTTTCAGCGGCGGATCGGGCCACATTGCCAAATCAGCAACTAACCCCTGGACTTTAGGATGGGCCAACATTTCCTGACGGACAGCCTGAACCGGGGTAGCAGCCGAATCTTCGCCAAGCAGGTCAATCTGAGTACGATATTGGACCCAGGGAGGGCCGGTGAGAAGCCAGGATTTGAGATCGGGATTCATGAGGTGGAGCGTGAAACCTAAAGCGTGAGAATGCTAAATTCACGCTTAACGCTTTAGGTTTCACAAATTTATCGCAGTTGGCGACCCCGATACCCCAAAATATTCCGGGCTACGACCAGACGATTGATCTGGCCCGTCCCTTCATAAAGATCGGTGATTTTGGCGTCACGGAACCATTTTTCGAGGAGAAGTTCGCGGCTGTAACCCAACGGACCGAGGATTTCAACGGCTTTTTGGGTAATCTTGACGACGATATCGCCAGCTTTGACTTTGGCCATCGAGGCTTCGGCGGGGTTGTGTTTTTTGTTATCGGCCATCCACAGGGCTTTGATGACCAGCAGCCAGGCAGAACGGAGTTGGATCTCCATCTCGATGACATCGCGTTCAATACTGGTCAATTTTTGACGAGGCAGCCCGTAACGGATCGTGACCCCATTCTTTTCGAGTTCTTCCTTGACCAATTCGACTGTCGCCCGGGCAATACCAATGGCCTGCGCTGCCACGATGGGTCGAGTAGCATCGAAGGTGGCCATCGCACCCTTGAAGCCTTTGGTTGTTTTTTCGACAGTGGGACTGCCGAGAATATTTTCGTATGGCACCCGACAATCCTGCAGGAGGATGGAAACCGTATCGCTAACCCGAATACCGAGTTTGTGCTCCATTTTGGTGACAATGCAACCAGGAGTTCCGGCCTCGACGACGAAGGAGCGCATCCCGGCCCGACCGGCTTCGGGATCGATGGTCGCCCACACGACGATAAACCCATCCGAATCCACCAGGGCTTTATTGCCAGCGGTGACGAAGATTTTCTCACCATTAAGGATCCACTCCTTGGTGTCTTCATCCAAGGTGGCCGTTGCCCGGATCGCAGAAGTGTCAGACCCAGCTTGGGGTTCGGTCATCGCCATAGCATCGAAAGTGGGTTTATCCCCTAACAACTTAGGCATGAAGCGCTTTTTCTGTTCGGGCGTGCCCGCTGCCGAGACGGCCGCCGCGCCTAACAACCCACCGGGAATGCAGAGATACATCCCAGCATCGCCCCAAGACAGCATTTCAACCATATGGGCTACGCGTTGAAAAGCGATGGGGGGGTGTTTTTTCTTATTGGGATCTGTTTCTTTTTTAGGCATTTCATCTGGCGCCATCGAGGTCCCGCCCATCGATTTAACGGCCGTATGCATAAAATTGATGTAATCCCAGGGAATTTCGTGTTCACATTCATCAAAATGCCGCGAGACCGGCCGCATCATATTGATTGCCACAGTTTCAACGACATTGTTTATTTGCTCAATCGGTTTGGGGGTTTCGAAATCGATCATGATTTAATCTCCATTTGGTCTAAAAGATCTGAGTAGTCTGAAAGACCCCATTGGTCTGGTGAGCGAGCCATTCCGACCAATGGGACGAGTTAGACAAATTAGACATTTTAGACAATCGCCAAGCCAGTAAACGTCGTAAAACCGCGTCCATTGCGCATCCAAAGTTCTACGGGATGCTCACGGATGTAACCGTGGCCGCCGAGGATTTGGACCGCGCGGTCAGTGACCATCATGGCTAAATCGGCTGCGCCGGTCATGGCCAGGTAGGCATGGTTTTCAGCTCCTGGTTTGCCATTGTCAAGCATCCAGGCAGCTTCCCACACCAACAAGCGGAGGGCTTCGATTTCGGTCGCCATTTCGGCCAACATGAAGGCAATGGCTTGCTTTTGCGCGACCTTGACGCCGAATACATCCCGATCTTTGGCATAATCACGGGCATAATCGAAGGCAGCTCTGGAAACACCGACTGCCATGGCAGCCAGCGCTATCCGGGAGGCAGCCATTATCGGTGCAAAATCATGCCCGTCAGGACCACCAAGGCGGTCAACAACAGGGACTCGAACGCCGTTTAATTTGACCGGATACAAGGACAACGCGTTCAATCCCAACAGTTTTTGGCGTTCACCGACTTCGAGACCTGAGGCCTCCTTGGGGAGTATAAATCCTTGGGTAACGCCTTGCAATTTCGCATAAACAATCATCCCACCCGCCCCGGCGGCATAGGGTACGAAGGATTTCTCACCATTGATCACATAATCATCACCATCAAGTTCGGCAACGGTGCTCAGATCATTGGGATCGAAATCAAATTTCGGTTCCATCAAGGCGGCAGTGAACGGTTTCCACTCCATCTCGATCACAGATGGAATATATTTTTGTTTTTGCTCTTCGGTTCCGACCAGCAAAATTGGGGTGGTATACAAACCAGGAACCATTACCGTCAAAGCTGCAGAGAGATCACCGTAAGCCATCTCTTCGGCAGCCAACACCCCGGTTACGGCCGACCGCTCCCCAAATCCGAAATACGCATCAGGGATCGAGGCTTGAAGATAGCCTAGCTCCCACCCTTTTTCTATTAATGCTTGGGGCAGTTGCCCTGCCTCATCGGCATCACGATATGCAGCCCGGAGATCATCGCTGGCATACCGCCCGATGGCATCGATTAGCATTTTTTGTTCTTCTGAGGGTTCAAACGAATACATGGAGCCTCCTTTTTTAAAAATGCATGTTACGAGAAGCGTGAACCTTTATCTTGCGAATTAACGGTTCAGGTTTCATCCGTCACGAGACAGAAAAGATCAAATTTTAAGTCATCTAACTTGCGGGTCTCACAACCAAGCCTTTCAAGACCAACTCGGCATATTGATCTGAAATTTCGGCGGCCGATAACGGTCCGTCGGGGCGATACCAGGTAACCATCCAACCCATGATCCCAAGTAAGGCGCGCGTGGCCATAGGGACATCCGGGCAATCGAATGCCCCCTCGTCAACTCCGGTTTGAATGAGGCGGCGCCAGATTTGTTCAAATCGATCCCGCCGAGGTAAATGTCGATCATGGAATTCAGGTTTGAGCGAACGGTGTTCAAACAACAAAACCGCGGAAAGTTCCCGCTGTTCGGCCAAAATTTGAAGATATGTTCGCATGGCCAATTTCAGTTTTTCAACGGCGGGAATCGGTTGGGTGCTGACCGTTTCAATCTGGGCAATGACCAGATCAAGGGCTTGATCCAATAATGCCAGCAGAATTTCTTGTTTGCTCTCAACGTGATGATAAAGGCTGGCTTTTTGCAAATTAACCGCCCGCGCAATATCTTGCATTGAGGTGGCATGATAGCCTTTTTCACTGAAAATTTGGGCCGCGGCAACTAAAATTTCTTGACGTGTCATTTGGGTCTCCCTACCGACCGGTCGGTAGTTTTAGTGTAACAAAATTAGCGTTATGAGTCAAGAAAATGGGGTAAGATAGGGCAAAAGGTGGAGGGTTGAGGGTGGCGGGCGGTGCGTTTTGAGAATCTTCCCATCATAACTCTCCACACCAAACTCGGGACGAAATTATGGCAAAAGCTCTAATATTAGGTGCAACTGGTTTTATTGGGGGACAGATCGCGCAAGCAGCCTTAGCAGCAGGCTGGGAGGTGCACGGCTTTCGACGAGATATTACTCGGATTGGAATTTTAGAGGGATCGATGGTTAAATGGGTTGTGGGCGACCTGGAGGATATCGATTCACTTCGGGCAGCGATGGAGGGGGTTGATGTCGTGTTCCATGGGGCCGCGTTTTACCCCAAAGATGGCAATCCTCGCAAAATCCCGAGCCAGGTTGCCTATGCGCAGCGAGAAATTCAAAATGTTATTTGGGCGGCCCGCCAGGTCAACGTCAAAAAAACGATTTATACCTCCACCCTCACCACAATCGGTCATCCCCCACCCCTAGAAAACCGCTTAGCCGATGAGAGCGATTTTTACATCCCCGGAACGCTGGCAAAAAGCAGTTATTATGAAGCCAAGATTGCAATGGAAGAAATTTTTATGGGAGCCTGCAACGATGGATTTCCAGGTGTAATTTTGAACCCCACGGCAGTTTTTGGCCCCGGAGATGTTCATCTTACGATGGGGTCGCTACTGATCGCGGTGGCCCGAGGTTGGATGATCGGCTGGCTGCCGGGAGAGATCAATGTGGTAGATGTGCGAGACGTTGCCCAGGCCCATATTGCGGCGGTCGAACATGGGCAGATTGGGGAGCGCCATATCATTGGCGGCCATAATTATTCAGTTCGGGCCGCGCTGGAAATCGCGGCGCAAGTGGCGGGAGCCCAACCCCCTCGGTTTGAAATTCCCGGTTGGGTCCTAAGTGGATTGACCGTTTTAGGAGATATATTTCCATTCTTACCGTTACCATCCAACCATCTCAGAGCTCTGCACTTTTGGCAGGGATACGACACTCGTAAAGCGGAGCAAATTCTTGGCGTTGAACCGCGCCCGTTTACCGAAACTGTCCATGATTCATTGAATTGGTTTCGAAAAGAAGGGATGCTAAAATGACTTACCCTCCCATAAGCTTTGCAAAGAAATTTGAGTTATTTTCTGAGCAATGGCACCCAAAAATTATTGCTCAACTGAATAATTACCACTTTAAAATTGCCAAAATTCAAGGTGAGTTCGTCTGGCACAGCCATCCCGATACGGATGAGGCTTTTATTGTCATTCAGGGTGAGATGCAAATTGAGTTTCGAGATTCAAGTACCCATCTCAAGGCCGGTGAGATGGTAGTCGTCCCCAAGGGGGTTGAACACAAACCTATTGCAGAGAAAGAATGTCAGATTTTGATGATCGAATTGGCGGGGACGGTTAATACTGGCGAGACTACCAGTGGCTTGAAAATTGAAACTTTAGATTGGATTTAGGAGCTGAAATGAGCAACGCAATTCGGATTGTAACCGTTGATGGAACGAACGTCGATCAGGAGCGATTCTTTTGTTATAAGAGCAAACCCAAAACCGAAGGTTACCGTCAAAAATATGATTGGCTCTCCCAACGGTTTGCTGAGGGAATGAAGCTAAAGATTTTGTATCAGGGCCAGCGATCTTTTGCATTTATTGAATATATTCCCGGCGAATTTGCCTGGCGCGCGGTCGAAGCGCCAAATTATCTCGTAATTCATTGTTTATGGGTGGTCGGCCGCGGCAAAGGTCAGGGGTTTGCCTCCCAACTCCTGAATGAATGTGAACAAGAAGCCCGTGATTTGGGAAAATTAGGGGTCGTAATGGTCAGTAGTACCGGAAATTGGTTAGCCGACAAGAAGGTTTTTCTCAAAAATGGGTATAAAGAGATTGACACCGCCCCGCCGACATTTAGCCTATTGGCCAAACAATTTGATGATGGGCCGCAGCCCAGTTTCCCCAAGAATTGGGACCAGCGCAGGGCCAAATTTGGAGATGGAATGACTATCACATATGCGGCTCAATGCCCCTATATGCCAGATGCCGTTGAAGGTGCCCTAAAGTTACTCGAAGAGCGCGGGTTGAAAGTCAAGACGCTTCGGTTTGAAACCGCGGCCGAAGTCCAGGCGAAATCGCCCTCCCCTTATGGGGTGTTTGGCATTGTCTACAATGGGGAATTGTTTTCCTACCACTACATTGGGAAGAAAGAATTACGAATTTTAGATGAGATGTTGGCAAAAAACGGCTAGCGATTTTGAATTTTAACCAAAAACACGGGATTGCAACAATCCCGTGTTTTTGGTTAATTAGTAAACTAGAAAGCGTAAATCATCGCAATTGTAGCGCCTGCCAAGGCCATATTTTTCATGAATTGAGACATTTCAATATTTTTCATATTAAAATCTTCTTCTTTCCAGAAAGCGTGCATGAAAAATGCGGCGCCAAGGAGGAAAGCAACCACCAGCCAACCGGCAATCTTGGTCTGGAAATTGAAGATAAAGCCTAATAATCCTAGCACCAAGACGCCCCCAGACACCAGAACTGAAATATTCGCCATGGGCAATTTTTTGCTTTCAGCGTAGGGCAACATCGATTTATACATAAAAAAGTGGCCCATCCCCATCATCGCGAGCGGCAATACAAAAATAATTCTTCCAAGCAGTTCCATTTCTATCTCCTATTTGTGAAGAGTTCCGACCACAGGGCAGAACTTCTTCCTAAGGAAAAAGACTGCCGGAGAGCTTCCACTCCCAAATCCCTGATTGCCATTTACGATCTCAGGCCAGGGCGTTCAGGCTTTTTCCCGTAAACGAAAAGACCTGAGATTCGGACATCACAGGTCTTTGGGGTCTTACCATTGTGCAGAAATGTACAACTTACTCTGAAAAGAAGATGAAATCAATATTCCCTGGAGAATGCCCAAAAGAAGTCAGTCGATGGGCAATTTCGGAATGGTGTTGCATACCATGGATAACAAGATGATTTAAAACTCGCCATAAAATAAACTTTCGTTCCTCCCCACTCGATCTGCGCAGGGTTACCTGTTCCCGTAAATCATCCGCCTCCAATTTTTCAAGATAGCGATCCCAGGCGACTTTCTCGGCTTCAAAACCCGCCTTGAGTAAAGTCAAATCTGAGTAATCCTTCTTGCTCAAAGGTCTTTGTTGCATCCCAGTTTCCAACGCACTCCGCCAGCCCTGATTCGCGCGCAACAAGTGGAAAAAGATCTGATGAAATGACTCCCACTCTTCAGTTTTTAAAAAATAATCTTCAGTACTCAACGTAGCTGCGATATCCAGCAACTTCTGGGTGGTGTGCCAATGGTATGCGAACAAAGCCACAATTTGTGTTTTAGTCGTCATTCTAACCTCCTTGGTTAATATCTGGATATATTTTACCTGAATTCCAAATTTAAATTCACGTCGATCAGGAAACTACACATACACACACTAAAACCAGATTTTTACGGTTTATTTGGGCAAAAAAATCAATTATTAGGATATAAATCGTAACGAATAACTACTTGGTTTAAAATTCAATTCTTGTTCAGCAAGGCACTATTTGTTATTTGAAATTCCAGGAGCCCCCGAAATGGAACCTAACAAAAAATATGATGTAATCCTAGTCGGTGGGGGGATTATGGGCTGTGCAACAGCTTATTATTTGCGGAAAAAAGACCCCACCATAACCGTATTGATCATTGAAAAAGATCCAACTTATGAATTTTGCTCGACAGTTTTGAGTGATGCTAATATTCGCCTACAGTTTAACGTGAAAGAAAACATTCAAATCTCACAGTATGGGTTAGAAGTGTTAGCGACGTTTGCAGAAGATATGGCAGTCGAAGGGGTCAAACCGGATATTGCTTTCCGTCAGCAAGGAAATTTATTTCTAACAGATGAAGCTGGCAAAGCCGCGGCTCAAAAAGGGTTGGCAACCCAACAAAACCTCGGTTGCCCAGTCGAATGGCTGTCACCCGCTAGGATCAAGAACCAGTTCCCTTTATATGCGGTGGATCAACTGGCGGGGGGGACTTTGGGCCATCAGGATGGCACAATGGATGCCAATGCAGTTTTGATTGGCTATAAAAATAAAGCGATTGAATTAGGGGCAGAATATTTTAAAGGTGAAGTGCAAGAAATTTTGCAAAAAGACGGGCTCATCCAAGGGGTACGGTTGACATCCGGCCGTGAAATTCAGGCCCCATTCGTGGTGAACAGCGCGGGGGCTTGGGCCCAGAAATTGGCGCAAACCGCGGGGGTGGATTTACCGATCGATCCAATCAAACGCCAGGTTTTTGTGATCGAAACCAATGTTGAAACCGACATCGCCTATCCCCTGACCGTATTTCCTTCCGGATTGTATTTAATCCAAGAACACGCCAATATCTTTTTGACCGGGAAAATCCTGCCCACTGACCCGATCGGATTCGAATTTAGCTGGGATCGTCAAATATTCATGGACCATTTGTGGCCAGAGTTATATGAATACATCCCCGCCTTCGATCAATTAAAGATCGCGCGGGGATGGGGAGGGCTATATGCCGTCAACACATTCGACGGCAATGCGATTTTGGGTGAGTGGCCACAACTAGGCGGTTTTATGCTGGCAAATGGCTTCTCGGGACATGGTTTTCAGCAAGCACATGCGGTCGGCCGCTATTTGGCCGAGTTGATTTTAGGAGAAACACCAACGCTGGATTTGTCAATTTTCGCGCCCCAACGGATTTTGGATAACAAACCCGTTTTTGAGAGTGAACACAAACTGGTGTAAATTCCCCAGCTATCATTCAACCGTGACCGATTTGGCCAGGTTGCGCGGCTGATCGACATCGAGACCGCGGAGGGCCGCGATATGGTAGGCTAAAATCTGGAGTGGGATGACAGTCGTTACTGGACTCAGCATCCAAGGGGTTTCGGGAACCCAAATGACTTCATCGGCAACCGGGGGGATAAGTTCATCGCCATCCGTTGCCACTGCGATCACCCGCCCGCCGCGGGCCTTGGATTGTTCGATCTGGCTAAACATCTTCTCATACCAGGGGTCCTGGGGGGCGATCACGACCACCGGCATTTCGCGGTCAATCAGGGCGATGGGGCCGTGTTTCATCTCGCCCGCAGGGTAACCTTCAGCATGAATATATGATATCTCTTTGAGTTTTAGCGCGCCTTCGTAGGCGGTTGGCATGTTGATGCCACGTCCCAGGTACAAGGCATGCTTCACCTCAACCAAAGTTTGGGCTACCGCCTCGATTTCGGCCTCGCGATCCAGACAACGGGAAGCTAAATCGGGTACCAGGCGCAAATCTTGAACCAACTGGTAACGAGTCGGCCCATCGATAGTGCCGCGTAGATCAGCCAACAAAATTGCCAACATATAAAGATCGACCAATGGGGCAGTGTAGGCTTTAGTGGAAGCCACCCCAATCTCGGGCCCAGTTTGCATCGAAATATAACCATCGGCGACCCGCATCGCTTGCGAACCAATGGCGTTGACGATGCTCCATAAAGTTGCCCCGCGTGAACGTCCTTCTTCCATCGCAGCGAGGGTATCGGCCGTTTCACCAGATTGACTGATAGACAAAACTACATCGTTTGATCCCACAATTGGATCAGAGTAGCGGAATTCGGAACCGAGGGTGAGTTCGACGGGAATTCGGGCCAGTTTTTCGATCAAAATTTTACCGACCATCCCGGCGTAAGAGGCGGTGCCACAGGCGGTGATAAATATCTTGTTGATCTGGCAGGCAAATTCGGTGGTCAGCTTTAATGAATTGAACCGGATGTGCCCGGTATCAAAATCTACCCGACCAGAAATGGTATCAGTCAACGAACGGACCTGCTCGTGAATTTCCTTGTGCATGAAATGGCGGAATTCACCTTTTTCAGCCGCGACCGGATCCCAGGGAACGGACTGGATTTCAGGCGCAATCACCTCCCCTGCTAGAGTTTGAAGCGCGGCCCCATCTTTGCTTACTACGGCCATTTGATGAGATTCCAAGAAAATCATCTGCCGGGTGTGCTCCAAAATGGCGGGTAAATCGGAGGCAATATAGGTTTCACCCTCCCCGAGACCAATAACCACACCCCCAGCATTCCCAATCCGAGCAGCGACTAATTTGTCGGGTTCATTTTTGGAGAAGGCCACCACGCCGTGAGCACCGCGTAAATGACTCAATGCTCTGCGAGCTGCTTCGGGCAGCCCCTCATCTAAAGTCAGGTAACGTTCTATCAGGTGAACGATCACCTCGGTATCCGTTTCAGAGGCAAATTCGACCCCTTCAGCTACCAATTCATCACGTAACTCTATATAATTTTCAACAATGCCATTATGTACAATAACGACATTGCCCGTCATGCCCATATGAGGATGAGCATTGCGAGCATTCGGCTCACCATGCGTGGCCCACCGGGTATGACCAATCCCCAACTCCCCCACCACTGGATTCTCAGCAACCAACTGCGATAAAACCGAAAGTTTGCCAGCATCGCGACGAACTTCAATATCGCCATTCTGCAAAACGGCTAAACCCGCGCTGTCATACCCACGGTATTCCAAACGTTTAAGGCCATTCAGGATAATCGGGGTTGCATCCTGCGGTCCAATATAACCAACGATTCCACACATAGGGGTCCCTCCGAGATAGTAACTTGTGGTTTGTGAATAATAATTTTACGCTATCCACAAATTTAGAATTTTGGCCACTTGCTGCGGTTTTGGTTTGCAGTTACCTGCAGAGTTTGTTCGCAGTATTTTTAGGAGGGAAAAGATGTCGGGAGGTGGCACTCCCGGAGGGCTTCCGCTGATCTTTCGATTTTGGCTCATAATATTGAACTAGTCAATTTCTTTGAGCTTAGCCCCATCTTGCAATGGGGAACCCTCATCCTCGTCAACCAAAGATGTCTGAAGGGTCTTATTGGTCTGAGAGGTCTAACTTGTCGGTAAAAATGACAATTTAGGCCTTTGGGACATTTTAGACATATGCGACAATTTGGTCCATGCGCTATCTTTTCCGGTTAAATTTTCGCTTTACACCTCCGATTTTTGGTTTCGGGTGGGAATTATACCCCAAAATTTCCTTATAAAATTGTAATGAAAGAAAAATTTATCCCCAGTATCTATTTAGCATAAACTGGTATAATCCCACCAGTACTCTAGACAGCGGATGTTCACGCGTCTATTTTTTGACTAAAAAGGAGCCTGCGTTGGCATTTAATCCATTAAACTGGCTACTAGGCTTATTTTCTCTTGACATTGGAATTGACCTGGGAACCGCAAACACCATGGTAAATGTGCGCGGTAAAGGTATTGTAATCAGCGAACCTTCTTGGGTGGCAATTGACCGTCGGACTCGCGAACCACTCCGTATCGGAGCCGAAGCCAAAGAAATGGTTGGCCGCACCCCAGCGAATGTATTGGCCGTGCGACCTCTTAGAGATGGGGTCATTTCAGAATTTGAAATTACCCAAGCCATGCTTGAGTATTTCATCGGTAAGGTCCACCAGCAAACCATTGTACCGGTTCCTCGGCCGCGGGTGGTTGTTGGGATTCCAGCTGGCGTTACGAAGGTAGAAAAACGCGCCGTTTATGATGCCGCGCTCTCTGCTGGCGCCCGAGAAGTTTACCTCATTGAAGAACCCGTCGCCGCGGCATTGGGAGCTGGACTGCCGATCAATGAAGTGCGAGGCAGCATGGTCGTAGACATTGGTGGTGGGACCTCTGAAGTGGCGCTTTTATCGATGAAAGGGGTTGTGGTATCACGTTCATTGCGCGTCGCGGGGGACGAATTAGACGAAGATATCATCTTGTATGTTCGGAATAAATACAATTTACTAATCGGGCCTCGAATGGCAGAACATGCCAAGATCACAATTGGGTCAGCGTATCATCTTCCCCAAGAGAAAACGATGACGCTGCGCGGCCGCAATTTAATCACCGGACTACCAGAGGCCATTGAAGTTTCATCCGTCGAGTTACGGGAAGCCATGGCAAGTTCGGTCAACACCATCATTGAGGTCATCAAGGATGCTCTGGATGAAGCCCCTCCCGAAATTATTGCTGACCTTATGGATACCGGAATTTGTCTGGCCGGTGGCGGAGCTTTATTGCAAGGTTTGGCAGAACGATTGACCAATGATCTCCATATTCGCGCCTGGGTAGCTGAAGACCCCATGAGTTGTGTAGCCCGCGGGGCGGGAATTTCCCTTGAAGATATGGAAATGTGGGATTCATTGTTTGTAGGGCTAGGCCGCGCGGAGGGCCGGACGCGCTAACCCAGTTTTTTGAAGGCTCGCGGCGCGCTTTCAATTCTCCAAAATGAAGATTAAATCTCCTGGTGTTTTGCGTTCGATAACCATTGCGATCATTTCTTTAGGTTTGGTCGCTCTGGCACTGGGAGGCTATTTAACCCCACTTTCTCGAGTAGCATTAGCCCCCCTAATTTCGATTCAAACCTGGGTATCTAGCCGATATCAGGCCATTCAAATCCTGGTCAACTCTCCCCGAGATGTAACCATCCTCACGCAACGAAATAATGAACTCGAGGCTGAAGTTGCCAACTTGCAAACTCAAATCATTGAGCTGCAGCAACAACTCACCGAGTATCAAATTCTTTCGGCCTTATTGGACTTTGCCCGGGCTTATCCCGAATACCAATATGTGGGCGCTAGTGTGATTGGCCGCGACCCCAGCCCATTTGTCAAATACATCCACATTAACCGCGGCTCAGACGATGGTCTCCGACGCGGGATGCCGGTTGTTACCCAACAGGGTTTGGTTGGACGGGTGGCTCAAATTACTGCTTCCGCGGCCTTGGTTCAACTAATCACTGATCCAGGTACTATTCTCAACGTGCGGTTAGAACCTGAGCGAGTGGAAGCTGTGCTCACCGGGTCTATTACCGGGGATGTAGGCCTGGATTTCATTCCTCAAGAAGCAAAAGTCGATCCCGGCGATTTGGTGTTGACCTCCGGATTAGGCGGCAACTACCCCCCCAACATTCTGATCGGTCAAGTAACCAGTGTTCGTAGTCAAGATTATGACCTTTTCCAGAGTGCCTCCATCCAACCTGTGGTTGACTTTACTGATTTAGAAATCGTCCTCGTCATCACAAACTTCCAACCGATAGATATTACGCCGCTCATTCCAGCCCCATAGGTAAGTTCTGAGAGGTCAGAATGGTCTAAATTGTCCACTGGTTGGACTTTTGGGACGGTTTAGACTTACCAGACCTTTTGGACGTTCCCGACCCAATTTATGGCTATTTTGATTGCCATCCCAATTTTTAGTCTTCTCACAATCCTACAGTCCGCGGTTGTCAGTCGCCTGCCGCTTATCCACGGCACTGCCGACTTACTCTTGTTGGTCATCATCGCCTGGGCGTTACAAGACCGGGTTCGAACCGCCTGGCATTGGAGTATCATTGGGGGGTTGAGTATTGGTTTTGTTTCGGTTGTTCATTTTGGTGTTCCGCTGGCAGCCTATTTGATCATTACGGCAATTGTGCTCATCGTGCGCCGTAGAATCTGGGAAATTCCAATCTTGGCCATGTTTGCGATGACTTTTATCGGTTCCCTGCTGAGTCAGCTCATTGCAGCTCTGGCAATTAGCATTAGTGGTACCCCTTTACCCGTATTTGATACCATTCGGTTAATTATCTTACCAAGTCTTATCCTCAATCTTTTATTAGCCGCCCCAATTTATGCGATTATTAAAGATTTAGCCGAGTGGGTTTATCCTGAAGAACTCGCAGCATGAATCAATCATCTACTTTAACGAATAATGTCGCCGGTTGGCGAATATTGGCCTTGGTAATCGCCATTGGATTGGTTTTTATCATCTTCATCATCCAGTTATTTAATCTCCAAATTCTCCAAGGCAATAATTGGACCTCGGAGGCAGAAGAAAACCGGATTAGTGAAATTAGTTTACCCACGTTGCGCGGCGTAATTTTTGACCGTAACGGGATTGTTCTGGCGCGCAATGTTGCCAGTTACAACGCGATCATCTTACCTGCCGGGTTGCCGGATGATCCCGGAGCTACCCAAGAAATTTTTCGAGAACTGGCCCATATTCTCAATATCCCTGTAAATTTAGGCGAAATCTCGCAGGCCACACCCTATGTCCCCTGCTTCTCCGAGCATGGTATCGCCCAGATCGTATTCTATGGCCAAACCAGTGCCCCCTTTTCTCCAGTAAAAATTAAATGTAATATCGATGAAACCACAGCCATGATTCTTAAGGAAAGGTCCATCGATTGGCCGGGAGTTGATATTGAGGTTGAACCCGTTCGAGATTATCCCACTGGTTCCTTAACAGCTTCGATGATTGGATTTTTAGGCCCAATTTCAGCGGTTACTGAAGACTATTATCGGGAACGCGGTTTCGTACCGAACCGGGATAAAGTTGGCTATGCAGGAGTAGAACGATACTATCAAACCATTTTGGCCGGAAAACCCGGGAAACGCGTGGTCGAGGTGGATGTTGCCGGTCAGATCGTACGGGATTACCGCCCCACAATCCCCCCGATACCTGGGCAGAATATCAATCTGACCATTGATACCCGGCTACAACAAGCGGCGGAGGGCATTTTACTGGCCGAAATCGAGGGATGGAACGCGTTTTTAGGAGAATTACGAATCACCAGTGGGGTAACCATTGCGCTCAATCCCCAAACGGGTGAAATCCTGGCGATGGTATCGTATCCGACCTACGAAAATAACCGCATGGCACGGGTGATTCCGGCCTATTACTACCAACAATTACTGGAAGATGTGCGGGATCCGCTGCTAAATCATGCGGTGGGGGCCGAACTCCCGGCAGGTTCGGTATTCAAAATTTCTACCGCGGTGGGTGCCCTGAACGAAGGGGTAGTTACCGCCGATCAAATCATCGATACTCCTGGAAAAATTTTGATCACCGAAAAATTTACCCCCAACGATCCCGGCTACGCGCGTGAATTCGTGGATTGGAACCGGGCCGGATTTGGCCAACTAGACTTTTTAGGTGGGATTTCTAACTCCAGCAATGTTTATTTCTACAAATTAGGCGGTGGCTATAAAAATGAGGTCCCGGAAGGCTTGGGGATTTGCCGCTTAGGGACTTATGCCAAAGCTTTGGGCTATGGTGACTTTCCCGGCACCGAACTCCCCGATGAAACCGATGGCCAGATTCCCAGTCCGGAATGGAAACGTATCGCCCATGGGGAAAACTGGGCAATTGGTGACACTTATATTGCCAGCGTCGGCCAGGGTTTTGTGGTTGCCACCCCCCTCCAAGTCTTGATGTCGGCGGCAACCATTGCAAATGATGGCAAATTGATGCGCCCAACGATCATCCATCAAATCTCAGACGCTGAAGGAAATACCATCCAACCATTTATCCCTGAGATGAAGTGGGATGTCACCCAAGATCCAGTGATCGATATTTATGAAGATCCTACCAGTCCCGGCGGTTGTGAAGCCAAATTAACCGCTGAAAAAACCAGTGTAGAATCTTGGGTCATTGAAAAAGTCCAAGAAGGTATGCGGCTGGCTGTAACCAGCGGCACTTTGGAAGAACAATTTGAATTCGTCACGATCCCTGCTGCAGGTAAAACCGGGACCGCCGAATACTGCGATGAATATGCTCTTGCCAAAAATCTGTGCAAACCGGGAGATTGGCCCACCCATGCCTGGACCGTAGCCTATGCCCCCTATGAAAATCCGGAAATTGCCGTGGTGGCATTTGTCTATAATGGTGGTGAGGGCGCCAGTGTGGCCGGGCCAATTGTTCGGCGAGTCATCGAGGCTTATTTTGAAATAAAATCCATCGATGCTGCCCTGGGGAACCCATAAGAGTTCTTTGAGAAATGCTGTGGAAAACTCAGTTCCCCGGAAACTTTGAAACCAAATTCCCCAGCAAAATAACAGATCGGAAGTTTCCGGGGAATTTTCACCACACCAAAGCTCAGAGAGCCCCAATAAGTTCATGTTAAAATAGGTGACAGCGGGGCTAATATTTATTAGCCTACTCGCACCAAATAAGTGTGTGACGGTTTGTAATTTCAAATCAAAATAGTTGGTTTTACCGTCACTCTGGGCAGTTTTCGGTTTGAGTTTACCTTCCATTTCAAAGCTTTTTCGAAAACTGCTGATGCAATCACTATGACCATAGATATACAAATCAAAGGGATTCAAGAAGGCATAAAAATCGTTCTAAGCGATGGTGAGTGGTCGGAGGTCCTGGCCGCCCTGTTGACACGCGTCGACGAGCAAAAAGACTTCTTGAAAGGGGCCAAATTGACCCTGGAGGTCGGCAATCACATTCTGAAAGCCGCCGATATGGGTAGTTTACGGGATGAACTTTCCGAACGCGACATTTCACTCCGGGCAGTATTAAGTAACTCCCCAACTACCGAGCGGACCGCCCAATCTTTGGGATTGGCAACCAAACAATCAAAACCGCGGCAAGAAAGGGTTACCCGCACACTAGATACAGTTTTGCGCGGCGATCAGGCCACACTGATTAATCGCACGCTACGCTCGGGGCACAATATCACTCATCCTGGGCATGTGACTATCATTGGAGATGTCAATCCAGGTGCCCAAATTGTCGCGGGCGGCAGTATTGTTGTATGGGGTCGACTAAGAGGTACTGCTCATGCTGGAGCCCAGGGCGACCACACCGCAATCGTTTGTGCCTTAGATTTATCACCTACCCAAATCCGAATTGCAGACCAAATCAGCACTACGCCCCCTCAAAGAAGAAAACCTCGGCCAGAAATGGCCCGGTTATTAGATGGTAAAATCGTGGCAGAGCCATGGAAATACAAGAAAAAGTAATTTAGGTGTTGGAGATTCGGAATTAGGATGAGCCAATGAGTGCAAAAGTCGTCACGATTACGTCGGGAAAAGGTGGAGTCGGAAAAACCACCATCACAGCTAATGTGGGATCAGCCCTGGCTGCTAGCGGGCAAAAAGTGGTATGTATTGACGCCGATATCGGTTTACGGAATTTAGATGTTGTTCTGGGGCTGGAAAACCGAATCGTCTATGATTTGGTGGATGTGGTCGAGGGGCGGTGCCGATTGCGGCAAGCCATGATCCGGGATAAACATAACAAGGGTCTGTATCTCATACCCGCGGCTCAAACTCGCGACAAAACCGCTGTTTCCCCCAGCGATATGGTTCGACTTTGCGATGAATTACGGCCGCATCATGATTGGGTCATCATCGATTCTCCCGCCGGGATCGAACGGGGTTTCCGGAATGCCATTGCCCCCTCCGACCGGGTATTTGTGGTCACCAACCCTGAAGTCTCAGCAGTTCGCGATGCCGATCGAATTATTGGTCTCATTGAAGCCGAAGAGAAAGGTCCCGCGGAGTTGATCATCAATCGCTTGAACTTTGAAATGGTTCGCAAAGGCGATATGATCTCTACCGAAGACATTGTCGATTTATTGGCCATCGATCTGATTGGGATCATTCCAGAGGATGAAAAAGTAATCATCAGTACCAATCGGGGTTCACCTATTGCGTTAGATGGAAAAAGTTTAGCCGGACAAGCGTTTAGAAACGTCACAGAGCGCATGCAGGGCAAGCAGGTCCCCTTCATGGATTTGAGCAAACCTGGTGTGTTCAAACGAATTGGCAACTTCATCCGCCAAGGGGGAGGTGACTAAAATGGTTAGTACAATTGATCGCCTCCTCGGCAGAAAACGCAAAAGCGCGCATCAGGCTAAAGAACGCTTACAACTGGTTCTGGTCCATGATCGTACTAATCTGACTAGTTCGGCTATTGAAGATATTAAAGATGAAATCATCGCTGTCATTTCCCGACATATGGAAATTGATCCTGAGGAAGTCTCCATCGAAATGAGCAAGGAAGGCCGTGAGCAACGTCTGATTGCCGACATCCCGGTGATTGGACCCAAAAAGCGGAGAAGATAAATAGTGGATAGCGGGTGGTGAGTGGTGGTTTGAAAATTGGAACCACTTGTCACGGTTCCACCCTCGTCATTCTGAGATCCACAATCGTTATATGAGAGATACGCCCTGGCATAATTTTGACTTCTGGTTACTTGGGGCTGTAGCCGTTTTGACCATATTTGGGATCACTATGATCCGGTCGGCAATAGCGGGGAATATTGAGCTGATTGAAACCAATACCGTCCAAAAACAGATCATATTTGCGGTGGCTGGTTTTGTCATTGCCATGATTACGGCTGCGATTGATTACCGGTTATGGGCCTCACTGAGTCGCGTCCTCTACATTGGGATTGTGGCTTTGTTAGGTGTTCTGTTAGGGGTTGGGAATCAGCTATTTGGGTCCAATCGGTGGTTTCGAGTAGGCCCAATCCTAATTCAGCCCTCCGAACTCGCTAAAATCATTATCATTCTCATTCTGGCTGATTTTTTTACTCGGAATCAGGAGAAAATCAAAAATTTTGGGTGGGTAATCCGGAGTTTCTTGATGACTTTAGGGGTTGCAATTTGGATTTTGCTCCAACCCGATTTAAGTACTTCGATTGTGATTTTTGTGTTGTGGTTTGCCTTATTATGGGCCAGCGGATTGGAAGTCAAACACCTGTTATCCGCAGGGGGAGTGGGATTACTCGCGGCGGCAATCGGTCTACCGATCATGCTGCTAACATACGACCCCACCAATACCGAAGGGCTGATCAAACCGTATCAAATCGAACGCATCATAAACTTCCTTTTCCCTGACCCTAATGCCCGGCACGGGGCCATCTACAATGTCCGTCAGGCTCTGGTTAGCATCGGCTCGGGAGGCTGGGTTGGGAAAGGGTATGAGAGTGGGACTCAGGTTCAATTGCGGTTTCTCAAGGTGCGCCACTCCGACTTTATATTTTCGGCGATGGCCGAAGAATTTGGTTTTGTGGGAACCGTTATCGTAATGGGGTTGCTCTTATTTGTTATTCTGAGATGTCTGCGGGCAGCGCGGATCGCCAGTGACACTTTTGGGGCATTGATCGCTTACGGGGTGGCAACCCTCTTCACTTTCCAAGCAGTGGTCAATATCGGTATGAATCTCAACCTGCTGCCGGTTACCGGGCTGCCATTGCCATTTGTCAGCTATGGGGGGAGTTCGTTGTTATCTATGTTGGTCGGAATCGGCCTGGTTGAAAGTGTGATTCTCCGTCACAAAGCGCTCGAATTCTGATAAAATCCCTGCTCGTATTAAAATAAATTTGAGTCTTTGGAAATCTCCGTGGTAAAGGCCAGGGTTCCACCTTTCACGGTAATTCCCAAATAAGAATAAATCGCAAGGATTAACATGACGAATCAGCAAAAACCCATGCGGGTGCGTTTTGCGCCCTCCCCCACCGGCCGGACCCATTTGGGCAGCGGTCGAACTGCTTTATATAACTATCTTCTAGCCCGACAATCTGGCGGTCAATTTATCCTAAGGATAGAGGATACCGATCAAAAAAGGTTTGTTCCCGGTGCCGAAGAAGAACTCATGAACAGCCTGCGCTGGCTCGGGTTGGACTGGGATGAAGGCCCGGATGTAGGCGGCCCTTATGGTCCCTACCGTCAAACCGAACGCCGCGAGCTTTATCAAAAATATGCCCGACAACTCGTCGAAACCGAGCACGCCTATTACTGTTTTTGCACCCAAACTGAAGAACCGAGTGATCCCAAAGATAAACAAAAACGACAACACCGCGATATTTGCCCGGATCGAGAAGCTGATTTAGCTACCGCTGATCAACGCCGAGATGGTGGAGACCCTTATGTAGTCCGGTTCAAAATGCCACGCGAAGGCAAAATAACGGTTGCGGATGCCATCCGGGGAGACATCACTGTTGAAAATGCAACGCTTGATGATTATATTTTGGTCAAATCGGATGGGCTGCCGGTTTATCACCTAGCTGTAGTCGTAGATGACCACCTGATGGAAATTACTCACGCCATCCGGACATCGGAGTGGCTGCCAACTTTCCCCCTGCATGGACACATTTACCAGGCTCTGGGTTGGGAGCAACCTATTTGGGTACATCCCTCCATTTTCCAAAAACCGGACGGCAAAGGGAAAATGAGTAAACGGGATACTGGGATCCTTGAAAAAGAAGGCAAAGCGATCTTTCTGGGCGATTTCAAGCAATTGGGATTTTTACCCGAGGCGATTGTCAATTGGGCCGCGCTGATCGGTTGGAGTTATGACGATAAAACAGAATTTTTCACTTTGGGTGAACTCATTGAAAAATTTAGCATTGAGAAACTTAACCCAGCTCCGGCCGCGCTCAATTTCAGTAAGTTAGATCATTTCAATGGTCTTCATATCCGAGAACTGACCGTATCTGATCTGGCTATGCGCATCAAACCGTTTTTTGAGGCCGCTGAATACTCGGTGGATGAGAAAAAATTAGCTCAAGTGGCTGAAGTACTCCAAATCCGGCTGTCAAAACTCGACCAGGCCCCTGAAATTGCGGGCTTTTTCTTCAAAGATGAAGTCCATCCTGAACCAGAAAGTTTGATTGGCAAGAAAATGACCGCCGCCGAATCACTGGATATGGCCCGGGCAATTTATGGGTTGATCGAATCCCTGCCAGATTTTGGTGAAGAAGCCGCTAATCAACCGATTCGCGATTTAGCTAAGGAAATGGGACTCAAAGCGGGGCATGTTTTTGGCTTCCTGCGAAATGCTCTCACAGCCCAAAAAGTCAGCCCCCCCATCTTTGAAACCATGACAATCATTGGCCGAGAAAAGGTGTTAGAACGGATCCAAAACGGCATCCAAACACTAGAAAAAATGGCCGCCTAAAAATTGACGAAAGCAATCGGGGGTGGTAAAATCGCCCCCGCACTGGGGACTCGTCTAATGGCAGGACAGCGGTCTCTGGAACCGTAAGTCGGGGTTCGAATCCCTGGTCCCCAGCCATAAAACGCTCTGAGAAATCAGGGCGTTTTTCTATTTATGGGGAGACACTATTTCCGATCCAGTCATCGCCTAAAATAATTTCAATATCGACGTGCGCCGTGGGGTCATAGGCATATAAAATATACCGATTAATGATTTTTAATTCAGTAACCAGATAACCAACAGAATGGGGGCGACCGACATGATCGGTAATTCGGGAATTGAAGTAACGCTGGCCTGATTCACCAAATTCCACCACGTTTACGCCCTGAGAGATCAAATATTCAGCCGTTTTTTGCGCTAAGTCAGGTTCGCGGGTCCCATTAAGGATTGAAACCGTTGCGCCTTCGAGATACATCCTCTCTTGCGGGTTTCCGGGCGTCATCGGGCCCATTACTCCTGAAGTTGAAAAAATTTCATCCCGCAGCAGCCGGATTCGATCAGGATAAGGGATTAGGATGCTTAAATTATCCGGTGACCACCCATATGCGACGTATTTGGTATCGATCACGCCTTGACGAATATCTTTGTCATCAACTTGTTGGGACAGTACGGCCAATTTAATAATTTCATCCAACTTCATATTGGTATGAATCCCATTGACCAATTCGCGGTACAAAATTGGGGCTTTTTGAATTAATACTGGCAAAAGTTCAAAATCCAATATACGGTCACGAATCCCTAAAATCACCTGCTGCTGGCGGCGAGCGCGGTCAAAATCTCCATCCCCTTTTTTGCGGTTACGAGCATATGCCAGAGCCAAATCACCGGATAAGGTCTGAACGCCGGGTCGCAGCTTCATATTTTCCCCTTCCAGCGGATCAATTTCAATTTTGTAGGGGATATCCAATTTCACACCCCCGAGTTCATCCACAAAGCGGACAAAGGCGCCAAAATCAACCACCGCATAAAAATGCACCGGCACACCGATAACCAATTCCACAGTCCGAGCCGCCAACGCAGGACCACCACCAGGTAATTTGTACATCTCGCCCAAAGCGTGGGCCGTGTTTATTTTTCCATGGGTAAACCCTGGGATGGCTACCCATAAATCCCGCGGGATGGAGAGCATTCCAGCAGTTTTTGTAACCGGGTCCAAAGTCAGCAGCATCATGGTATCCGAACGGGCGGCGCCCGATCCAGCCACCCAATCTCGATAATCTACCCCCGTAATTAAGACAGTGACCCGCTCTTTCCCATCCCAAGGGGGTAAAGTCGGTTCAGCCTCCGGGGTAGCGACTAAAGCAGGTAGTTCGGTTACTAAATCAAGGGTTGGCTGTGGCTGTTCGGTTGGGGCGGGGGTTGAGGTAGGTGTTGGCGCCAATACATTAAAATTCAAATAAGATTCGCCATGCACAAGCCGATTGAAAATCACATTCCGAGTCATAAAAAATGAAGCGAAACCTACCACTACCGCCCCAACAGTCAACGCAATCAACAGAACGATCCAAGACAAGATCTGGTTATGATCTGGTTGATTTCGGCTTAATTTTGAACCTGTTATTTTCGTCATAACAATAAAAAATTAAGGATAGGGTTCTGCGGTTTCCGTAGCCGTGGCAACCGGAGTTTCAGTTTCGGTAGGAGGCAACGGAGTAAAAGTTTCGGTTGGTGGTGGACCGGGCGTAAAGGTCTCCGTTGGGAGGATAATGCTCGATTCTGTTGGCGAAGGAGTAACCGTCGCGGTATTAGAAATTATCGGTGTGGGAGAAAATTCAGTAGTTTGAGTGGGGATTGTTGTGGGCAACGGAGTAGTTGTGGTCGTGGTCGTTAATGTAGTCGTAATTTGTATCGTAGGGGTCGGCGTTTTTGTAGGTGGGGTACATTTGTTGATAACCCGCAGTAAAGTTTGGGACAACTCGATATCATGGCGAATATTCAATGCAGCTTCGTATTGGATCTGAGCTTCACACCAAAGCTCCATACTTTCTAAGGAGGCACCATAATGAATCAATGAAGCTCGATACCGCTCTTGAGCGGTCCAGCCGCCACCATCCTTGAGACCAGGGGCAGAAGCAGCAATCTGGCTAAAATAATACACGGCTTGTTGGGGATAAGCTTGCCAAAAACCTAAGGCGGTCAGGTATAGGCGGGCCCAATCACGATAAACTGAACCGCGATAGTCTAAGGGGGCAAAATTTTCCGCCAGGGTTAGATCATATATGCCGCCCTCTAAATCCCCTTGGTACAGAATTTTTTGTTCACCACGGTTGCGAAAAGCCACATACAAAGCATCATCAACCTCTACAACTCGATATTCCAAATCAAGATTTCGAAGTTGTAGCCAGGCTCCGAGCGCGCCATCCCAATCACCAACATCCATTAATAGTTGGGCGCGTTGGTAAATTGATTCTTCACCGCTTCGATCTATCGTTGGGGTTAGGGTGGGCGTTATCGTTGGAATAACAGTTCCAGTTGGGGGAACAGGGGTGAAAGTAGCCGTGGCATTTAAGACCGCCAAAATTTGGGTCAGATATTCCTGGGCTGAGGGGAATTCAGCGGGAGCAATTTGAACCACAAACTCGAAACGTTGCCGGGCCTGTTCAAAACGCCCGGCCTCAAAGTCGGCGCGGCCTAATTCCATAATTTCCTGTAAATAATTCTGATCAACCGCATCCCTAACTTGCAAAGCCATCAATTGTCCGGTACGGTAACCATTGGCACCCCCAATTAGCCCCGCCACCAATAATATGATGATAACTAGTTCAGTGACTAATAGCTTATCAACAGGGAACCGTTTCCTTCGGTTTTGGCGAGCGGATTTAGATGCCATGATTGGACAATTTTACTCTGGAATGCCCCAATCGCGACAGTCACAAAAGCAATTCCCATTTGGGACATCCTTTCAAATAAAAAATGAAGTTTCATAATGATCAAATCATCAGGATATTGGCATTCAACTAGATTTTAGATATACTGGTATCCAGCAATTGACGTAATTATGAGTTATGATCGTTATTAAATATGTGGATACTAACCATTCGTTCGCCCCTCAATGAACCCCGCGAGTTTGTACTGAAAAGGGGCATAACATCTTTAGGGCGTCATTCAAAAAATGACATCGTTATTAATGATGAGTCGGCTTCCCGCCATCATGTCGAATTTGAATACACTCAAAATTCCTTACTGCTTCGGGATATGGGGAGTACCAACGGTACATTTGTTAACCGGAAACGACTAAAAGAATCCCAAACCCTAAAAGAAACGGATCAAATTCGGATCGGGTTCCATGTGGTTACCCTTAATTATCAACCTCCTAAAGAAACAATCCCGTTAAAAATGGCGACCACCCAGGCTAATACTCGACCTCTAACGCGTGACTTATTACTTGAATCTGTCGATCAAAACGCAATTCTATTGCATGAGGTTTCAAACCGTCTCACTTCAGTTCTCGACCTGGATTTAGCTTTACAGGAAATATCGAATTTCTTGCAAGTCGCTTTGGGAGCCGATAAATGTGATGTCATTCTCGCGGAAAAATTCGATAAACTTGGGGAGTTAGGTTTCTCTAAATCGATCGCGAATCAGGCCATTAAGCAGCGTTCGGTTGTAATCCTTCCAGATACCTATCATGTTGAATCGATCAGTGACAGTGCGCACCGCTACATAATTCGAACAGCAATGTGCATTCCGGTCATCAGTAGTCAAGAAATTATGGCCTTGGTTTATGCCTATAAAACCAATAGTAACGCGCGACCTTTTGACCAGAATGATGTTCAACTTGCGGTTGCCATTAGTCATCAAGCAGCATTGTCCATCGAACGCGCCCAATTACTCGAGAAAGCCCGAGTGTTAGAAGAGTTAGCTTTTACAGACAGTTTAACCGAGCTTCACAATCGCCGTCACATTCTTAAATTGGCAAATGATGAATTTGAACGCGCCCAAAGATTTGACCATCCCTTAGCCATAATGATGACGGATATCGACGACTTTAAAAATATCAATGACACCTATGGCCATATGATCGGGGATCAAGTGTTAATTGAGGTTGCGGATCGGTTACGCTATCAATTACGCAGTATCGATTTATTGGGTCGCTTTGGGGGGGATGAGTTTGTAATATTGTTAATTGAAGCCGACCTGGATGCGACTCAAGGAATTGCCCAACGGGTACACCAGTCAATCTCCAACCGACCGGTAAAAACAGATCGGGGCGAATTATCTGTGACACTTAGCATGGGGATTGCGGTCATAGGAACCCAACACACTAACGCTCAGATGCTCCTCCAAGCTGCTGATGACGCGCTGTATATCGCTAAGAGCGCTGGGAAAAACCAGATTGAAATCGTCCCCAACGATTCGGATCTTAATTCGATTACCGACTAATTATCTCGTAGCAGCTTTTTTTACCATGACTCTACTGCAGTAACTCAGGCAAAACAGAAGCGTTGAGCAACAAAAAA
>CAYVQU010000015.1:0-47695 GCA_964453155.1 uncultured Anaerolineales bacterium | reverse complement strand
TAGTTTTTTGCCTTATCATAATTCATGGCTTGAAAGAACGCAATTGGTATTACTTGGATCTATCAAAAAATTAAGTCAAGCGTCGGTTGAGCTTGTCGAAACCTGCGTCGGATTCCGACAGGCTTAATCAGCAGTGCAGTTTTCGGATCGGTTCTTAGATTTTAATGGTCAGAGAGAATTTGCTGAGCGATATTGGCGGCTACGTTTTCGGCTTCAGAGATGTCGCTGACTTGAAAACGGGGCAGGTTTTCCATTTTGTCGGGGAGATCGCGGTGCTCACCGATTTCTACCACGACGGATGAAATTTCGTATTTATAAAAGGCCCAAAACTCGCGATCCTGGCTGGGATTATAAATATCGGAGACCACAAATAATCCGGCCTGAATACTGCGGCGTTCGGTCGCCAGCAGCGTCTCAATCGGCTGATCATCGTCCAAATCCTGGCCCATCAAGACTTCCATGCCCTCGTCTTCGAGGGCATCCTTCAGTTCGTAGGTGAAGTTCATATCGGCCACTGCACTGGAGACAAATAACAAGGGGCGATCAACTGTCCTACGCGGCAGGCGCGAACGATAAGTATAGGATTCGAGTCCTTTCGCGGGGGCGATGTCGTCCAACTCGAGCCAGTGTTCTAACAAAATATCCTCGGAATCATCGATATGCACCCGGGCCTTGAGTTGGAACTCGCCCCAGCCGCGCGCTTCCAATCGAAAGTTCGTATCCCGATCGGTCACTTTTCGAACGGGGTCAGGAAAAGTGGGATGCAGAATATATTCTACGGCTTCAACCTCGGCCAACACTTCAGGCGGCCCCGCCAACCAGACGGCCCAAGTCCACCACCCTTCGGCGTGGGGGGTCACGGATTGTTCAATATGCAGGGTCATACACCACCTCCAGCTATGCGGCGTAATTGGATTGGGACGGTTTGAGAGCCAAAATCCGATTCCCACTGATCGGGGCCATCCGTCACTCGGATTTGGACTAAATAATTATCCTGAACCCCCTTGACGAAGATCATGGCGCTACCGGCCTCGCGGATCAAACGACCCCGTTGCCAGCCCGCTTCAGTGCCATCAATCAGAAATTGATATTCGATTACCATTTGGTTGCGGGTAAAACGGGGATTTTGCATCAACTCTGGGGAAACGATCATCATTTTGAGGGTCCGCCCGGCTTCTTGCTGCCACAAACCCAAAGTCTCCGAGAGTTTCAGCAAACCATCTTCCATATTCGTCCGGGTGAAGGGCAGCCACTCATGATCGATGAAAGCCCCCTCCATTTTGACGCCGTCTTCCACCAGCGCGATCGTTTTTAGATCATTGACCCGGCCATGATTGAGTTCGTTCTTGACCCATTCGGAGGTGGTGAAAAATACACCATCCCCCGTATCCGCTAATTGATTTCGGCGCGTCAGGACTGCCACCAGGGCATCGCAGCCTTCAATTTGTTCGAAAATCCGGTCTCGCAAGGGTTCGCCACCGGCGCGTTCACCGGTCACCGTATTCAGGTTGTGGCTCTGGACCAGGCGGACAACCTTATTATTTACTTGCCGGTCGTCGGGTTCAAAAGAAAAAGATAGGAAAACGCGTTTCATAGGGTTTCAGGTAATTGGGTTATAGACGAGGAAAAACAAATACCGCCTCTATTGTAAAGCATATTGGCGGTATTTTGGGAAATTTGGTTTTGTAAGGGCGGGTCTTAGACCCACCCTTACCGAAAATTATTTATGGCCCAGCAACGGCAATCGCCAGCCGATCGGGATCAAGATACTCCTGCGCGGCGGCTAAAACCTCCTCGACCGTCACCGCATTGATGAGGTCGGCATAACGGCGGTAGTAGTCGAGACCTAGATCGTAGCGCTCGAGGTTGAGCAGCGCGCTCGCAACCCCGGCATTGGACTCCAGGGCCAGGGGCAGCCGTCCGATGTAACTAGACTGGTTGTCGCTCAATTCTTCGGCGGTAACGGGGTCGGTTACGAAGCGGCGGATTTCAGATTGGATCAGGTCGATGGCTTGATCGACGTTGACAGGGTTGACCCCCGCAGCGACAGACCACGGACCCGGCCCCAGACCACCACTTATCCCGCTGTAGGCATAATAGGCTAAACCAGCCTGCTGGCGGACCGCCTCTCCAACCCGTCCCATCATCCCAAACTGACCTAAAACGCTGTTGCCCAAGGCCGCGGCAAAAAAATTTGGGGCTTTCCGAGGGGGGCCAGCCACGCCCATCACAATATCGGATTGGATTTTGCCGGGGATATCGACCTGTTGAACAATCTGTTCCGTCAGGGGTGATAAATCTGGCAATTGAGGGGTCACCGGTTGAGATGGATTTTCCCAATCCCCGAAAGTTTGGCGAACACAATTGACCGCTTCTTGGGGATCTACCGCGCCGATGATGGCCATTACCATCCCCCGGGGACCGTAATGGGTCTCGTGAAATGCGACCAAATCATCCCGAGAGATATTTTGGACCGTCTCCGGATAACCATCTTCGGGGCGGCTGTAGGGATGGTTCGCATAGACCATTTGATCAAAGGTCAGGGAGGCCATATCGCGGGTGCTCTGCGCTCGAATCGCCAGAGACGTCATCAATTGAGCCCGCAGCCGCATCACCTGTTGACCGGGGAAAGTTGGAGTCCGCAGGGTTTCACCGAGGAGCTCCATCAGCAAGGGTAAATCCTCGCTTAGCGCTTTCCCGCCAAATCCGGTGGTGTGGGTGGCGCCATTGAACCCCAACGAGGCCCCCGCGGATTCCAAGGCGTCATAAATGGCCTGAAAATCCCGCTGCTCGGTCCCGCGCATCAGGGCGGCCGCCGTAAAGTCAGAAAGACCCAATTTATCATCGGGATCAAACAAGCCACCGACGGTGATATAGCCACTAATGGCAACCGAGGGGCTGTTAAAGTTCGGGCGGGTCAGAATGGTAATGCCGTTATCGAGAACGGCGCGGGTGATATCGTCAGAACCCGGGATGGAGGAGTGGTGTGTGGTGTGTGGTGAAGGGTTAGTGCTCATGCTACCTCCTCATTGACGGGCACGTAGGTGCCCAGGATGCGATTTTGCGGGCGGAGATATTTCTGGGCGATCCGCTGGACATCTTCAGGGGTGACGGCGGCCAGATTATCGAGATAATCGAGGAACCATTGATGGCTGGCGAACATTTCGGTGAAGCCGTACCAGAAGCCCTGGTTCGTAATACTCTCGGAGCCGTAAGCGAAAAGAGCGCGAGCCTGTTTGACCGCCCGGGCCAGGGTATCAGCATTGGCCAATTCGTCTTGGATGCGGCTTATTTCGGCGTCAAGAACGGCCACGGCCTCCTCAGCGGAGTGGTCGGGGTGGACGGTGATGGTCGTGGTGTAAATGAAGGGGTCGATGGTGGCCGGGAGACTGCCGCTGACACCCACCGCAACTTCGCCTTCGACCAGACTGCGATACAAACGGGAGGTTTTATTAGAGATGCCACCACCAAAGAGATTGAGACTGCTAGGACCGGTCAGCAGGCTATCCAGGACGACGAAGGGATAGAAATCTGGATCGGTGGCCGCGGGGGCATGGTAACAGGCCTGGATGTAGGTGGTTTCACCGGGACCTTCGACCGTCAGGCGGTGTTCGCCGCGCTGGGGTGGTTCGAGGCGAAGTTGGCGTAACACATCGTCACCGCGCGGGATCGGTTCGTAGAGTTCCTTGAGACGGGCAAGCATAACCTCGGTCTTAAAATCACCCGTGACGACGACCACAGCATTATTGGGTCGATAGTATTTTTGATAATGGTGATAAAGATCATCCCGCGAGATTGTTTCGAGGTCGGCCATGTCACCGATGATCTCGTGGTGGTAAGGGTGGACTCGGAAGGCCGCCGCCTGAACGGCTTCACCCAGGCGGAACATGGGTGAATTTTCATTGCCCTGGCGTTCAGAAATGATCACGGTCCGTTCGGAGGCCACTTCATCGGCATCGAAAATGCTATTCTTCATTCGGTTGGCTTCAAGCTGCAAACTCAAATCGATTTTATCAGCCGGCATGGTTTCGAAATAGGTAGTCCAATCGACATAGGTGAAGGCATTCCACATGCCGCCATCGCGTGAAATTGCCCGTTCAAGCACATCCGCAGAGAATTGGGGAGTACCTTTAAACTGCATATGCTCCACCCAGTGGCTGATGCCGGTGATCCCGGGAACTTCATCCCGCGAGCCAACCCGGTACCAGACCCATTGGCTGATAATAGGGGCAGTGTGAATCTCCTTGAGCATGACCTGCAGGCCATTCGGGAGTTGAACTTGGGTTACAGATTCTGGCATAAAAACCTCATATGTAGGCGTAAAAAGATTAAGGGGGATACAGGAGCATTTGAATGCGGATTGTTTTTAATCGCTAAGCCTCGCTAATTTTCACAAAGTTCTACCCTATTTTGATGCTATTATTCTCAAAATTGGCGCAGATTAGCGAAATTGGCGGTTTATTTTGCATCATTTTGTAAATCCACGATTTAGTGTCGTGTTAGTAGTGCTTTCGGGTGAGAAATTATTCTGGAATCAAGATCCAATCACAGATAGGGCGCAGAACATCTTGGCAAAGTGGTACATCTTCCCACCGATCTGGGGCGGCGACCAGGGGCCAAAAGTAAGGGGAAACGACATCTTGCAGCCCAGTGAAAGGTCCGTGAAGATCAGTTTCCTGGAGGGGAATATCAACCGGGACTTTCAGATTAACCGGGACATTCAACACTACGGGGATGGTCTGGCTGACAGGGACAACCAAATCCAGGCTGATATTGAGGGGGGTGCCTTTCCGGAGGGTCAAATCCAGGGGAACAGGTTGATTGTTAAGGACGATGGTGGCGTCGTCGATGGGGGTATCGCGCACCAAAACGACTTCAGTAGCTTGCTCCAGGGGGAGATCAAATACGACCGGGATGGTATCCACGACCTGGATGGTGTCAACTACATTAATTTCAGTGACGATATGGGCCTGATCCATGAGGAGAAAGTTGTAATACAGCCCAGCCAGTAATTTCTCGGTAACGATCCCTTTCAGCGTAAATAGCTGCTGCCCCAAAACCACGAGAACCAAAATCAATATAACATTTACGGTTAACGAAATAATACTGGCCACCGTCCAAAACGCGGCCATGGGTTTGCGCTGGTATAGATATGGAGGCAATGAATCGAGCCGTGATTTTTGCTCGGTTTCGGGTTGTTCTTCTTCTCGGGAGAATTCTTCAATATCATTTTCATCAGATAAGAATTCCATCGCTAACCTCCTGACGGGCGTTCAAGGCTGGGTCTTACAAGTTAAAATGAACTATAGCACAGGAGTACTGTTTGGGGTAGAGCTATATAATTTCACCGGAATGAAGACCCACTCCACCCTTCGATCCGCTGTTCTGCAACCCATATACAGCAGCAGCCTGAGTTGGGCGAACCGCGTATAGCCCGTATCGAAGAGTGCGGACGCTATTCTACACCAACCTCGCAAGGGCCTAAGATTCTATCGCAAGGGCCACAAAAGGGGTAAAACTAAAATCGAAACCACCATGGTTAACAATATCAGCGGGACGCCAACTTTGATGTAATCACTAAACCGGTAATTGCCCGCACCCATGACGAGGGTGTTGGTCGGTGAGGCCACCGGGGAGGCAAAGGCCATCGAGGCCGCAATCGCAACCGACATCAGGAAAGCATAGGGCTGTAGGTCCATATTGTGCGCCGCGGCCAGGGCAATGGGAGCGATCAGGACGGTTGTGGCTGTGTTGGAGAGAACCTGGGTAAACAAAGATGTCATCAAGAATAAGGTTGCCAGAACGACCAGGGGGCTCATGCTCCCAAAAGCATCGGTCAAGCCCCCGGCAACGACCTCCACCAGCCCGACTTTTTGGAGGGCCGTACTCATCGGCAGCATCCCGGCGATCAGCACAATACTTTTCCAGTCGACGGCTTCATATGCGTCATCGATGGTCAGGCAACCGGTCAAAATCATGGCTAATCCGGCCAACATACTGCCCACCGCGACCGGCAAGGTATCGGTGACTAATAAGACCAACATACCTACCAAAATCAGCAACGCAATCGGGGCTTTGCGCCGGGCGGGGGCCCCGATCATCTCCTCGGGTTGGCCCATGACGACAAAATCCCGGCGACGACGACGGAGATTCAATATGTTTTGCCACGGCCCCTGGACGAGTAATGTATCGCCAAAGCGCAGCGGAGAATCTTTCAGATCGAGTTTTTCATCGGTTCCAGGACGGCGAATACCTAAGACGGTCAAATTATGGAGCGTGCCAAACTGGGCCGCGACGATGGATTTGCCAACCAGGGTTGATCGTAAAGGCAGCAAAATTTCGGCCAGACCAATCTCTTGGGTTACCAGGGCTTCGTGATCGGCAGCATTTGCAGGTTGGACGGCCACGTTGAGCACCGCCGCGGCGTGACTGGCATCGTTGGCCGCGCCCTGGACGATGAGTAAATCATCTAATTCGAGGACGGTATCCGAATCAACCGGGATCGATTCAGGGTCAGAGGCCAGAATCAGGCGGCGATCTCCGAGTTTGGCAACTTCGCGGGGCGCGGTCACCCGCAAAATGTCTAAGATATTTAGATCGAATTCCTGGCCAATCCCGGCTTCTGCCAGCGTCTGCCCAATCACCGTCGATCCCCGGCGGACCCGGAAACGCCACAGGTTATCGGGTAATTTGTAGAGGTCAACTAATTCTTCAGGCGTTTCAACTCGTTGCAGGTCTTGAGTGGGTTTATGGTCGGGGATCAGGCGGAGCCCAACCAGGATCATATAACCAATCCCAATGAATAATAGAATCATGCCGATTGGCGTGTAATCGAAAAATTGGAAGGGGGTCAGGCCCTGTTCGCGCAGTAAATCGCTAACGATAATATTGGGCGGGGTTCCGATCAATGTCATTGCACCACCCAAAAGTGAACCAAAAGAGAGCGGTAGCAGCAATTTTGACGGACTGATTTTGGCGTTCGTCCCCAGGCTGATAATCGCCGGAAGCAAGACAGCGACGGTGCCAGTATCGGACATAAAACCCGAAAGCAGGGCAACTGCAGCCATGATAACGATAACCAGGCGGATCTGGCTGTCTCCGGCAATGGTCAGAATGCGGCGGCCGATGGTGCCCGCCAACCCCGTTTGCATGATAGCTCCACCCACGACGAAGAGGGCCGCAATCGTCAGGACGGCCGAACTCGAAAATCCGGCCAGGGCCTCGTTGGTTTCAAGGATGCCGGTCAACATCAGGGTGATGACAACGCCCAAGGCGACGACATCCACCCGCAGCCATTCGGTGATGAACAACACGATGGCCGCGGCCAAAATTCCAAGGGTCAGGAGCATCTCAGGGGTCATAATTTGGGGAGTTATAACATAATTCTCACACAAGGGCGCTCAGTCGCAGCGTTTTTTTCGCACCCTTGCGACTTTTACAAAGTATATTACAGCGCAAGGGTGAAAAAATAGTGAATAGCCAAGACCCCAGGGGTTTTCGAAAACAGCTTTACACATCCAAGCTATGGTGCTACTGACAGATTTCGATCACCAAACAATCCTTAGAAACCCCTGGGGTCTACTAAGGAAGTTATTGCCGAACGATTCTTCAGGCTGCTTTCAGCTTTCCCCTCTAGAATTCACCAGCCAAACCCCCAGCAAGATCGTCACCCCACCGAGAAGAGAGACGAACAAAACTGGTTCAGCAAGTATGATTGCCGCGACCACTACCGCCACCAGCGGTTCAAGATAGAGAAATGATCCGACTTGGGAGGCGGGAATGGCCTGCAGGCCATCGTACCAAAAAACATAGGCTATCCCAGAGCAGGCAATCCCTAAAAACAGGATCCCAAACCAGCCATTTGGGGTTAAATTGCTAATATCGGCCAATCCAGGTCCACCAATAAACAGTATGGAAGAAAATAGCCAGCCGAAGCCCATCACGTAAAGCATCATCCAACTCGCCGCGTGGGCACGGAGACCCCGCCGGGAGAGCGCCGAGAAAACGGCCCAATTGGCCGAACTGATCAGGATCAGAATATCACCCGAGGTGCCGAAAGTACCGGTCGACAGGGTACTGAAATCCCCTTCGGAAACCACCAATAAAACCCCGACCGCGGCTAATGCGATCCCAAAGGTTTGCCAGCGGGTCAGTTTTTCACGTAAAACCAGCCAGCCCAAAATGGCCATGAAAATGGGCGTCGTGGCCACGATCCAAGCCGTAGTAGACGCTTGCGCAGTGATCAAACCAGTTGATTGCAACCACTGATGAAATGCAATCCCTATTAAGCCCAAAAATGCAAAATAAGGGAGGTCTTTTAGTTTAGGAAGAGTCAATTGCCCCCGCTGACCGGCGACCGCACCCAGAATTATCACCCCGATCCCAAATCGCAGCCAGACCACCGTCGCCGGGACAACGTCTTGTAACACCACTTTGGTGGCAATGAATGACGCACCCCACACGACCACGGCAAAGGTTACTTTAGCATAAGCCAGCCAACGCTCACGTGTCATGGAGTTCTGCCCTGAGATGTTGATAAAAATGGTCTTTGGCTTGGCGTTCTATCCAGGGTTTGTGGCCACAATTTTCAAGCAAGACCAGGCGGAAGTTTATGAGGTGGCCGGCCAGGGGTTCCTGAACACCCGCGACCGGATGGGGATCATAATCCCCATGCATGGCCACAACCGGACATTGAATTTGGGTGGCGAGTTCGAGCAGGCTGCCATCCCAGCGCATTTTTTGCACCTCGGCTAAGACTGGGAAAAACTTGTTGGAAAAAACTATGGGAGCTTGATTATCGTCAGGGAGGGGATCAAACCGATCCGTTTTATTCGCTAACACCCCTAAACGCGCAAACCGTTCAGCTTTGTTTTCACCTTTAGGGTCACCCAGGGTGGCGATAATCTTTGTATACTCAGCTTGCTCTGAGGGAGTGAGCCGACTCAAGCGTTTTGCTTGAATTTGGTCCGCATAGTGGGCTTGATAGGGGCCGCTGCCGACCAGAATCAGCTTTTTGACGAGGTCAGGATACCGCGCCGTGACGATATAACTCAACCAGGCCCCCCAAGAAAAACCAATCAGAGTCACGGGCGTTTCAGCATGAGTGGTCAAAACATCATGGAGTTCGGTGACCTGCCGGTCTAAGGTGATCTGGGTTTGGAGAGGTTCGATAACCCCAAAGTCGGCGGCGAGTTCACGGGCGACGGGGACCATTTCACCGCTTGCTCCCGGTCCACCGTGGATAACGGCGAGGGTGTAGGGGGAGGTGCCATGAAAGTGGTAGTTGGTCATGAGGTCTTTCTTGGTGATTCGCCGGGCATCGCTTTCTTCGAATGCAACGCCCGGCTGGGGGTTACATGTTTAGTTCAACGATATCCCCATCATCAAGAATATGTTCACGACTCACGGTTTGCCCATCGAAGGCGGCGCTGGTACCCCAAACGCGGGCCGATTTCATGTTTTCGGCGAAATCCTGGTGAACTTTTCCTGCAAACTCCTCGACGGTGCTGCCAAGGGGCAAGACAAATGGCAAATTTAATTTGGCTTTTTCTCCCGGAGCCTGAGAGTAAACGCGCATAATACCCAGACGGTCGAAGATAGTTTGTTTCAGGTCATCCATGTTCCGACCGGTAGTTACTGAAATGGGCATCATTGGGCAGTCGCCTTCTAACAGCTCACGGAAAATTTCGTAAACTTCATCATCGGATTCGTCATCACATTTATTGGCCAAAACCAGACAGGGTTTGTAGAAAAAGCGGCGGACTTCATCCTGGTAACGATCCATCAGATGATCAGGAGCCACCCGCTGTTCGGCGAGCAATTCCATGGTGGCCTCTAATTGCTCAACCGGGTCGCCGTGGAGATCAACCATTACCAGCACCATATCACATTTCTTGATCAGGTTGTACAGATCAGCTTCGATATGGTCGGGGTTGAGAGGGGGCGTGTCAATCAATTGAACCTGGATATTTTCAATCGCCATCATCCCTGGGGTGGGTCCCCAGGTGGAGAAGGGAGCCGGTGAAACTTCTGGGGTCGCGTTGGTATAGTTGGCAACCAAAGACGATTTACCCACATTGGGTGCGCCCACGATGACGATTTGTCCGGCCCCCTCTTTGCTGATGCTGTAAATCGACGTCTGGCGACTACTCCCTTTTTTCGATTGTTGGGCCGCATCCTTTAGCTTGGAAAGGCGGCGGCGTAAATCAGCCCGGAGATGGTCGGTCCCCTTGTGCTTGGGGATCTTCGACATCATCTCTTCGAGCAGTTCAATCTTCTCGGCGTGGTCGGTGGCGGCCTTATAGAGTTTTTCGATTTTATAGTATTCAGGAGGTAAATTGGTGGGCATATATTTTTTCCAAAGTCAGAAGTTCTATGTTCATTTTACCTGATTTTTTGTTTGAAAGAAAAATGCTCCCCTATGGGAGCACTTTTCTAGTTTTCGGCTTCAGCCAACGACTTTTGGTAGGCTTTCCAGCCAGGGCACCATTTGGTATGCCATTTCCAAAGTTTAGAAAGAAAAGCTTCGGGTTTTTCCTCGGCCTTTTGACGCATGGGGCAGGTGGCACATTTGTGTTCGGACATAACATTCTCCTGTATAGATTTTTCTCGTTCTTATGAAGAAATTGAAACGACTGAAACGGGTCAAAGGGTGATTATCAATTGATCACCATTATACGAGAAAATCTGTCAGAAATTTCTCGTATACGGCGCAAAGTCAGAGCCCCCAGGGGTTTCCGGGGAATTTTCTGTGATCGGAATCCGTCAATAGTATCACAGCAGGGGTGTATAATGCTGTTTCCGAAAAACCCTGGTAGGGCAATCGCATGTTCATGAAAACAAGGCGACTGAAGTCGCAGCAACTGTCGCATATGCGCTGGAAAAACCTGCCTTCGCAGGTTGTAACTCAGTCGCCGAAGGGCGACTTCGCAGTTGTCGGTGCAGTTTTAACTGCCGTTTAAGGTTACATGCGATTGCCCTAAAACCCCTGGGGTCTGGGTTATCCACCTCGCGCTGTAATACTACTTAAAGGATCAAATCGTCCTATGTCCACTTTACCTCGTCATCAAAAAAATAAACTCCGGCAAGAATGCAAGCAACGCCGAGATGCCTTAGACCCGGATTTTCGAAAACAAGCAAGTCATCAAATTTGCAAAACCCTTGAAAATTGGGCGATTTTTCAACAGGCTGAGGTCGTGCTCTCCTATTTATCTTTTCACAGTGAGGTCGATTTATCGCTGCTCTTCAAAAAATACCCCACAAAATCTTGGGCTATTCCCCGCATCGTCCTAAAGGGGCAAATGGTTTTCCAAGAATATGATCCCCATAAACTGATCTTGCATCGTTTTGGAATGTGGGAACCAGCCCGGGAATGCCCGGAAATTCATCCCGAAGAAATTCAGTTAACGCTTGTTCCGGGGGTCGCGTTTAATTTGCAAGGCTGGCGATTGGGGTACGGCGGGGGATATTACGATCGTTTTCTAGAGAATTATCAGGGTCATTTTGTGGGAGTAACCTACGCGGCTTTATGTGAAAATGATATCCCCCATGAGTCACATGATATCCCCATGCAATATGTAATAACCGAAAAGGACCTAACGAAAATTCTTCGTTAGGCCCTTGATTTCAGTCCAGATATTGGGTATCGGTGACTTCCTGATCCCAAATCTTCCAGGAACCCTCGTACATTTTTAGAGTCATTACCAGGGCCAAACGGTTATCACGGAATGCGGGACCGTTAATTTTTTTGGTGGTAAGAACCATAAAAACATCGGCTTCGTCAGCTTCCATTCGCCTGACTTGAATGTTGGAAACCTCGTAAGACAAATCATATTTCCCGTTTAAATCTTCTAAAGTCTCACGGGTATATGCCCGTCCGATGGCCCGGGGATGAATGGTGTCCATATACCGGTCAATATCCTCGGCATTCGCGGAATTTATATTCTCGAAAATCACATACCGCACATCTTCGACTGTTGGGGTCACCTGTGGCTGGGTTTGGGTTTCGAACAAGTCTGCATTCTGTCCTAAAAGAACGCCTCCCACCACACACAAACACAACACAATCACCACGATCAAAGAAATTTCAAGCCAGGGTGTTTTTTTCTTTGGGGGTTTCTTTTTCGCTTTTACCCGGGTCGCTTTTTTGGGGCGGGTTGGTTTTTTAACCGGAGGGGGACTAACAGCTTCATTCGGTGTTTCAGAAAAGTCAAAGCCGGTCTCTAAATCAGATGTAAAAGCTGGAGCTGCGGCTTCTGCGGGGACCGGTTCTGGCTCGGTTTCTGAAGGAAATGGCGCGGCGCCAACCTCAGGGGTTTCAGCCGCCGGGGGTTCGTCATAGGCATATAATTCAGTAAAAGGGTTTTCCAACTCTTCGAGCTTCTTTAACGCAATCGGGTTGAAGGGATCCAACTTAAGCACCCGCTCAAGACATTGTTTCGCCCGGTCGGGCTGTTCAATTGCATCAGCCATCAGCAACCAGGCTTCAACATTACCAGGGTCTTGTTGAATGATTGCCTTTAACCCCGCCAGAGCTTGAGAAGTTTCGTTACGAGCCAAATCGGATTGAACCTGTTGGAGAGCAGCTTGAATATCCATAAGCTTTCCTATATCGTACTCAGTCTTCTTATTTCGTTCTATATTCTACAATAACAGCAAATATTTCCATGAAACCATCGGATTCCATTTCAAAATAATATCACGTCTTCAATTATTCCTGCAAATTCGGTTCACTAACTCGCATAACAATGCCATAAAAAACCATCGCCAGGAGTAAGTCGACCAAAATAATGACCATGATCGCTGTTGGATTAATGGCCTCAAATAGCTGTCCCATTAACCAGGGAAAGAACATGGCTCCCGCGCTGGCCCCGACAAAAAACCAACTGGTTACTGATCCGGTGAGGGTCATCCGCCGTTCGGCCAGCGTGAACATCGTAGGGAAAACCGAGGCAATAAACAATCCCAATAGAATTGCACCGGTCCAAAGAGCAACGACTGAGTTAGGTAATAATATGATCAGAATCAGGCTGAAAATCCCCCCTAGTAAATCGCCAAAAAGAATCCAGCGCGGGCGGACCCGAGAGGCAATGGGAATACCAAGCAATCGGCCGATTGTGAATGCGCCCCAAAAAGCCGAGGTCAGATAAGCGCCGGTAGTCTCGTCAGCCAGGTTAAGTTCAACGGCATAAGTATATAGCCAGCCACCAAATCCGACTTCAGCCCCCACATACATCACCAAAAAAAACAGGATGAGAATCAGGAGTTTCGTGTTTTTGTGACCACCTTCTTCAGGATCAATGGAGGGCGGGGTGGGGCTGGGTATCCGTAGCAGCCAAAGCGCAATGGGCGTCAAAATCAAAGCGATGATCCAAAAACCCCAGGTTATTGCTCCAGTTCGTAACACGCTTTGGGCAATGATGATGGGCGCTAAAAAGGTACCTAACCCGAAGAAAAAATGGAGGGCATTCATAAATGGGCCAACTTCACTGCCATGGACCCAAACTAACATCGCATTACAGCCAACGTCCAGGACCCCTTCAACCATCCCTAAAATGAACAAAACAACCGATAAAACCCACAAAATTGAGATGATTGGGCTGATTGCCAGCGTGATGGCAATCCCCAATACGGCCCCCAAAGCTATCCAATGCCCGGGTAGGCGGTCATACAGACGGCCACCGAGTAGTGATCCAATCAGATAACCGCCAGCCTTAGTCGAGAATAATATGCTAATTTCACCAATCAAGGCTCCGGTATGTTCAGCAAGATAGGGGAGGGCCGGCCCTAAGGACGCAGTCGCCATTCCCAGGGCAATAAAGGCGGTAAAATAGCCGCCGGTTTGATTACGCTTCGTTTTAGTGACCAAAGTTTACTCCATCTGCTCAGGCGGTGCGGTAAATTTTGCCAGTCTTTCTTCAAACTTCAAACCGCAGCGCACTAATACTAATTTATACCTTGAATTCACAAAAATTGGGAAAAGCAGAGATTTTTCATCCAGGCGCGCGAAAATAATGGTGGAATTCTCCACCATTGTTCACCGCAACTGTTTTTCAACCTTACGCTTCGGCTTCGATCTCTGGCTCTTCGGTTTTGCGATCCAGCATCTGCATCTCAGCAGCGACGACTTTGGTGAAGTAACGAACCTCGCCGCTCTCCGCCTCGTAGCGGTCGGTTTGGAGACGTCCCTCCACGAACACCAGCCGGCCCTTGCCGAGATATTGCTGGCAGATTTCGCCAAGTTTACCCCAAGCTTCTACATTGAACCAATCGGTGGTCTCTTTTGGTTCTCCAGCGGCTGCTCGCCAGCGGCGGGTTACCGCCACAGTAAACGAGCAGGCTGTATTCCCTTTGGGCGTAAACCGCGTTTCAGGGTCTTTGCCTAAATAACCAATTAACTGTACACGATTGAGACCGGGCATAAATCCCTCCCTAATATGGATTTTGCTGAGGTGAGGGGAGAGGCGACTTATCATTGATCCTTTGCATCAAAAATCACCCAACTACAAAACGATCCAACTAACTACCCGCCTGACCCTGCCTTCAGCTTGATAACCTTTAAAAAGTGTAGCGGAAATTTTAAGAAAGTCAAGTCAAAATCTGTCGCCGCAGGGCGCAAAATTTGGTATCCTTAGAAGTACGACACCACAGCCAACTGAGTTGTGATAATGGGGGCCGCAACTCAAATCACTCTACCTAAAGGACATCTATTTCATCATGTACATAGCTATCGAAGGTGTAATCGGGGTCGGAAAAACAACCCTGGCTCGTTTACTCCAACCTGCTTTCAATGCCGAACTCATGTTAGAAGTCTTTGAAGAAAACCCGTTTCTAGCCAATTTCTATTCCGATCGGGAGCGCTACGCCTTCCAAACCCAAATATTTTTCTTGTTGAGCCGGTACCACCAACAAAAAGCAGTCGTTAATCCCCTCTCAAACGGTTCCAATTTGATCGCAGACTATACCTTTGAAAAAGATGCCCTGTTTGCCGGAATCAATCTAGACGGTGATGAATTCGACGTTTATTATGAAGTCCATAAAGCGTTGGCTGAGAAAATTCCGCTTCCCGACCTAATCATCTACCTTAAGGCCGATACTGAGGTGCTCATGCAGCGCATTGCCCACCGCGATCGACCTTACGAAAGGAATATGGAGCAGGCCTATATCGACCAGCTCAATTCGGCCTACGATGCCTTTTTTGGCGATGGTCATAATGGGGCTCCGATACTGGTAATTAATAGCAACGAGTTAAACTATATTGCTAACCCTGAAGACTTGAAATGGGTAGAAAACCGGATTCGCCAGACTTTAAAACTACCCCCCTTCCAGAGCGAATTACCCTTGGAACTTGAAGAGGCCTGACTTCACCAACATCTAGGCGAGGAAAGAACCGATGCAAATAAAAAAAGAGATTTTGCAGAAATACGCCGATACTACAGTAGAAAAACTCACCCGGATAGACCATACGATTATTGCCGTGTATATGACGGGGTCTATGGTGACAGAAGAAAGCCCTCTGCTGGGGGGTACCGCTGATATTGACCTGGTATTTATCCACGTTGGAGATCCGCCCACTGAGCGGGAAATTTTGCGCCTCAATGAAGATATTCATCTCGATATCGCCCATCATCCTCAGAGGGACTACATCCAACGCCGGGAGTTGCGCGTTCATCCCTGGATGGGACCAATTTTGGCCGAAGCGATCACTTTATTTGACCCCCAACACTTCATGGATCTCACCCAAGCCAGTGTCCGCGGTTTATTCTACCGACCCGATAATATCATCTTGCGTTCACGAGTCATGCTAGACCAGGCTCGCGAGCACTGGCTGACGGTACAGCAAATTACCAGCCCCCCAGGTCCACGCGAAATTTTAGTGTATCTCAAGTCATTATCCTGTGCGGCTAACGCGATTGCCCTCTTAGGCGGGGAGCCCCTCACTGAGCGGCGCTTTTTACTGAATTTTCCGCGTAAAGCCGAACGGATTAACCGCCCGGGATTAACTGCTGGGTTATTAGGAATGCTCGGGGCGCAAAATATTGAACCAGTGGGGCTTAACAACTGGGTGCGGGCCTGGGATAGCACGGTGAATGCCCTCCCAACCGAAGGCCGTCATCCCCGTTTGCACCCGTATCGCCGCAGTTATTATCTCAATGGATTCGAAGCCTTAATCCAAAGTCAGACCCCCAAAACAGTGCTATGGCCGCTGTTACGCTCGTGGACATTGGCGGCCCAATCCTTAAGCGAGAGCCATCCAGATTATCAAAGCTGGCGAGATGCTTGCCAACAGTTGGGTTTATTAGACGTAAACTTTGCTGAGCGCGGCCTGGCGCTTGATGCCTTTCTAGAGCAAGTTGAAGCCGCGATTATTGATTGGGCGCAGTCAGAAGGAGTCTAAATCAAAACGGGGAGTGATATAAAAATGGCCGTACCTTGATTCGGGCCTTCAGATTCCGCCCAAATTCGGCCATTATGGAGTTTGGTAAGAGCCCGGGCGATTGATAGCCCTAACCCTAGGCCCCCATAATTCCGGGTCAGATGATCCTCAACCTGATAAAAATTCTCAAATATTTTCTCTATCGATCCGGGGGGAATGCCGATACCAGTATCTCTGACCATGATCAGCACTTCATCATTCGTAGCACTCAAACTAACCAAAATCTCACCACCATCGGGCGTAAACCGAACGGCATTATTCAAAACATTAACAAAAACTAGTTCGAGGCGAACATCGGCATTAACATAAATTGGATTTTTGGGAAGTTTTAGTACGACATCATTATTCTGGGCCTCAGCCGAGGAAACGACGCGTTGATAAGCTCCAAAAATGAGTTTCTGAATTTCAGTGGGCTCTAATTTCAAGTCGGCTTCACCCGTGTACAGCAAACTCATATGTGTCATGCTGTCGACAACCGTCTCCAGTCGCACTGCCGCATTTAATAAGGAATCGACGATGGTGGTTAAATCACCACCTGGGTCTTCTTTTAGAAAGGATGAGTATCCCAAGATAATACCCAGCGGCGTGCGGAGTTCGTGGGAGGCGACTGCCATGAAATCACTTTTGAGTTTATCAGCCTGACTGAGTTCTTCGTTGGCACGTTGCAAAGCCTGGACCAAATTGGCATTATTGATCGCCACTGCGGCCTGGGAGGCAACGATTTGGAAAATTTCCAAATCATCGGCAATAAAATTCCCACTATTCTTGTTTAGGGCCTGCAAAACCCCCACCGTCCGATCCCGAATCGACATTGGCACGCCCAGCAAGGTTCGGACAACAAACTGGGTTTGATCCTCCACATCTTTATAGTGGCGCGGATCATTTTCCACATCATCAATGATGACTGGGGATTTTGTTTTGATAATTGTTCCGGCAATGCTGTTATCCAGCGGTACCGGTACTTTGGCTAATTCGGCCGAATCCGAAATGGTAGAGGCAGCAAACCTGAGTTCTTGTTTTCGATCGTCAAATAACATGATCGAAGCCCCCTCACAATTCAACATTGAAACCGCGGTATCCAGAATAAACTGCAATAACTGTGCTGGTTCAAGCGTAGAATTGAGGGTAACACTGATTTCGACTAACCGCGCCAACTTGAGCGCCATTTGGCGTAATTCAGTTTTTCCGTCTGAAGAGTTGAAATCGTTCATTCCAGGTCTAAATTAAAAACACTCCCAAGGATTACGCGCCTGGGAGTGTTTGCTTTTTTCATAACAACCAACTAGATCATCTCGTCGAGATCCCAATCGTCGTCTTCGTCATCATCAAAATCGTCTTCATAACCGATTTCAATTTCAACGTTATTGTCTGCTAAACGCAGCCAGAGCATCAGCATATCGCCTTCGTCAGTTTTTACACTGCGGGCCGCGACAATCGGAGCCTCGGTTTCCAGACCTTCGGTAGTCCGATACTGTAAATTGATATTTTGGCGACTACGCCAAGCGCGATGACATCTTTCAACCAGCGCGGGGCCATTAAAAGTGCGCAGGTGGGTCATTACCATATCGGTCTGGGTCATTCCCTCAGCCAGACCATGAACCCATAAATCGGGAATCGCCTCGAATGTTGGTGGGGGGCCTTCAATAATTGTAATCTTGTCTTCCATAGTTCCTATTTCAAATTGCTCAACGAGTAAGTGCGTTGCGGTTTGTGCTTTGAAATATATCTGGCGAAATTTACCACAACGCCTGAGCAGATTTCGGGTTGAACATGAGTTTTATACAAAAATACTTTCCGAAATCTACCTAGCAATTATCTAAACGCTGAGCTATAAAAATAATGCGGCGGAATCATACCACATATTAACATGAATTTCTGTCCCTAACAAGTTTGTGCGGCTGCCAATAGTACCGACGGATCAGTTACTATTTTTCTCAAAAGCTTCATAAGTTTCTAGGATGGTTACTAGAATTTGATCGGTAAAAGCCAAAACTTTGCGAAACATGGTCGAAATCATCAGCGGCGATCGAATACCGGCAGCTTCATAAACCGCGATGAGCGCGTCGAATAGTGTATTTCGGAAAAACAAAAATGCCTGAGTGGCATCTAAAATTTTCAAATCGTATCGGCGCCCGCGCGTCGCATACTCGTATCCTAAAGAACGGGCTTCGGAGGTCGCCTCCTCACCGTCGGAAGCTAAATAAACCAGCAGTCCTTGCATTAGATGACGACCACTTTGCCGATACTTATCGCGGGCCTCTCGATCTAGCTTTTGATACCATCTTTCGGCCTCTAAATGCCCCTCGCTGATCTGCACCCGGGTTTTTCGCAAAGCATTTCTGATCAAAGTATCGGCATCATCTGAGACACTAACCTGTTGCGACTGCCACCATAAATCAATTTCACTCCGTTTGAAACGGCGATGACCGCCCTGAGTCCGATGGACGGGTAAGCGTCCCTGGTCAGCCCAATTTCGGGCCGTACTGGGATGAATTCCAAGCTCAGCCGCGACTTCACTAAGATTTAACCATTCACCAGGCATTCCCTACTCCTTTTACGCCTCTCCTGCCAGAGCCGCCCGTTCGACCACCGGGCTCTGTTCGCCACTTTTTTGGAACTTACCAACATCAATTTTGGACAGCATCAGGAGTGAAATGAGCATAAAAGCCGCCATAATGCCAAAAACAACCACATATCCCAGCACCGGGTCTCCCGTGGATTGGGCAATCACATCTCGTCCAATACCTCCTAATACCGAGCCAATCAGGCGCGATATGGCGTTCGCCATGCCCCACGCCCCCACAAACAGACCCACTTGCCCTTCAAGGGTCATATCCAACATAATGGAGAGATTCGACACGGTGGATATCCCCGTTCCTACCCCCAAAAACAAGACGCCCGAATAAAACACGCCCGTATTGCGGAATAAGCCGCTCATGGTTATCAGTCCGAATCCGACGAATGCTAACCAGCCGCCCCAGGCCGCAATTTGCTTCTTTGAAAATCTGCGCTCCAACCAGCCGGTAGCCATTAAGGCCAACAATACAAAAAATCCCCAGAAGGACGTAATCCGGGTCGTTTCTTTTACCGACATATCGAAGGCTTCGGCAGCTAGCGGTTCCAAGAGAATATCTTGCCCCAACAGCGCGGCTAATAAAATGATGAGATAGCCCAAAAATAATTTAGCCTGCGGATTTTTAAGTATTGCTGCCGTCATCTGGCTCCAGGAATGGCGCTGGGCAGAAATATTGGCTTTTTCGGTGGAGCGGGGTTCTAATCCGATCAACCCCATTAGGCCTAGAACCAGGGCCATCCCACCGATAATCCAGAAGGAGCGTTGTAAAGCAGCTTCGGTATAGGGATCAACCAACCGGCTCAGGGTGATCGCGGTTAGGATGATGCCCAAAATCATCATAAACCACATTACGGCAATCGTGCGGCCGCGCTCATTTTCAGCAGAAATTTCCGAAGCCAGGGATAGATAGGCCACCGCAGCCAGATTGTAGCCAATCCCCCAAGCGCCAAAGGCCAGCACCCCAATCACCAACCCTAAACCCAGATTATTTACCAGGGTAAATGCGATTTGAGGGGATAAAACCACGCCACCCACACACATTAACAGCCCCACCAATATATAAGGGGTGCGATGGCGGCCCCACAAGGGATAGCGATCCGAGAATGAGCCGATTGCTACTTGAACTGGCGATACTAAGTATGGTAAAGAGGCCATCACTGCAACCAGCGTTGCCGAAATCGCCAATTCTTTAATCATGACGCGGTTGAGCGTCGAGTTGATCGGCACCAGGGTCATGGCGACCGCCAGATGCACGAGTCCTAATTGAATGCGTTTACGCAGCATATCAGAGCCACCTAAATAAAAGATGACTCCGAATCTACCAAAACTTACACAGAAAAACAATATAAGTTTACATAAGTTTTAACGTGAATTGGATGAGAATCAGACGATACGCTTGCCAATTGGCTCTTGATTTGACCGATTGGCACTGTGTTTGGCCATCGCTTCATTTTCAGCTAACTCGGCAGCCTCGGCCTCTGACATAGCGCTGCCTGACAAACTCGAGGGATAAGAATGATATTTATCGTGCAAGTATTGCAGAGTTTGCTCATAAAAAGAGTCAAGATTTCCACCAGATATGATAATAACCTTCGTCATGTTAAAAACTCCTATCGGAGCGAGGAGGTTGGCTTCAATGGTAGCAGCATGGCAAGGCTAGTTTGGAATCTGTTCTTTTGAATATCTGCAATAAGTGCGTGTCGGTTTGGACTGAAAACAAAACTGGCAAAAATTACCACCACGCCTGAGCAGTTTTCGGTTTGGATTTTTGGTTTAGTTCAAAATACTTTCCGAAAACTACATACTCCTGAATCTCATTGGAACTTAAAAACCGACTGGTAAAAAAATGAACCTTTTTGATTGCATGTCGGAGGCCCAAATTTAGGTTCAGCATGTTTTCTTAATTCAAAAGATCAAGACGCCCCCCTATTAACTAAAAATTTTTTAGCGATTTGGGTCTCAGCCAATGTTATAATGAACACCTCAATCCCTCGCTGGATTGATCCCTTGTCGCTCCGGATGCCTGACCGCCGCCGGAGCGATAGGGTTAATATACAAAAAAATAGCTCCCGCCGGGGGAGCCAATGCTAATCAATTCTTAGGTAATGGTAGTAACCACAAACATAACCACATCCACAACCTTATTTACTTTCGCTTGAATTGATTTTTTAGCTTCTTGCATTTTAATTATCGACCATTAGATCATGATTGCGCGGGTCGATTTTTCGACAATGTACCCAACAAAGAAGCGCAATCAATGATAAATTTGTGCTCCAACACCACAATATTAGCAAATTTGTTCTATTTTTGTCAAGTTCCCATTTTAGTAAAACGGCAATTATGGGGGGGGTTATAAAAAATTGACTACATCTACTTTCTAAGATCTGAATTGACATAAAAATTATTGAGTAGGCAAATGTTTAATCGTTTTTTCCGCTCCATGCTATAATCCCCTCCACTGCTTGCCAGAATCCACTTTAAAATTTGGACCAAAATATGAATTTTCTCATCACTGGTGCGGCTGGCTTTTTAGGGGCGGCATTGGCTAATTTTCTGGCCCAAGAAGGACACCTTGTCCGCGGTTTAGACGATCTTTCGGCCGGAAACCCCGAGGCCTTGAGCGACGAAGTCCACTTTACCCGCGGCGATGTCAATGACCGGCCTAAATTGTGGACCTTATTGCAAGATATCGACTGCGTTTATCATCTGGCGGCGCGGGTGGCGGTTTCTGAATCGGTTTTGTACCCGAGAGAATACAATGCCGTCAACGTCGGCGGCACCGTCAGTTTAATGGAAGCCATGCGGGACGTTGGCGTTGGGCGGGTGGTTTTCATCTCATCGGGGGCCGTGTATGGACAGCAAGCCCAGCAACCGTTAACCGAGGATTTGGTCCCTAATCCTGGTTCACCTTATGCCGTATCGAAATTAGCATCGGAGGCCTATGTCCGCACGATTGGACGGCTGTGGGGAATTGATACTGTCAGTTTACGGGTTTTTAATGCCTACGGACCTGGGCAACGCCTGCCAGCTTCACATCCCCCGGTAATCCCAAATTTTTTACGACAAGCGGTGCGCGGGGGAACGCTGGTCATTCACGGCGATGGCAAACAGACGCGGGACTATGTCTATGTTGACGACGTGATTCGGGCCATGGTGGCCGCGGCAACTGCGCCGACCATAAACGACCTAGTTATCAATGTCGGCAGCGGAACCGAGGTCAATATCCGGTCCATTGTCCAACTCATTCAAACTTTGACCAACGATCAGGCGGAGATAATCTATAATCCCCGCTCAGAACCGGGGGTCGGCCGAATGTGTGCCGATTTAGAATTAGCAGCCGCGAAATTAAATTACTACCCCCAAACTTCACTTGAACAGGGCCTACGCCAAACCCTAGACCAGGATAAGCGCTTTAAGGCTCGCAGCAAGCGCTGAAAAAGCCCACTCGCCCCGCACAAACTTCAATTCTGACCGGACAATTTTGTTAGCCCCCAAACCCTCAGGGTGGGCAATTCTTGTCTGGACAGGGTATAATCCAAATTACTTCTTTGGAAAGATTGTAGAAGGTAAGGATTATGACTGATCAATTATTTTATCCGAATATCTGGGGACGTAGTATTTTAACCTCTGCTGAAGAAATTCTAGGTACCAACGGGGTCAATGCGCTCTTGAATTTAGCTGGATTGCAAGAATATATTGGGAATTATCCGGCAGATAATATCTCGAAAGCTTTCTCATTTTCACATGTAGCCCAGTTACAGCAAGCCTTATATGACATGTACGGCTCCCGCGGGGCGCGCGTATTTGCCACCCGCGGCGGCGAACAGACTTTCACGCACAGCTTGAAGAAATATGATAAAGTCCAAAAAATGGCGCAAAGAGCCATGAGTGTGGGCTCTACCGAAGTTCGGCATCGAGTTGGCTTGCAGTTCTTCTCGAAATTCTTCAACACTGTCAGCGACCAGGTTGTCCGCATCGACGAAGATGACACCTATTGGTATTGGATTATCGAAACCTGCCCGATGTGTTGGGAACGGCAGGCTACCGAACCCGTCTGCCATTTAGGTATTGGCGTGTTAAAAGCCGCTTCCACCTGGGCTACCGGTGGAAAAGAATTCCGAATTGCTGAAACGCAATGTGTTGCAATGGGGGCTGAAGCTTGTATTTACACCGTCGAGAAACAGCCCATAAATTAGGACTCACCTTAAAAATATTACTCATTTTCCCCATGATATGCAAAATGGGATAGAGAAATCATCCCGTTGACCAACTCAGGCCTGTCCTAAGCAGGATGCTGGTTGTGCTACATTAATTAGAACCCCGTTCAGTCTGGAAACTTAACGGGGTTTTTCGTAGATTCTGATGATCACAGAGGGAGAGAAAGATTAGGATACGGATTGAAATCCAGGGCGTTGGCGGCGGCGAGTGAGCCAGGTCTGCCCGGCCCAGACCAATCCAAATAGCGCGGTACATACTAAAACGATAACAGCCCCAGTAGCAATACTCAAATAGTAAGACAAATAGATCCCCACCACCCCGGAGAACGATGAAATCGCCGCCGCAAGGGCCATCATCATCGGGAGGCGGCGAGTTATCAGGTAGGCGGTTGCAGCCGGCGTAACCAACATGGCCACCATCAATGCGACTCCCACAGCCTGGAGTGAGATCACGATGGTGACCGCGATCAATATAAGCAGGAACGATTCCAGCAGTCGGACTGGCAGCCGTAGCGTGGCCGCCAAGATGGGATCGAAAGAAAGCACCATAAATTCTTTATAGAATGCAAAAACCGCCATGAGGACCAGCCCCCCAAAGATGGCGATCAACCATAAATCCCCGGACCGGATACCTAGAATATCCCCAAAAAGGAAATGCGCCAGATCCACTGAATAGCTGCGTTGGGTAGAGATTAAGGCAATCCCCAAAGCAAAGGTACCCGCAAAGACAATCCCAATTGCAGTATCCTCTTTGATCTTGGTGTTGCGCGTAATCGCCCCAATCCCTAAAGAACTCAAAATCGCCGAACCTAATGCCCACCAAAACAGCGGCGCCCGCGCCCCATCGTGGATCAAATATCCGACAGAAATTCCCGGTAAGATAGCATGCGCCAGGGCATCGCCAAAAAACGCCATGCCGCGCAACACCACATAGGTACCAATCACTGCCGAAACCGTACCGATCATGATCGCGGCGCTCAATCCCCGGATCATGAATAGATTATTGGTGAGAGGTTCAATGAGAAATTCGAGCATAGGATGGTATGAAGTGTCTTAGAGGTCTAATTGGTCGAAAATGTCATAAGGCGCTGCCTGGACACAACTTCTTACACCTATCGGGCCCATTGGACGAATTAGACAATTTTGACTATTCCCCACAGCAGGTATCACCCAGCGCCAGGGTTCCATCTTCGGTGGGGACCAGGTGGAGGTGCCCTCCATAGGCTGTCAGCAGATTTTCGGGGGTTAAAACCTCGTCGGGCGGGCCGATAGCGATCATTTTTTGGTGCAGCAGCATGACCTGATCAAATTTTTGAGAGGCCAGTTTAAGATCATGGAGGGAAACCAGCACCGTTACCGCCCGGCTCTTGAGATCATCCAAGATGCGAAAAACTTCTTCTTGGGAGTTAATATCTAGACCTGTAAGGGGTTCATCCATCAGCATCAGTTCAGCTTCTTGGGATAGGGCGCGGGCGATGAACATTCGTTGCTGCTGACCGCCGGAGAGTTGGTTGATTTGCCGCTTGGAGAAGTCTGCCATACCGACAATTTCAAGAGCCTGGTGAACAATGGTCCAATCGCTGGATTTGGGGTTGCGGAACAGCCCCATTTGACCCACCCGGCCCATCATAACCACATCGGCCACCGTGACTGGGAAAGTCCAATCGACCTGATTGCGTTGGGGGACATAGGCAATGCAGATATGGCCACCGGGATCGTGTCCAAAAATATTGACTTGACCATCCGTGGGTTTCAACACCCCAGCAATGATCTTGAGAAGGGTACTCTTTCCGGCTCCGTTCGGGCCCACAATTGCCAGCCGATCACCAGCTAGAAGTTCAAAATCGATCTGATCCAAGGCCATCCCGCTCTCGTATCGCAGACCGACGCCCACAGCGTGCAAGATGGGGGCATCGGAGCGGTGAGGATCGCGTTGTTTTCTCAGATGTTGGGATGTTTTTTGGAGTTCTTCGAAGATCATATTTTGAACGGTGGGGCGAGGCGCCTGGGGGAATTAAGAAAACTATGAATGCCCACAAGCCTTGCCCTTTCTTATGTATTGGATTGGCGAATGCTTGACCATCCTACCGGAGGGCCTCCACAAACGCAGTGGTATTGTATCGCATATATTCGAGATACGAAGGGGCCTCCCCATCTGGGGCGCTCAACGAGCCAGTGAACACCGCAACCACTTGGGTACCGGTATCGGCGGCGACCCGTTCAGCTAGCGAAGAATTCACTGTGTTGCCGACGAAGATCGCTGGCACATCCAAGTCGCGAATAGCAGCCTCGATAGCAGCCATCTCCTTCGCCGAGGGCTCGGCCAGCGAGCTAAATCCCGGGATCAGGGCGCCCACCTGCTCAAAGCCGTACGCAGCCGCGAAGTAGGTATACAGCGTATGGTCAGTGACCAGTTTACGATCTCCTACGGGGATCAATGCTACTTGCTCCTGTATCCAAGCATCCAAGTTTTCGAGTTCGCTCTCATACTGCTCTGCATTGGCAGCGTAGGCCTCAATATTTTCAGGATCAGCTTCACTGAGTTCGTGCTCGATATTGTGGACCCAGACCATCACATTGTGAGGGTCTGTCCAGGTGTGGGGATCAACCCCCTCATGATGATGCTCCTCCCCCTCATGTTCGTGTTCTTCTCCCTCATGGTCATGCTCTTCGCCTTCATGCTTGTGTTCCTCCCCTTCATGGTCATGTTCTTCACCTTCGTGCTCGTGTTCTTCTCCCTCATGGTCATGTTCTCCTGCGGACATTAGAAAGTCAATGCCCTCAGATACATGGACAACCTTATCCGCCGCGCCCGCACTCTCGATCAAGCTGTCTAAGAACTCTTCCAACCCCGCGCCATTGGCAAATATTACATCCGCATTTCCAAATGAGGCCATATCTTGAGGGGTCGGATCAAAACTGTGGGGATCAGTGCCAACTGGCAACATGATGGTTAGGTTGATCAAGTCACCGCCGACCTGGGCGACCACATCCCCAACGATGGTGGTGGTGGCCACCACCTGAAGTTTGCCGCTAGATTCAGCCTGATTTTCGGACTGATCACAAGCCATCAACGCAAAAAGGAGAATGCCAGACAAAATTAGCGTTATTGTTTTCTTCATATAAACACCTCTGTATAGTTGTTATTGAAAATCATTTTCAATAACTTGATTGAGTTTACTATTCGACGATACCACTGTCAACCCTGCTGCGCTGAGATTCTTTGGCAACGCTAATATTGTCGGGAAAGTGGTCGATCGGGGTTAAGGTAAAATGAGCCCCATGAAGCGTTTCGGAGAATTTTTGGGTGCAATCGGGTTAGGATTGGTAATTTTTTTCGTATGGATTACCCTTCAAAGTATTTCCACGGGGGCCCTCGCCATCCCTGAACAACTTTCCATATTTACGACGATTTTTTTAGGGATTTTCATCGAAGCAGCCCCCTTTTTACTCCTGGGAACCCTGGCCTCCGGGATCGTAGAAGTATTTTTTAGCCAAGATCAACTCCAACGTTTCATTCCCCATAATCCCCTCCTGGGCGCGCTGACTGGGGGGCTGATGGGATTATTTTTCCCCGTCTGTGAGTGCGGAGTGGTGCCCCTCACCCGGCGACTATTCAAAAAAGGGTTGCCAACTTCAGTGGGGGTGGCGTTCCTGTTAGCTTCCCCGGTCCTCAATCCGATTGTGATTGCCAGCACCTTGGCGGCCTACGGTTGGGGGCCAATGCTCTGGCTACGGGTTGGCTTGAGCCTGGTGATTGCCGTCAGCGTGGGGTTGATTTTTTCCGTTCAAAAATATCCCTGGTGGATCTTACGGCCAAGTGCAATTGCCCCGCTGATGGGGGGCCTGGGAGAATCCACACCAGCAGAACCATCTCCGAAACAACCACTAACTGCCCGGTTACGACAGGTACTCCAGTTGGCCGGAGATGAATTTTTCGACATGGGTCGTTATTTGATCCTGGGCGCAATGTTAGCCGCCCTAATGCAGACGTTCATCCCCCAAACGACCCTGTTGGCACTGGGGAGTGGACCGTTCTCATCGATCCTGGTCATGATTGCCCTGGGAGTGATCTTGTCGATTTGCTCGACGGTCGATGCGTTTGTCTCGCTAGCCTTTGTTGGCACGTTTACATCGGGCTCGATTCTGGCTTTTTTGGTGTTCGGACCAATGGTTGATATTAAAAGCACCCTGATGTTCCTGCAGGTTTTTCGGAAGAAAACAGTAGTTTATCTGATCACACTACCCTTATTGATGACGATCTTGGGGGCGGTGATTTTGAATTATTTTACGGCTTTCTAAAGTAGATTTTTATGACTTCCAAGATTTTTCGCCGTCTACAAGGGCTAATTTTTCTGGGTTTAGGGGGGTTGCTGTTCCAGTTGTTTATCACCGGAAAATTGTATTACTACATTAATGAGCGGTTCTTTTATTTGGTCATATTGGCTGCGGTCGGATTTTTTATTTTCGGCGCGGTTGCCTTAGCTAAACGCGCCGAACCAGCTTCCGAGTGTGCGCATGCCGATTGCGACCATGATGATCACCATCATGAAACCGTAGGGCGGCGGTGGTCGGTGGGGATCGTAGCCATCCCCTTGTTATTAGGTTTTCTAATTCCGGCCAAACCATTAGATGCCAATATTATTCAAAGCCGGGGAATATCCAACGACGCCCTGCTAACCGCTAGTGGCGCCCAGCAAACCGTTGAACTCAATCAGCCGGCTGACCAGCGGAGTATTTTAGATTGGGTGCGGAGTTTCAATTTTTCCGAAGATCCCACCGAGTTTGAGGGCGAAACCGCCGATGTGATCGGCTTTGTCTATCACGACCCCCGCTTGCCCGACAGTCAGTTTCTGATTGGCCGGCTGGCAATCACCTGCTGCGTGGCAGATGCTTTCGCAATTGGAATGGCGGTGGAATGGCCAGCCGCTGCCGAAATGCCAGATAACGCCTGGGTGCATGTCCGCGGGGAGGTCGCGGTCGTTGAAGTCGGCGGGAAAACCATCCCGTTAATCCGAGCAGACAGCGTCAAAGACACCGCGGCACCACCGCAGCCCTACCTTTTTCCATAACCCATGAGATTTGATCGTTTTGATTACACTGTTTGGGTCGTATGCCTGGTTTTGAGCTTAGCCATAGCTGGTCTAGTTTGGATTGGTGGTCACAAACCAGCGACTGTCCGTGAACTTTATATCTTATACCGCAGCGACACCGACAACAATCTTTACCGCCGCGCCCTCAGTGGTGGTGAGGCCCAAATGCTGACCGATCGAGGGGATTTCCTTTTCGATTTTGCCCCAGCCCCTGACGGTAATCAGATTGCTTTTTCGGTCGTCAATGAGCAAAAAGGCATCGATATCTGGACGATGAATCGGGATGGTAGTGGTCCGAAACAACTGCTCAATTGCGGGCTGGATCGCTGCTCGACACCCATCTGGTCTCCCGATCGGACCCAACTGGCCTACAGCCGGATCGAGGCTGGGTTGGGTCCGGGTGAACCTTACAGCCCGGCGCGCATCTGGTTGGCAAATCCGATCAGTGGAGAGACCTATCGATTGTTCCAAAATCCCGAAAAAATTGGCTATGGGCCCACCTGGTCTCCAGATGGCCGCAAATTGGCTTATTCTGATGGCACCAACAGCCGGATGGTGATCGTTAATCTGGAAACTGGGAGTGAGTTTTTCATTCCGAACCAATCAGGACGAGTGGGTAGTTGGTCTCCAGATAGCCGTTATATGGTGTATAGTGATTTTCTCATCACCGACACTGGTCCCAATGAAGTAGTAAACCGGGTGGATTTTGAGACTGAAGACATCCTGCACCTGATGGGCTATCGTCCCAATGAAAGTAGTTTTTCGACCCCAATCTGGTCTCCTACCGGAGAGTGGATCGCCACAAATGCCCGCACGAGTCGTACCGAAGTCCATTTTGAGCTATTTTTAAAAGCAACGGAGGGTGATTACGGCTTTGTCGTGGCCAACGATCCTGATTTTGCCTACTCAAATTACAGCTTTGACCCCTCTGGACGCTACTTTCTATTCCAGCGAATCCCTTTGGGTGTAGCCTATGCCGAAGCGGAGATATTGGTGATCGATTTGGAAACGATGGATACCGTAATGTTGATCCCATCCGGATCATTCCCCGCTTGGCTACCCTGAAAATGACAACTTATTGGCACTGGGCACAGTACCCAAAAAGTTGCAACCAGTGCTCAGAAATCTGATAACCTGTCTCTTGGGAAACCTTCCCGAACAATGGCATTAAATCATCCCCCTCAAAAAATTGAGTGCGACCACAAGTCTTGCAGATCAACAGGTGCTGGTGACCGGTAAATCCGGCGATAAAGGCTTGACAACCATCGGGATGATGAACGCGTTGAATCAAATCCAATTCTTCTAATTTTTCAAGCGTACGATAAACACTGACCAGTCCTAACGATGGACATTGTTCGCGGGCTAGCTCGTAGATTTCGGAAGCATTCAAGGCCCGTTGGCTTCGGGCTAAAGTTTTGACTACTGCCCGGCGGGAACTGGTCAAGCGATAACCACTGGACTTTAAACGGGCCAGCCAGGTCTGAGTTCGTTGGGTAGCGAGTGGAGGTTGATTCGTCATATTGCCTTTCCCCCTGATTGTACCGCAGGATCAGGCTCTCCTTCTAGGATGCGGCCGTATTCCCCTTATTCCACTCAAATGTTGTCTAGATCACGGGAGTTCAAGACCATGGGCTTCGAGCAAGATTTCATCTGCCAGGAGTTCGGCAGTACTCCCATCGGCGACGATTAACCCTTCATCCATAATGACCATCCGGGGGAAGAGTTCGGCCACCATCCGTAGATCGTGGGATGAAACCAGCATAGTGATCGGCAATTCTCGTAAAAAATTGATCAATGATCGTCGGGCACGGGGGTCGAGGCCCGCGGAGGGTTCGTCCAAAATCAGGATTTGGGGCCGCATGGCCAAAACGGTGGCAATCGCGATTCGTTTTTTCTGCCCCACGCTCAAATGATGCGACAGCCGTTCGCCATAGTCAGACATTCCCACCACGGCCAGGGCTTCGTCTACGCGCTCTCGAACTTCATCTTCGGGTAGTCCCATATGGAGGGGGCCAAAAGCAACATCGTCGAAAACAGTGGGGGAGAAAAGCTGGTCATCGGGGTTTTGGAAAACCAATCCCACCAGGGCCCGAATGACGGGTAAATTTTTGGGCTCCAGAGCCATCCCGGCAATCGTGACCGAGCTATTATCGCCCAAAATCCCGTTGAGATGGAGCATCAGAGTCGATTTTCCAGCCCCATTCGGGCCTACCAAAGCAACTTTCTCCCCTTCACAGATGCTCAGGCTAACCCCATGCAGGGCCGAATGCCCATCCGGGTAGGTAAAGTGCAAGTCCTGAACCTGGAGGATATCACCATCACATTCAGGGATTTGAAATTCGTATTGGGGTTGATGTTTTACGGGCATAGTTTAGAGAATTTTGTACACGGATTTCAAGGATTTTTGGTTTATTCTTGGAAAAATTGTACTGGTCAAGAGTAGCTTGAACATTAACGTCATTGCGAACGGAGCAGAGCGAAGTGCGGCAATCTGAATCTACCAGGATGCAGACTGCTTCGGCGATAAAGCTGCCTCGCAGTGACGTTAATTCTTCCGTTGTTCAACCTTTTATTGACGAGTACATATTCTTGGAAAAATCCGTGAAATCCGTAAATCCGGATACGAATGGTGGAGATCAAATTATTGAAAATAGAGTTATTGAATCCAACCGACAAGTTGGATTAGTAGCAGTACAAAAAATGATATAGATAGCAGCAGCCAATCTTGCCGGTTCATAACGTGGGGGTTGAGGGTGCGGATGTGGCCGGAGTAGCCGCGTGAGATCATGGCATTGTAGATTCGGTCGGAGCGTTCGTAGCTGCGTAAGAACAACTGCCCGGCCATACTGCCGGTGATTTTTGCTCGCCACCACAGGCTGCCGCCGCGTTTGATGCCGGGCAGTCCCGCGCTACGGGCTTCGCGGGCCCGCATAAGGCGGTAGGCTTCATTCGTCAAGACGAAGAGATAGCGATAGAGAAAGGCGACGATGGTCGTCAGGACCCGCGGCACCCGTAAATGCTCAAAAGCGTGAATCAAATCGGGGAATTGGGTGGTGGCCACCAATAAAATCGCCATCTGCACCGACAGCCAGGAACGGACCAAAATACTGAAAAAGCGGATCACTCCAAAATCTGTCGGAACCAACGTGATAAACCCCAGATTCCATTCCGCCAGGGGATTACCCAGGGGAGAAAAGATCGCACTGACCGCCACAATCGCGAACGGCAGCGCCACAAACGACCGTTTGAGAGTAAATCCCAATCCTAACTGAGATTGGTCATTGGCAATCAGCAGTACTAACCAGGCCAAGGCAAACGCGGCCCAACTCCCATCCGGCAGCAGCGCATTCGACAAAATGAAGGCCACTGTCACGATGACTTTGACCCGCGGATCGAGTTTGTGAATGCGACTGGGGCTGAAGTGGTATTGGTCGAAGGCGTGGAAGTGCATGTTAGTAAGAAGTGATAGTTGTCAGTAACTATTGGGACCAAGCTCTACCTACAGATTACTGGTGACTAATCACCGTTCACTGATTGCTGGGCACTTGCTTCGCGCGTAGGTTGCGGCCGATGAGAACAAGTAGGCCTAACACCACCCCCGCGCCAACGATGCCGGCCAGGATGGTGGAGAAGCCGGTTTCGCCCAGGAAGGGGAGGGTGTAATCGGGCAGAATTTCGAAGGGGGCGGCTTGCCCAGTTGCGAGGAAGCCTAAATCCGATGCAACCCGCTCGAGGCCATCAGGGTCGCTGGAGGCCAGGGGCGAGATGAAAATGGCCAGGAGTGATATTGCAATCCCGCCGATAATCCAACCGGGGCCACCGCTGGCAGCCGCGGCCTCTTTGGTGATCAAATCGGGGCGGGTACGCTCGATAAAAGATAAAGCCGCAACGGTGATCAGGGCTTCGCCGATCCCGATTAGGGCATGGACGCCCAACATCGCCGGGATGACGATCTCCAGGCGGGTAGTGCCGCTCAACCAGAGTTGCAGGGCGGTGATCAGGGCAGCGGCCATCGTCGCGATCCAGGCCCCGGTTCCGGCTGCGGCTAACCGTAGCGTTCGCGGGCGACCGATGACCAAGCGGTAGAGTCCAAACCCGATTACGGCGGTCAGGATGCCCATATTGAAAATATTGGCCCCCATTACCAGTAGACCACCGTCCTGGAAGAGTAAGGCCTGAATGCCGACCACGGCCGTCATCACCAGAATTCCGGCCCAGGGACCTAATACAATTGCGGCCAGCGCGCCCCCCAGAAAGTGACCGGAGGTTCCCCCAGCGACCGGGAAATTGAGCATTTGGGCCGCGAAAATAAAAGCCGCCATGACCCCCATCAATGGGATTTGCCTCTCGCCAATGGTGTTATTGGTCTTTGAAATCGCAAATCCAACCATAACTGCAGTCAGCGCCCAAAAGATGAGCGAAACCACAATATTCAAAAATCCATCAGGGATGTGTAAGGCAACGGGGGCGAATAGCATGATCTTACTCCAATTATCATTGAATTTAAAAACTCAAACTGGTGATAAAACACGAATGCCACGAATTATCCGAATGTGGCGAATGGATAATTTTAGTATTCGTGGAATTCGTTATATTTTTTATCTCTGCGTACTCCGCGTCTCAGCGGTGGCATCTTATTTCTGACAGGCAGCGCAAACTCCAAATATCGATAAATGTTGCAAATCGGCTTCGAAATTATGGGCGGCGCGCAGTTCTTCATCCAGACAGCCCAGCATTTCCCGATCAGCATCGATAACCTGGTTGCACTGGCGGCAGACTAAATGAACATGGGGACCGTGTTTGTAGGTGGCATAGACGATTTTGCCCTCACTCAGATCGTTGCGGCAGGCAAAACCCTCTTCCCACAGCATATCGAGGGTCCGGTAGACCGTGGCGATATTGGAAGCTTTGGTGCGGGTTTGCAATTCGGTGAAAATTTCTTCCGCGGCCATATGCCGGTCAGCATGGGCAATGATATCGACGACCATTTCTCGCTGGGGGGTGATCCGGTAACCGCGCTCACGGAGTTTGGTAATAATCGTGTGACAATGAGACATTATTGTGAATTATCCTTATTGCGAATATTTGCAACAACAAAAATTATACCATACCCAGTTACATCTTTAGGTTGAGCAATGACGCTTTCTTACATTGTGTCATTTTGGGGTGTTAACTTGATCGTAATAACCGCAGAGAACGCAGGGCACGCTGAGTTTATGGTTTATTTTCTCTGTGTTATCTGCGAACTCAGCGGTTATTATTTTGAGAATAGGGATTTTACTAAATGCACTTGACAAACTATATGTCTTTTTGGTAATATTCCTATATAGATATATAACAACAATACCATAAGGACAATTATGCCCCTCGATCATGCCATTTTAGCCTTTCTCGATTTCGAACCCATGACGGGCTATGACTTAAAGAAATATTTCGATGTTTCGGTCACTCATTTCTGGTCGGCAACTCAAAGTCATATCTATAAATCATTGGAAAAACTAAAGAAGAATGGTTGGGTTGAATCCCAGGTTATTCAACAGGATGGCCGCCCTAACCGGAAAGAACACCACATTACCCTGGAGGGCCGGGCAGAGTTGCGCCGCTGGCTGACCACCCCCCTGCCTTTGGTCAAAACCCGGGATGACTGGCTGATTCAAATCTTCTTCTCGCACTTCAGTTCCGATGAGGAAATCATCGCTTTATTAGAAACCCGGATGGAAAATATCCGCCAGCGCCTGAAAACCTTCCGGGAAGCAGCCCAACCCGCAATCGATGCCAATGCCGAACGCATCGGGGTCGCTCGGGCGCAAGAACTCTGGCAAATTACGCTCGATTACGGGTTTGATTACTACGAATCAGAATTAGCCTGGCTGGAAAAAACGCTTGAACGCGTGCGAAATTTACCACCACTAGGGCCACCACAATAATTTAAAACCGCTAATCTCGCGAATTTTCGCAAATATATTTATATTAGCGTAATTCGCGGTTGTTCCATTCTTTTAGAAGTCAAAACTCCATAAATTGCTGAAACGGCAAGTGTATTCAACGCGTCTCAACGAACGAAAGGAAGTAAACTATGTTACAAGTTTTTGTTGGCTTTATCCCCTGGATTATTTTCTGGAGCCTCTCTGGCCCCGGGTTGTGGACCATTGCCATTCTCGGCGCGTTGCTGGCCGCCATTGGCTTGGTCTCCTGGCGATGGACGAAGCGGCGAGATGTAAAAACCATGGAAGCAGTCTCACTGGGGTATTTTGCGATCCATGCTCTTGTCACCTTGGCGATCGGATCACCCTTCTTCAAAGAATATGGCCCCGTGCTCAACAGCCTGGTTTTGGCCGGAATGGCCTGGGGCACTTTGATCGCCAGGTCGCCCTTCACCTATCAATATGCCAAAGAAGATTGGCCCGAAGAACTCTGGAATGACCCCCTCTTCCGCCGGACGAATATGATCATCACTGGGGTGTGGGGCGTCATTTTCCTGGTCAATACCGGGTTGGGGGCCTTCAGCCTGGTCTTTCCCCACCTGCACATCTTGCTCAACGCGGTGATTGCCAACATCTTCGTCGGGCTGGGGATCGCGTTTTCATCCCTGTTCCCCAACTGGTTCCCTAATTTTGCCCTCCAGCAGCAAATCAACGCCCGTATGCCTTATAAGTGGCCTGATCCCCAATTCAAGGACCGTCCCACTGCCGACAATGAGCAAGACGTCATCGTGATCGGCTCAGGGATCGGCGGGTTGACGGCCGCGGCCCTGCTGGCGAAACGCGGCCTGAAGGTGGCCGTTTTCGAGCAGCATTTCATGGCTGGGGGGTTCTGCACTTCGTGGGAATCGAGTGCCCGGGTCAATGGCACCCGCTATAAATACATTTTCGATGCTGGCGTTCATGACGTCAGCGGTTTGGGAATGTTCGGTCCGGTCCGCAATTTGATGCGCCAATTGGACATTGAAGAAGAGGTAGATTGGAAGCGCATGGATCACGAATATGTCCTGGATGATATCCATTTACGCGTTCCCCGGGATTTTCGGGCGTTTGCCGTCCAATTGGGCGAAACCTTCCCTTCAGAGATAGAAGCGGTCAAGGACTTCTTCGAGGAGATGTATCTCATCTACCAGGAGATGTACGCCGACAACCAGGAGACCGGCGGCGTTCCCACTGCGCCCCAAACTGTAGAAGCCATGCTGGCCTATCCCCGGAAACGCCCCCATGCCTACTATTGGATGGACCGCCCCTTCGGCGATATGCTGGATACCTACTTCCAGGATGACCGCCTGAAACGCTTCCTTTCTGCCCTAACCGGGTACCTGACTGACGACACCAGCGTCCTAACGGTTGGCGCGATGGCCCCCATCTTTGGGTACTATTTCGATGGAGGCTATTACCCCGGTGGCGGCTCTGGCAAATTTGCCGACGCCTTGGTAACCGTGATCGAAGATAACGGCGGGACAATGTATCTCAAAACCCCCGTCAAACGGATCGTGATGGAAAACGGCCGGGCCGCTGGAATCGAATTGACCAAAACGGGAGAAATCCATCGAGCCAAAACGATCATCTCTAATGCTGACTTAAAACGCACCTTCGTCGATTTGGTTGGTGAGCAGCATCTCCCCAAGAAATTCGCCGGACAAATAACAACTGCAACCCCCTCGACTTCGGCCTTCATGGTCTTTTTAGGCCTGGATTTCATCCCCGATATCGAACCCATCGCCATGTGCGACGGAATTGGCATCATGGTACCCTCCAAAGAAGATGATACCCTCGCGCCACCCGGGCACGCGGCTATGACTATCATTAAACTGATCCCCCAAGCAGAAGCGATCCGTTGGGATCGCAAAGCCTCCGATTACAAAACTCGCAAAAAAGCGTACGCCGACGAATTAATCACCCAGGCTGAAAAGCTAATTCCCGATTTACGAGAACACATCATCTATCAACAAGCCGCCACGCCCCCCACCTTCGAGCGCTACGCCTGGACCGACGCTGGCAGCATCTACGGTCCCACTTGGGATTCGTCCCGGCCGCCGCTCAAATCGCCGATCCCCGGATTGTATCTGGCCGGTTCGGGCGTTTTCCCCGGCCCCGGCATCGAAGCCGTTGTCATCTCCGGCACTCTGGCTGCAGACGCGATATATGCCAACGATTGAATTGTTTTTTCGCATGAAAGAAATTCAGCATCCTGAGTAGCAGCATTTTGGTTCCCGGGAATGTAAATAAGGATGAAAGCTGCGTATCGAAGGGTGCGGTTCCATAACGCCACCGCACCCTTCATTTCGATAAGCTCAAGTACAGATGATTCGTCCCGGAACAAGCCGGGCTACTCAAGAAGCTTGTCTATTTTTAAGGGAGAAATCTCTACCCCCTTTAGACTTGCACTAATGCTTGAACTTGGATTTAATCGTCCGCGTGAAGTTTGTGCTGAATTTCAAATTGTTGGTCGGACAAGCGATGACGCACATATCGCAGCCCACACAACGCCAGGTGGCGATGGGCTCCCCTCGACTGGCGGAAGCCATCACATCAATCGACATTTTGCAAACATCATTGCATTTCCCGCAGAGCGTACAACTGGTCAGGTTGCTATCAATTTGCTGTCCGCCGAGACGGGCAATCCATCCTACCGATAACCCCGCTGGGCAGTAATAACAATAAAATCGTCCCCCAAAAAATAAGAAACCAACCCCAAAGAGAATGGTATCAAGGGTCAACACACGCATGATTTCAATATCCAGGATCAGTTCGATAGGAATGACCGTGCTTCTCGTGATCAACCAGAAAATTAGAAGCACCGCCGCGAAAAAACCGATCCCAAAGTCAATGATCAACAAAACCTGGGCCACGACTTGAAAAGTCCTATTGGTGTGCTTACTGTTCGGGTTTAGGCTGTTTCGGAAGCGATTGGCCGGCATCCCACTCCCAAAAGCTTCGGCAAAATGTCCGGCATAAGTACAAATTCCACTGCAGAAGACCCGGCGGCCATACAGGAAACTGCCCCCAAATGCCAACACTTGGATGGCAAAATGAGCCACCAGGGCGTAAATAATCCCAACTGATCCAAAAACTTCCACAAAACTTTCACTATATATATTCCCTGAATTGGGCAACGCGTAGATGGCCGAAATAAACGGAAAGGGCATCGCGACGTGGTTGAACCCCCGAAAAAGCTTGAATACTGTTGGTAAGACGACCAATAGAATGATATTCGAAAGCGATAAAGTAATCAGCGATATCGTTCGAAATGGACTGCGCTTAGATTGCAATTTCGTTAGCAAGCAGCAATATTCACCAAGAGAAGTTTACATTAAAGCCGTAAATTGCCACCTCCATCAGCTTTGTTTATTGGACCCAAATAATCCGATATAATTGGGTTGGCCGGTGCAGCGTTGAAAACCAGCAAACTTGGTTTACCGCCCACCCTTAGCAAATTCCGGTTGACCAACTTGTTTTAGGTCGTTCCGAAATTTGCAATTATCAACGGCTTGATCAGCAAAGACTCGCTAAATCTGCTTCATCCGTGTTCTAAAAAAAGAAGGATACCCTATGGCTAGGAAAACACTCGGATATGAAGAATTGCAATGGACCTGCCCCAACTGCAACGGGGTCAACCCTGGGTTAGAGAAAACCTGTGGACAGTGCGGTGCCCCCCAGCCCGATGATGTCAAATTTGAACAGAAAAAAGACGCCAAACTGCGAGATGATGAGGATATTAAGGCTCGGGCCAAAGCTGGCGCGGATATTCATTGTCCGTACTGCGGCACTCGTAATCTCGGTGATGCCACCGAGTGTGTTCAATGCGGCGGCGACCTGGTCGAAGGCGAGCGCCGGGAAAGTGGGCAAGTCTTAGGGGCTTACCAAAAACCCTCCGATAAGCCCGAGAAATTGGTCCCCTGCCCCAATTGTGGGTCGGACAACCCCGAATCGGCCCAGACCTGTGATCAATGCGGGGCCAATACGCAAACCGCAGCGGAACCAGACAAACAAAAGCCAGCTCAAAAACCCCTCCGCGATTTACCGGAACCATCCCGGCCAATAAAAGAGAAAAAGCGCCCCCCCATTGGGCTAATCGTCTTGGGAGTGGTGATCTGCTGCGGTCTTGGGGCTTTGATCTTCTTTTTTATGCGGACCGAATCAACAACCGGCGTGGTTCAAGACGTGGGGTGGGAGCGTTCAATCGCGGTCGAAGCTTTGTCACCCGTTGAAAAACAAGCCTGGCACGACCAAATTCCATCAGATGGGGAAGTTATCAGTTGCTCGCAAGAAGTTCGTTATGTTGATGATCAACCCCATCCTAATTCCGATGAAGTTTGTGGGACACCCTACAGCGTGGATCAAGGCAGCGGGGTCGCTGAAGTTGTTAAGGATTGTGAATATCACGTCTACGAAGATAACTGCACTTACTCGGTTTTAGAATGGGCTGTGGTGGATACAGTCTCCCTCGCTGGCAATGATTTCGCCGCCCGGTGGCCAGAACCAGCCGTCCGCTCGGAGCAGCGCTTGGGTGCCGAAACCGAATCTTACACTGTTTACTTTGACACCGATCAAGGCATGCTGAACTACAGTGTCAGCGACTACAATACTTTCCAACAATTTCAGGTTGGCAGCACCTGGACGCTGGAAGTCAACCAGCTTGGGGGGGTAGTATCGGTTAGTCCGTAAAAAATTTCTATCGTATTACCCAGCACAAAGCCGCACAGGACACCAAGGATCTTGATGGTGTCCTGTGCGGCTTTAGGTACAATCCCCTCCCCCTTTTACATCCCTGTGGTAAACTCTGCCTGCCCTCTCGAGGGCGCGCTCTAGTTCATCGCACAACGGCAGCCTCAGACCCGGTCCGGGCGGTATTCAGTTACCTGAACCCGCTAGTGTATTTATTTACTTGAAACAACCAAAAAATAACGCAAAGACGCTAAGAATTGAAGGCGCAAAGTCAGTATTTATGAATTCAATTCTTACTTCATTACCAAATTTGATCACTTAAAAAACTTTGCGTCTCCGCCCCTTTGCGACTTTGCGTTAAAATACCGTAAGACAATGGACGAAAAAACCCTTCAAACCCTCGAATACCCTAAAATCCTCGACCAACTGGCCGGGTACTGTGCCTTTCAGGCCTCCGCTGAGAAAGCCCGGGCTCTGCAGCCGACCACCGATATTTATGAAGCCCGCCGCCGTCAGGCCGTGACGGCCGAAGCCTTCAAGCTACTCGCCTCCCGACCGGACACGACCATCGGGGGAGCCCGTGATGTGCGCGAATACGCCGAAGCCGCCGCCCGGCACGTGGTCCTCGAACCCAATCAGCTCCTGGATATCAAATACACCCTGGTCGCGGCCCGCAGCCTGCGTCGAATTTTCGAAAAACAGGGCGACCACTTCCCCCATATTAGCGAGATCGCATTGCGCCTGCCGCCGCCCCTCGGGTTGGTGACGGCCATTTCGAACACCCTCTCCGAGAGGGGCGAAGTCCTCGACAGTGCTTCCGAGAAACTGGCCACCATCCGCCGCGATCTGCGCGTCCAGCACGACCGCCTACTCAGTCGGATGCAGGGCATGCTCTCCAACCCCAACATCGCCCCCTATCTCCAGGACAATCTCGTCACCCAGCGCGACGGCCGCTATGTGATCCCCATGCGGGCCGATTTTAAGGGCAAGATCAAGGCCGTGGTCCACGATTCATCTGCGTCGGGGGCGACTTTATTCGTAGAGCCATTGAGCGTCGTCGAGGCCAATAACAAATACCGCGAACTGCTCCTGGCCGAACGCGACGAAATCCGCCGGGTGCTGGCCGAACTCTGTGCCCAGATCGGGCAGTATGCGGCCGTGTTGATGGAAATGGTGGATGCCATTGCCGACCTGGATGTGGCTTTTTCGTGTGCCAAATATGCGGAAGATTTGAATGCCTTCGAGCCCGCGCTGCTCCCTTTCAAAGAACCCGTTGAAGATGAAATTGAACCTGACGACGTTCCGGTTGGGTCATTGCACCCTGGAGTCACGATTCAGCTCCGGGAGGCCCGCCACCCCCTGCTCGACCCAGAGACCGTCGTCCCCATTGACGTCGAACTCGACCCCGAGACTTACGCTCTGATCATCACCGGCCCCAACACCGGCGGCAAAACCGTGACTCTCAAAACCGTCGGCTTGCTGGCCCTGATGGCGCAGGCTGGACTACATATCCCGGCCCAAAGCGGCTCGATGATCTCCATGTTTGAGAACATCTACGCTGATATTGGAGATGAGCAGTCCATCGAGCAGTCACTGTCGACGTTTTCGGGGCATATCACCAATATCATCCGGATTTTGGAGGCTGCCACGCCGCGCACGCTGGTCATTTTAGACGAACTTGGGGCGGGGACCGATCCCCAAGAAGGCGCCGCCCTGGCTCGAGCCTTGATGGATAAACTCCTGAAACGGGGCATCACGACCCTGGTGACCACTCACCATCCTGAACTCAAATCTTATGCCCATTCCACTACTGGGGTGGTCAACGCTTCGGTTGAATTCGATCTCGAATCCCTGCAGCCCTCCTATCACCTGACGATTGGCCTCCCCGGCCGTTCGAATGCGGTCGCTATCGCCGAACGCCTGGGCTTGCCCGAGGACATCATCGCCAGTGCCCGGGCCGAATTCAACCTCCTCGATGTTCGGGCCGAAGACCTGCTCGACGAAATCCACCGTCAGCGCGATTACGCCCGCACCGCCCGCATGGAAGCCGAACAAGACCGCGAAGAAACCGCCGCGATTCGGGCAGAACTCTCGGAACGGCTGGATAAAGTTGAGGACGAACGCCGCGAATTACTCGAAGAAGCCCGGCAAGAGGCCGAAGAGAAGATCAAAGCTATTCAAAAAGAACTGCGCAAAATCCGCAAGGAACTAAAAAAACACAATCAATCGGTGACCATCCTTAAAACCGTCGAAGAGACCATCGAAGAACTCGAAGATGAAGTCGCCGAACCGGTCGAACGTCGAGTGCCTGATGTTGCTCCGGTTGAGGGACCGATCAAACTCGGCTCCAAGGTCAAATTGCGGTCTCTCGGGAATGAGGGCATTGTTACCGCTTTGAGCGCTGAAGAGGCCGAAGTCCAGATTGGCGTGCTGCGGATTCGGGCCCGGCTAAACGAGTTGGAACTCAAGGGCGGGCATCCTTACCGAGATGATGACGCCCCCGAAACATCCGAAAAAGAATCATCACCGGGCAAGAAAAAAATCAAATCCGGTTCGACCACCACCATCAGCGGTAAGCAACGCGCCTCTGTTCAGCGCCATCCATCCCCCGGCACTGAATTAGATTTGCGCGGCAAACGCGCCGACGAAGCCCTCGACACCCTCGACGGCTATCTCGAAAATGCCTACCTCGCCAAACTCCCTTGGGTGCGGATCATCCACGGCAAAGGGACCGGTAAGCTGCGGGCCGTCGTCCGCGAATTTTTACAGGATCACCCCCATGTCAGCTCCTACGAAGGCGGCAAACAGCAAGAAGGCGGCGAGGGTGTGACGATTGCGAAACTGAGGAGTTGAGGGGGGAGGGTGACGGGTTGGGGGTTGTGAGTACCCTCAACCCTCAACCTGCACCCCACAACTCACCCCCAGGAGAAACCCATGACCCAACCCATTCAAGCCACACTCATCGGCGCCGGCGCCCGCGGGATGAATTCTTACGCCCCCTACGCCCTGGCACACCCTGAGCAACTCCAATTTGTGGCGGTAGCCGAACCTGATGCCGAACGGCGGGCGCGGTTTGCGGAATTGCACCAGATTCCAGCCGAAAATCAGTTTGAGACCTGGAAACCCCTCTTGGAAAAGCCCCAATACGGGCAGGCGGCCTTGATCTGCACCCAAGACCAAATGCACACGGAGCCCGCGCTGGCGGCGCTCAAAGCCGGGTACGATGTCTTGCTCGAAAAGCCGATGGCGCCTACCGCCGAAGAATGTCGGTTATTGGCCAATACAGCTGAAGAATTGGGCCGTCAACTGCATATTTGCCATGTCCTGCGCTATACTGAACATTTCACGCAGCTCAAAAATGTGATCGATTCGGGTGTTTTGGGCGACGTCATTAACCTCTCCCACCGGGAAAATGTGACCTGGTGGCATATGGCCCACAGCTTTGTGCGCGGCAATTGGCGCAACACGGCCGAAAGTGCGCCGATGATCCTGGCGAAATGCTGCCATGATTTGGATATTTTGATCTGGTTATTAGATGACCGGCCCGAAATTTTGAACAGCGTCGGCGGCTTGCGCCATTATCGTCCCGAAAATGCCCCCACAGGCGCGCCCAAACGCTGTTTGGACGGCTGTGCGGCAGCCGATTCCTGCCGTTATTATACTCCCTTCATCTATATTGAGAATACGCCGATTTGGCGGGATATGGCCGCGACCAGCACCGGGTTTGACCGCTGGGCCATCGAAAATCATCTCAAGAACCCCCAACTGATCAAATTCCTGGCGAACTTTAAAGAAGATCTAAAATTAATCACCGAATACCGCGGTTGGCCCGGATCAACGATCACCAACGACGCCACCCCGGAAAATGTGCTAGCTGCGCTACAAGAGGGGCCCTACGGTCGCTGCGTGTATCACTGTGATAACGATGTCGTTGATCATCAGGTCGTCAGCATGCAATTCGAGGCCGGGACCTCGGTGACGTTGACCATGCAGGGCCACTCCCACCTCGAAGGCCGCACCACCCGCATCGAGGGAACGAAGGGCACACTCTTGGCTCAATTCGGTTTGGGTGGTTCGTGGCTTGAAATCCACGAGCACTTTAGCGATAAAACGACCAAAATAGATACCTCCCCCACAGATCGCTCCGGCCACGGTGGCGGGGATGCCCGGCTCATGGCCGCCTTTGTCAAGGCCCTGCAAGCCAATGACGAATCAGCCGCTCTCACTACTGCCCGAACTTCGCTGGAAAGTCATCTAATGGCGTTTGCGGCGGAAGAAGCGCGACTAGAGCAAAAGGTCGTGCAGATGAAAGATTTTCGATAAGATATTTGTAGGAGCACAGCATGCTGTGGCCCTACTGTTTTATTCAACCCCCAACAAATGCTCCGAATGGATCACCCGCCGCGTCCCCGTTTTGCAGCGGATGACCATTGACTCGGTAATCGCGAGCTTGCCGTGAGAGCGGATACCATCGAGCAAAACCCCATCGGTGATGCCTGTGGCCGCGAAGTAGATGTCTTCGCCAGATACCAGTTCAGAACATCTTAGAATTTTCTGCATATCCAGGCCTTGCTCCTCCACCTGAGCCCATTCTTCTGGGCTTTGAGGGGATAACCGCCCCAACATGGCCCCGCCCAGTGATTTTACCGCGCAGGCCGAGATCACCCCTTCAGAAATCCCCCCGACTCCCATCAAAACATCGACGTTGACATCATGACTGGCAGCCATCAAGGCGCCCGAGATGTCGCCCTGTGAGCGCAGCATAATCCTGGCACCCGCCGTCCGAATTTCTTCGATCAAATTTTGATGGCGCGGGCGATCGAGGACAAAAACGACCAAATCACTGATCTTTTTCTTTTTCACCCGGGCGATCAGGGCCAATGTCCAGGCGGCGGGGGCGTCCATGCACTCGGGTACCAGGGCCTCCGCAGCCAGTTGATCCACAATTATTTTTTCCATATAGACAGCGTGAGTCGGTGACCACATTGTGCCGCGCGGTGCGACCCCGGCGACCGCAATAGCATTTGGCCGTCCGTGGGAGAGCAGCAGTTGGCCGTCAATGGGGTCGGCAACCACATCGAGCAGCGGTCCCTGGCGGGTGCCGACATGGGTCCCACTGTCGAGATAAGTATGAAGCCCGTATTTGCCTTCTTCACCAACGACAATGTAGCCATCAATATTAAGGGTATTGAAAGCCTCCGACATGGCATAAGCCGCTTGCTGGCTGGCCTGATCGGGCAAGCCTAGCCCCATCCAACGGCTGGCAGTCAAGGCCGCAGCTTCGGTAACTCGGACGATATCAAGCCCTAAATTGGGAGAGATTTTTTCGTTCATAATGGCTCTTTATATTCAACATCATTCGTAGGGGATAGGTCTGAGATCTGCCCCACTAAAACTCTATCGCCGTCAGCAGTCCATCATTTTCCCAGGCGACCATACCACCGGCCACAATCTGGAGGTTCGTAAAACCGCGTTTGCTCAAGTTGAAGGCGGCCCGGGCACTACGCCGTCCAGAGCGACAGACCAGCACTACTGGCCGGATGCGCGGCAAGTCAGAGGGATTAGTGAGTAATTCAAATAAGGGCATGGATTTTGCGTCAGGGATGTGCCCGCGCTGGAATTCGCGCGGCTCGCGAACGTCCACCACGATGGGGGGATTCCGTTTGTGGAGGGCCCCCCACAAGTCCAGGGGAGGGATGGTTTCAACTTCTCCAGTAGGGATCTCGGTTGGGATGGAGATTCCCCCCGGAAGCTTGGTTCTCCTGGGGAGATTCTGACACTCTAAAAAAGTATTGCCGGTACACTCATAGATGCAAATGGTCGGATCCAGAATCCGATAAAACAAATGTCCAATCGCATCGCCATAGGCCAGAAAATGATCCGCGCCCAGGTAGTCGTAGAACCCGGTTGATTTGAAGACTTCCAGGACGGGGTCTTGAGTCCGCATCATGAAAACATCTCCGCCGCGGGCGCGCAATGAACGGACAATACTCTCAAGCGCATGAACCCCGCTGATGTCAATCTGATCAACACTGTACATCCGCAGCAAGAGAAACCGCTGGCTGGGATGGGCGGACAGATGGGCGCGAATGGCTTCTTCCACATGGCTGACCGCACCAAAATAGAAATCGCCGAGGATATCGAGAATCGCGAGTTGACTGCACTGCCGGGCATTAGGCCGGTGGGTGAAATGGGTGAACTCTTTGGCGGGGGTTACTGCCACGACGCGGGGCACACTGGTTCGCAGGATATAGACCGTCAGAGATATCAAAATCCCCACCAAAACCGCAAACTGGAGGGGCAAAAGCAGCGTGGATACAAAAGTAATCACCATGATCATGGCATCGCCGCGAGTGCCACGCCAGATCCGCGCAATTTCTTCTTGATCGATGATGCTGTACGCCGTTACCAGCAATACGCCTGCTAGTGCGGCCCGCGGCACATAAGCCGCGAGCGGAGCCAGCATAAGCAGCGCCAGGATGATAAACAGGCTCGAAAAAATACTCGAGACCGAAGTCCGCGCGCCGGCCGCATAATTAACCGCTGAGCGGGTGAATGATCCTGAAACGGCATACCCAGAAAAGAATCCTGTCAGAAGGTTCGATAATCCCTGCCCAATAAACTCCTGATTACTATCGAGCTGCTGTCCCGATTGGCTGGCAATCGAACGTGAGATCGCAATCGACTCGACCAGGCTGATGGCTCCCACCGCTAAGGCACCAGTTGAAATATGGCCGATCAATTCCAAGTCAAAAATTGGGAGGTTTGTAAAGGGTGGCAGGCTGCGGGGCAATTCGCCAATTACGATCGCCCCTTGCAAGTCCAGGCGGAAAACTCCCACAATCCCCGCCCCGAGGACCATTGCAATCAAAGCGCCCGGCAATTTGGGTGCAAAGCGCTTGATTAATATCAGCACAAAAATCACCCCCGCGCCAATCAAAAAACTCAGGCGGTGCATGGTAAGTAGGTTGTCAAATACCCGCTGCAAAGTCGTGACCAGACTCGATGAACTCGGAAAATCAAGTCTGAATAGATGGCGTAACTGGTTAACCCCGATCAAGACCCCGGCTCCAGCCGTAAAGCCAATTACCACCGAGTCGGACACAAAGTTGACTAACATTCCCAAGCGGGCCACACCCAATCCGATCTGAAAAATCCCCACCATAACCGCCATTAAACCGGCTGCAATTAAAAACCGCTCGCTCCCCACTTCAGCCAGTGGCAGCAAAATTGATAGCACGAGTAAGGAGGTCGTATTTGTTGGGCCGGTATTAAGATGATTGGAAGACCCCCACAGGGCCCCAACAATAGTCGTTATGATGGCCGTATACAACCCCATTGCAGGCGGCAGTTCGGCAATCATGGCAAAGGCAATTGCCTGGGGCAACAGGACTACGGCAACCGTCAATCCAGCCAAGGCATCGGCGCGCAAATTCTGCCGGTCATAATCCCGAATGAGCACAATCGGACGGTAAAAGTAACCTGAAGTTCTAGCCCACAGCTGGCGCAGCATAATGAATTACTACCTTTCTGGTCTCATTATGCCATATAAAATCTCCCCTGACAGATAGGCTCAATTTGTTTACGAGAATTTAATGGGGTAGTGGTTGGATGGAATTGATTAGCAATCAAACCTGCTCGCGTTCAAACGACTCTCAATCCGCCCCAGAAACCGGCATCACCCGATAATCGGGTGGGCGGCGGTTGATCAGCCAGACTCCCAAAACAATGAGGGTAATCCCGGCGCCCATTCCCCATGTGATTTGCTCATTTAGGAATAACACGCCGATCAAGCCAGCAACCACGGGGACAACATAGGAAGTCATGACTGCGGCAGTTGCCCCAAACCGTTGAATATTGTAAAAGGAGAGCAAAAATCCGGCGAAGGTGCCAATTAGGGCCGCAAAAATCAGGGCAGCGACCCCCTGCCCATTGACCCGAGTTAGGTCGAATCCATCAATCAAATAGGCTACCGGGATCATTACCAGGGCGGCGGTAAACATCCGAATGCCGGTGACATCAAACGGGTTATCGCTGGGCATATTTTTGCGCACATAGATTGTGGAAAAACTACTGGAGATCATCCCGACTGTAATCAAAATATAGCCAATGGGATTGGCTTGACCCACATCGGGCAGCCCCGTTTCACCAAGAATCACTAACAGAATTGCCCCACTCAGCGCCAGGAGAACGCCGATACTTTTGCGACGGCTAAGGCGTTCATCCGTCAAAAAAAAGTGGGCCAATAAAACCGTGATTGCTGGGTTAACTGTGATCAGGATCGATGACAACCCGCTGGAAAGATATTGCAGCGAGGAAACAATCCCCGTCATGGGAATGGCAGTGCCAATAATACCGATTAGCACACTGCGCTGCCACATCGCCCGGTCTCTGGGCCAGGTTCGCCCGCCGATATTTAGGGCATAAACCAACACGAAACCTAAACTGGCCAGGGTGAACCGCAGGCCAATATAAGTCGTTGGCGCAAACTGGCCGACACTAAACCGCGAGACCACCAGGGTGGCCCCGAATAGGGTTCCAAGCAGCACAATGAAGGGGATGGCTTTTGAATTCAAATGATTTCCTCTCGGCATAAAGTCCCGCACAAAGCATTCAGCAGATCATATCGCGAAGTCTATCAGGGGTAAAGGAGCAAACGCCCCAAGGGTCAGGGCAAACGCATCTTAGGTCTAGACAAGTGAGTTGAAGCTCGAGATGATTTT